>NZ_OZ034983.1:1844469-2151881 GCF_964030845.1 Candidatus Fukatsuia endosymbiont of Tuberolachnus salignus
TCTGGAACCAACGCCATACGGTCAGTCATAAGAACACCTCGTTTAATATCGTCATCAACCATTACATTCACTGTGATGGTAAGGGTATCAGGACGGATATTCTTCCATTCTTTGTTTTTGCTGAGCGGAAGCTGTACATGTTCCTGCTGTTCCTTTGGAAGGAAACGATTTTCCATCTCTGCTTTAATTCGTTTGGCATCATTGAGAAGCTCACGACTTTGCTTACGAGTGATCCCGTCATGGCGTGATACGGCACAAACAGCACGACATCTATCCGCATTCAGTTCATACAACAGCCGGAGGTTATTCAGTGTTTCTGTATCAGAACATACTTCATTATCGTCCAGTTCTCGTACACAATCAGGCATCTTGAGCAATGATAGATGTGTTGATACATAAGAGATATTTTTACCGATGCGTTTTGCAATATCTTTTTGTTTCCAACCTGTGTCGATGAAGCTTTGAATAGCATGAGCTATTTCGAGCGAAGTCAGGTTGTCACGTTGGATATTTTCAATGAGTTCACCTGCTGTCTCATCTAAATCACTTTGCAGTTTATCGTTGACAATAATATCAATGGTTTCGATATTAGCTTGTTTACAGGCTCGCCAACGACGCTCCCCCTTCTGGATAACATATTTTCCATCGGTGTTTTTAGGAAAAACAATAATTGGCGATTGTTGCCCTTCCGTCAATAAAGTAACGGCTAATTCTTCGATGTTACGGAAACGCTTGCGCACCTGATTTTTACAAACTACATCTTCGACGTTAACAGTCAGGACTACTTTACCTTTTTTACTTTGAGCGGCTTTAGCAAGATCTGACAGGCTTTTTAAGTTATTTAACGTCATTGCTTTCTACCTTCTCTAAAATTTCTTCCAATACCGCTTCTATTTCTTTAGCTGCAACATGCCCATAACGGAGCGTCCATACGGGAATACCATCAGTTGTTGCAATATCAATAGGTGAGCGATGCATAATTTTGTTCTGGAACAAAAAATCTGGAACCGTATCTTGAAGTACTTTCAGCGCTTTGTCATGATTCATCGAACGATCCATATCGTTGATCACGATGCCGAGAATATTTAAGTCTGGATTGTAGACTTGCTGGACATTGATGATGGTCTTCAGAAGCCCTTCAACACCATCCACGGCAAATCCAGACAACTTCACAGGGCAGACTACATGAGTTGACATTACCAACGCAGCCACAAGTTTCCTGCCAAGGCTAGGAGGGCAGTCAATCAACACAAAATCATACTTAGCAAACAGGCTTTTTAAATGGCGAGCTGAATTTATTACTTGATCCAGAGCCATTGCTTCCATTTCAAATAGATCAGGGTCATTTTTCGGTGTATGGATAAGATCCACACCACAAGGACAGCTCATCATTTCAACGTTATCCTTGTGGGATGTAAAAAGCTCAGCAGTCTTGGTGCCAGACAAAATTACTTCGTAAGAGCCATCTTTAGATTCATTTCTTGGAGCCAGTCTTGAGGTAGTATTACCCTGCCCATCCATATCTAATACGAGCACTTTTTTGTTTTTCTTCATCGAGAGAAAAAATGCTTCCTGAATACAGAGGGTACTTTTTCCAACTCCGCCTTTCTGGTTAGCAAAGCTGATTACTTTTGTCATGGTTTTCTTACTACTATTCACTATTTTGTTTTTATTCTTCATTGTTTTTATTCTTCATAGGTGATCTAGCCTCGCTCCCATTTCACATGTGAAAGATTGTAGTTATCATAATATGATATTACAACACTTTCCTATGGTTAATTTTAGGAAGTACAGTTTTTATAACCTATTAAAAATAGTCATGAATGACGCTAAGATAAGGGAAACTGGCAAAAAAGCACTGTGAATTCTTGTAACAATAAAATGTAGTGAATAAGTTTGTTTTTTGAAAAATATTAGCGATAAATAATAGATTTCGAATGGGTTCTTAAAACTTTCACATGTGAAAGTTTTTTTCAATTATCAAATAGGTTTGATAATTGAAAAAAGTTTGATAGACGCTAAAAATGCGTATTTTCTTAGAGCCGGTTCGAAATATTTTTTAAATTTTATCTGTGTTGCTGTAAATTGATAGGATGAGAAAAAAATACTTAAGCGACATCAGCGAAGAAAAATTTAACAAGATAAAACCGTTACTAGAGAACGCCCGGAAGAAAAGAAGACCAAGACAAGTCGACTTATACGACTTGTCTTGCGCCATCACAAAATCATGCAATCCATGACTAAACGGGAAACACGCTACCTCCTTGAAAATAACCACTTCTCCAGTTACTCGTACCTGTCCACGTTTTCTTGTTATCAAGGGTCATTGTTTTACTATGAAGTACCCGCGAAGATGGAAGAAAATCGCTTTTTAGCTGAGGGATAATAACAATTTTTACTTGAATATTAGGTAATCTTGACAGATTTTTCAGATATAGCTACGCATTTTAATTTTGATTACAATGTAAAATTTCGTGACGCTATAGCTGAATTTTTCGATAGCACATTGGCAAAAATTGCTCCCTTTCTCAGAGGCAGAATTTCCAAACCATAGGGCCCATACCTTCAAGTTGAATGGGTATAAGCAACCTCTTAGCGTCCTGTGTGGTTGGTAAGTTAAGTTCATCAGCGATAGCCTTAATCGTACGTCCATTCCTCTGATATACCTTACACAGCGCCTTTTCTTTAAACTCCTCTGAATAGGGGGAAGTTTTCATTATCATATTGCCTCTTCCGTCCAACCCATGACAATCTGGATCAGCTCATCATAAAAAAACTGGATTACAAATTATTAATTGTAAACTAAAATATAAAATTAAAGTTTACATGATGGCGATTATTTTTTAACCATGAACCTAAAAAGAAAAAGAAACGACTAATGAAAAAAACAAACGAGCCTTTGCTGCATATTGTGGCGCCCTCCTCAACACAGGAAAGTGACCTTCAGCATGCTGGCCTGGCACCAACACGAGAAATGAGCCAGATTGGGAAAGATAGCAGACCCCCCTTGCCATCTCCGGCAGAAAGGCGTCAGCATACGAGCCAGGTTCTCACCCCGTTAGGTTATTCAGTTGATACTGTCAATCCAGACACGCCAGTGTCGGAGATTATCGGGCTGCTAAAAATGAGGGTCGATGAAAAACGACACAGCATGGAGGAATTTACCAGGGACACGCTAACCCGGAATGGCGCTAAGGTTCAAGGCAAGTCAATTAAAGCCGGAAATTATTCCATCGTCTTTCGTGTAGATGATCGAGCGCCCCTTGACTTGATCACTTATGGCTTTGGGCCTTCAGGGAAATTTTTGCGTTTCTCCAATATGCTTGACACATTTGCTACCATCGGGAGTGCCAGCCTCAGTGCTAATAACAACATTTTTGATGAATGGGGAACAGATAATGCTCGAACCACCGGTAAAACCACGTATCAGTATGCCATAGTGACAGAAGGCAAGGATGTTGCTTCTGCACTGGATAATGATCTTGGAGAAACATACGAAGATTCAAACTATGATGAAGCCCATTTTCCTTACGTCACGCCGGAGAGGATTTATCTTCTTGATTCAAGTGATCTGGATGAACAAAAACTCATCGCTGATATCGTCACATCGGATCATGTTTCCACGCCCTATGGCGTGCCGCTGCAAGCTTTTATCGATTATCAGGCTGGTGATCTAGACATTAACTCACCCAATAATCCCTTTGCAGAGGATCGTTTTGCCTTGCCTGGTGAAGAGGAAGGCAATGAATCAGGCTCTTCTGTATTGTCGGGCGATAGCAGCGGCCAGGGCGTGCCAACTGTATCAGGTCGCACCCGTGAATGGGTTGAAGCACATGTTCTATCGTTACAGCCACCCCCTTCTGTTCTAGGAAAAGGTGAAGAAAATCAGTATCACCCTCTGGATGCTGGCACTGAGGGTATGTCTGAGATCAAAAGAGATGATGTCGATGTCTGGAGCCAAGTAAAGGTTAATAGCGACAGTGAAAGCGACAGTAAGCCCAGCCACTTTGACGGCCAGATCATTTTGCAACTTGAAGATGAACCGGTAGTGATGAAGGCGGCTGCAAAACTGGCTGGCAAACATTCGGCCCATTCCGTACTGGTGCAGCTGGATTCACAAGGAAAGTATCGGGTAGTTTATGGCGATCCCCATATTCTGCAAGAGAAAACAAACCTGCGTTGGCAAGTCGTGGGCCATGGCAGCGATGAAGGTGACACTAACAGACTGG
Source organism: Candidatus Fukatsuia endosymbiont of Tuberolachnus salignus (assembly GCF_964030845.1). Lineage (NCBI taxonomy): Bacteria > Pseudomonadati > Pseudomonadota > Gammaproteobacteria > Enterobacterales > Yersiniaceae > Candidatus Fukatsuia > Candidatus Fukatsuia endosymbiont of Tuberolachnus salignus. The sequence continues at coordinate 1,848,699 of NZ_OZ034983.1, forward strand.
CGGGATACAGCGCAACTGAGCTTGCGGAAAAGATCGCCGTACTGCGTATCCTGCTTGACACTGAATATAGCGTTAACAGCAAACCTCAACATCTCAGCCTGGTCGCCTGTTCGATGGCAACACGCATTGATTATGCAAAACAGCTCGCTTTGTCATTGAAGGAAAAACAGATTCATACGGCTATTTCCGCACGCCGTGTTCAGGTTGTTGTCACTGATAACGGTAACAAACTGACGCAACACAGCACTGGCAACTGGGGCCACAAAATCAGCGAAAACAAGTTAATCCTGCGCTGGAACAGTATGGGGGAATTGGTCGAGGAAACGGGTGGCAGTCATCCCGGCGGGGATCAGGATCGCCCTGGCGTTGCCAAATCGATGTCAATTAACCCTGACATCCTGAAGACTAATACATTAGGAAGGGAGGCGATCCAGGGCAATGAAAACACGGCCATACGATTCACACCGGCTCCTGGGCGCCCGTCTGTCATTCAGCACACATCTGGCCAACGTCCGTCTGTCATTCAGCATACCTCTTCCTTTCCAGCACCCTCTGCCATTGGACAATCACCGCAGTTAAAACCCGCAGGGCCGCCAGCCAAAAAAGCCAGAGTCGCCGCACCTGAGACATCTCGGGAGCAGCCATCCACCTCTACAATCTCAGGCATTCAGTATGGTTTAAACGGATCTGAATATGAACCTTATGTTTCCACGGATAGTACCTGGCATGAAAATGATCCGGCTTATCCTGTTTCTGGCAGGGATCCCCAGGGTAAACGTTCTCGTGAATTCTGGAATACAGCGAAAAGCCTGTTAAATGATGCGTCCAAAACCAACGAAGAAAAAGCAGGAGCACTCAGCCGGCAGGGTATCCAGCTTAACCTGCATGGCCTGGAATTTTTTCGGATGCCAGGCAATGTCGCCACCGAATTAACAAATTATAACGGTAAACTGATTGCAGATGTGGTCAATCACAGGGTTGGTGGTGAACCTGTGATCAGGCGAGTGATAGAGCCGATGTCGGGATCAGGCACTTATTCTAACTGGGTAAGGGCACTGGGGTTTAAGGGAGAAATGATATTAAATGATGTTAATCCCTGGCTTGTGCGGGCACAAAAAGCCATTGTTGAGGATCCAGAACAGGTTCTGCAAGCCATTGAGGAAATCAAATCAGATATACTGGCGATTGGCAAAAGGCATGGCATTAATTTTAATGAGAAACTGATAATAAAATTTGACGATCTTTTTCCTGAATTACGTCATATTGCTTTAGATGAAAACGTAAAAACACAGAAATTAATTGAATTCAGCAAAAAAGGTAAGGGATCCGCGTTTCGTAAAAACCTGCATGAATATTTTTACGAAAAAATGAACAGCTTCGCATCAATAGAAAATAAAAAAGTCGTCTTTAATGAGCCTGCCGCAGCAGTTCACCATCAAGATGGTACCATAACCACCCTTCAGGAATTAAAAAGTCACTTCAACGCAAATTTCGCTGCGTTATTCTATATTATGCAAAATGCCAGCAATCATGGTGATACGGTTAGGATAAGAAACCTGCCTGCTTTAGGAGAAGAAACCATTCACTTGCCCTTGTCTATCCTGACAAGGGATAAACACCGCTACTTACAGGTATTTAATACCAGGGTGAATGATAAAAAACTGAATTTTATTAGCCATATTCATGCAAATAAAGCTAGGCCAACAGAATTTCTGCATGGAGATGGCTGGGAATTATTTAAACGGGACGATATAGGCCCTGGAGACTTAATCATATTAAGTGGTCATTTTAGTGATAAATATTTATCTGAAGCTGAATTCGCTCAAAAAATTGACGAGTACGTTATACCTGCTACCGAAAAGGGCGCGAAGGTTTTGATCATGAATGCCTTTTCAGAAGGCAAAGAAAGCCTCCTGCAACAGCTTGGGTTTCAGGTTTATAGCCATGATAAATCGCAGTCAAGGCGGGTTGCCAGGCCAAGAGGAGCCAGGTTGGTCGCGTTGAAAAATATCGACACAGCAGCGAATGAATTAACACCAGAGAACCCGTTACCGCGGGTTTTGGGTGATTTTCTATTACATGTCAATGATCTTGAACAACGTCATGGTGTCATACCGGGTTTAACCCGAGCAAAAATAAATAGTGATGAACACTACCATGAAGAGGGTTACTTCCCGTTAAGTGATACGCCTGATCTTAAAAGGGATAATGTCAACAGCTGGAGCCAGCTGACAGTGAATACTGACAACCCTGGAGAAGCCAGCCGCTTTGATGGCCAGATCATTCTTCAGCTTGAAGATGAATCTGTGGTCATGAATGCAGCCGCTAGGCTGGCCGGTAAACATCCAGCCCACTCGGTGCTGGTTCAGCTGGATGCCGAGGGAATGCCTCGGGTAGTTTATGGTGATCCTTCTATTCTGCAAGGGAAAACAAACCTGCGTTGGCAAGTGGTGGGACATGGCAGTAATAAAGATGGCATTAACAGACTGGCGGGATACAGCGCGACTGAGCTTGCGGAAAAGATCGCCGCACTGCGTACCCTGCTTAGCACTGAATATAACGTTAACAGCAAACCTCAACATGTCAGCCTGGTAGCCTGTTTGATGGCGACTGAAACTGATTACGCAAAACAACTTGCTTTGTCATTGGATGCCCAGCATATCCGTACGGACATTTCTGCGCGTCGCGTACAGGTTGCCGTCAATAACCGTGGGCAAAAACTGACGCAGGACAGTAACAACAATTGGCAGCATAAAATCAGTGAAGATAAATTAATCCTGCGCTGGGACAAAAACTCAGGAAAATTAGTCTCTACTGCGGTTCAGATAAGCGGTTGGGATATCGGGGATTCAGACCAGAAAATCAGTCAGTTAAATGAAAAAAATCAGCTGCTTACCTCTCTTCATCAGGCGGAAGCACTTTATCCAGCTATGGCCGGGTTTTACAGAAAAAACCAGTTATCGCCAAAAGAGTGGCTACCGGTATTCAGTAGTTTGCAGCCTGGTGATACCAGCAACGATCTGTCGCAGGGGAACAGGGTCTATACTATCGAGTTCATTCATCAGACTGATCCCTTTCAGGCCCGGCGTAAATTCACCATCGATGATCGGCGTATCGTTGATTTTATTCAGCATTATAATGAACAATTGGCGAAGGCCGGCAAACAATATCACATTGCCGGGGGGGAACGCATTTCATTGCCTGATGTCACTGATGTTGAGGGAGTCGATGGGCTAAATGCGGGCATACTGGTAAAAATGCTGATCCCCTGGTTTGCCAGTAAAAGCCGCACTGCTGTTGCTGGCGATGAAATGCCTGGCACATTAAATACCGCCCTACAGGTACATACCTATGTTGGCCTGGCACAAATGGCTCACAGTACAGCGGAAGATATTGCGAAGATCACCACACTGTACCGGTCAGCAGTGGCTATCAGCCAGGGTAATACCTTGACCAGCAAGATGTCACCGCTGGCACATCTGGGCAAGGGGCTCGGCACGTTATTCAATCTGGGCAATGTGGTGCTGGATAGCATTGAGCTTTCCCGTGCGCAAAATGAAGCCCAGCGCGCAGTTTTTGGCACCCAGTTGGCTTTTGATTCAGCGTCGCTGGCCACCACTGCGTTCAGCTGGTTTGCGGGGGCCACTTCTACGGCAGGGGCATGCGCGGGTGTGCTGACGGTGCCCCTGGCCGGGCTGGGGATAGGTTTTACCGCACTGGCAGAAGCCTTTAGTGCCGTTACCGCTAAAGCCCAGGCGGTGGGTGACTATTTTGCCGATCTGGATGAGGCGTATAAACAGGGTGGCTACCGGCAAGTGACGAGAACGCTGGCAGATGGCAGTCGCTATTCTGTGATGGAGCCCATACCGGGTGCGGTGATCAAAATACTGGATTTAAAAAACAGGCAGCTGACGTTGGGTAGCCAATATATTTATCGCAACGATCCTGAATACTCAGTGGGTTCTAGCAAAAGTAATTACTTCTTCTATTGGCCCGCAAGAGAGCTTAACTCTAATAAAAATGAGGCGATCAATATCCGTGAAGGCATTGGTTATTCCGAGGCACAACACAGCTTTATTCCGGGTGATGGCCCGTTGATCCTGCCGACCACCGCCGTCTCTTATATTCGTTATGAGTATATGGCTCTACCCTTTTGTACTTTGCGTCGTGATAGGGGGTTTGATGTGTTGCGGCGGCTGGAGCAAGACGGGCGCTTTGACTATGATTTTTATGCTTTTCCTTCTGAACGGATCATCCATAAAATTACCCATGAAATTAAAGCCACCGCGGTCAATGTCATTTTAGACGGGCAGAACCGCGATATTATTGTGCCGCAACTGCCTGACGTGATTAAGGGGAAATTATCTTATCAGTTTGCCGGTGACGGTGGCGAATACCGCATCAGTCTGCAGCCTGGGGTTTCTTTATCTTTACAGTCAGGCAACTCTGCCACCCGCTGGGTACTGGATGGGCGTCAACTGGGTGCTGATGAGGTTGTTATCCGCGGCAACCAGTTGCAGGTTGGTGGCGTACAAATCACCCTGTCTGCTGAGCCCTGTGGCACCATTTCCGTGATAAATAACAAAAATGAGATTTTTACTCTCGACCGTGATCAACAGGGTAAAACCTTACAGGAAACCGATGGCAGTCGCTTTACTGACTGGCAGGCGTTGCACCAGCACCTCAGGTTATTAACCAACCACTCAGATCCCGGCAATCACAACTCCTTTATAACAGTGGAAAATTATCGGCCGCCGGCTACAGGCAGGAATGTTGGCAGGGCGTTTTATCAGGTGAGTACAGATCGCTTTATTTATACCAGCAAACCTGAAGCCAACCAGTATCTCAGCACTGCGCAGCTAGCCTGGGTTGACGGCAATAAAGCCTGGTTTTATCGGGGCACCGATGTTTGGCAAGTGGATATCGCCACCGGTGAGGTGCTCCGGCAGTATCTGCCGATTCAACTGTTGGGTAACGATACCAGGGTGATCCAAAGCCGCGTCTGGCAAGACAATAACCAGCTCTACCTGGCCTTTGAGCAGCAGTATGCGGGTAACAATGTTCACTACATTTATCAAATTGAAGAGGCCGCCCTGAAACTGGTTAGGGTGAGTGGTGATACTGCACTGATGAATGAGCTGCAAGACCTGGCAGGAAACGAATTTTCCGCGGTTTTCCCGCAATCTGCTGGCGTTCAATATGCCTATTCGTTAGAAGATGGCAGGCCGGGAGAGCAGGTAGACGGGTTGAAAAAACGGGACGGTGAGCATCTTTCCCATTTATCTGCCAGGCTCACTCCTCATCAGTGGCTCAATCCAGTACAGGCGTTGACCTCGACAACACGTCAGGTTAAAGGGACGTTGGCAGCCAGTATCAGTCTTTCTGGTGAGGAGAAGACCAGTGAGGGCTACTGGCTGTTTTCTGATGGTCAGGAGATAAAGGGCTGCGTCAAGGCTAACCTGGGCGAGGCAGCATTGCCGTCGGATCTTGTGCTGGCTTTCGTCACCAGGAATGATAAACCAGGCTACTACTTTTTTAGAAGGGAGAAGGGTTGTGTTTATTTCCAGGCGGATAATGGACTCTCTGGCACCCAGGCAACCAGGGTGCCTCTGAGCGGGGTTAAGTCTGTCATTCCCTGTGATCAACAGTATTTTGTGCTCACCAATGAAGGCACGGTATGGTTGTTGAATGACGGAGGCAAAGGTAAACTGGTAGGCGTGGCTTCAGAGTGGCTGCATCATCACCGGAAAAATTTAACCACACAGCTGGACCTGCTGGCGACACAGAACGACAATAAATTCGATAATCTGCTGCTATGGGGGATGCAAGACAGAACAGGGAAAGTGCTCAGTAGCTGGTACGACAGCGTGGCGAGCAGGGTAATACAGGGAGGGCCTGACCTGAATGCCGATCACCGCCTGACTTACCTTGGGTTAAGCCATGACAACAGCCATGCATGGATTTTTGATGCTGATAGCCAGACGTTATATCGCCAGCCACAGGCGGAAAATGCTGTGCTAACACTGAGCAAGTCATTGGTGCCTGATGACTTGCCTGGCAATGCTGAGGTCTGGCAGCCACAGGCTTCGGGCCAAAAATATGTCAGTGCAGTGCGCGTCGGCAATAACCTGCGCCTGGAAACCACTGACGGTGCGGTCGCCTTGTTGTCGATCACCGCAAAACTGGCGGACAAACCTGTTCTGATTGCCTTGCGTGTCAACGCGCGCCAGGATGCACAGGTGGCCTCGCTGATTGAGGCAATGATGCCCCATTACGCGTCACCGCCAGTAATAAGATTGCTGGTTCAATCCGGCCAGGCACTAGGCTGGTATCTGGCTCACGAGAAAAAAATCCTCCGGGCATCGGGTGTTAATGCTGAACACGTCTTACACTATCTGGGTAAGGTTGCCGGGCAGAAGGCCAGTTATATCCATGACCAGACGACAGGCGAACTTTGGGTGGTAGGGGATCAGCAAACCACCTGTGTAGGGAATTACAGTTTTATTCACCAGGATCAGGGGAATCTGGTGCTGGAGCTGAACCAGCAGACATCGGCAACTGAGCTGGGCGAGGTGGTATTGCCGCAGTTGCAGGGGGCAGATAGCCTTATCATTTCTACTCTACCTACCAGCAGAAATCGCTATCGGTTTGATGGTTCACTCTTGAGCCATTATCAGCAGATAGTCATGGACGAGCGAGGTGTCGATTCTATCATCCGGCTTGAGCCTGGTGAGGCAGGATTTTCATTGCAGCACAGCGGTAAGGCACTCATTCTGTATGATAACCTGTCTGGCAGCGGTATACGCCTGAATGATGTTGATTCGGCCGCGCAGCGCCGGTTGAAACTTGCAATTACAGGTACCACACCGCTGGCATTGAGCCTGTTACTGAAAGAAATGGCCAGACAAACGGCGTTAAACGACGATGATAGTCCATTGCGGCTGATGTCAGATCAGGGCCAGTTCCAGCTACTCAACGACACAGGCCAGACACTGTTTGGTGGTCATGACGATGATGATTATCAGTTTACTCGTGGTGATGGCCATAACACCATCATGGAAAGTGGTGGCCATGACACCCTGGATTTTACTTCTGTCGATATCACCAAAGACAGGATTGGTTTGAGGAAACAGGGGGATGATTTAACGCTGTTTATCGATGGTGAAAATGCTGGTGACAGTGTAACGGTTAAAGATTACTACGCGCAGCCGCAGAATAAACTGGAAGTGATACAGGCAGGGGGTTACCGGTTAGTCGGGGATAATATTGATAATCTTGCGCAAGCCATGACAGCTTTTCCGGCGGAGGGCGGAGTAACATCACCCTTGCGGAATGAGCACCTGGTGCAGTCAGTTAACCAGTATTGGGTAGCGGTGACAAATCTAGCCGGGTAAATTCAATGGGTTGCCTCGTCCACGCATTGCGGTTAACCCCCCTGTGTCAGCATAGTTGTCGCCTCTAATTTTCCTTATAGGATTATACTCAAGAGGCGATATTATCGTGGGAAAAGCGACTTATTCAGATGAGTTTAAAGAACAAGCTCTGTGTAAAGTTTATCAGCGCAATGGGCGAACAATTAAAGCTATTGCAGATGAACTTAACTTGCCCCCCAGAAAGCTAAGAAGTTGGTTAGAATCAGCGAGAGCAAAGAAAATGACGACAAGAGCTGACCCAGCGAAACGTCCGGAAGAGTGGCCGATTGAAGCCCGCTTGTTGGCTTTGCAACAGAGTCATGGCTTAGCAGAAAGTGAACTCGCCGCGTGGTGCAGGGCGCAGGGAATTTCTGCCCATCACCTGACGCGCTGGCGTGAGGATTTTTGTGACCCGAAGCGAACACAGAGCACTCCTCCCCGCGATGAAATACGTGAATTAAAGCTGGAAAATAAAAGATTAGCAGGGGAGCTCAGCCATTTACCTCCCAGTCAGATTGTTCCGATGTTGGCCGACGAAGGAAGCTATCTCGCCTCAGAATCCACCTTTTACCGCGTATTGCGTGAGGCCGGGCAGCTGAAGCATCGACGAGCCGAACGCCCGGCTCACCCGCGTTGTAAACCTCGGGCGCTCAGTGCCAACGCGCCCAATCAACTCTACAGTGGGGACATCAGTTATCTACCCAGCTGTATTAAAGGACTGTATTTTTACCTCTACGTTTTCCTCGATATTTTTAGCCGTAAAATAGTGGGGTGGCAGGTATATGCCGAAGAAAGTGCGGATAATGCCAGTGATATGATGAAAGATGTTTGCCTGCGTGAGGGGATTCTGCCCGGCCAAGTCACCCTCCATTCCGAAAACGGCAGCCCCATGAAAGGCGCTACGCTGTTGTTTACGCTAGACATGTTGGGTATCGCGACCTCGTTGAGTCGACCTTCAGTGAGCAACGATAATCCTTATTCTGAATCGACCTTCAGACCATTAAAATATCGCCCTGATTACCCGGTTAAGCCCTTTGATAATCTGCTAGAAGCACGCGACTGGGTCGAACACATCGAGCACTGGTATAACCCAGTGCATCGCCACAGTGGGATTGAATTTGTTACACCTGCACAGAGACACGCGGGATTGGATCAGGCCCTATTAGCTCAGCGCCGCCGCGTCTATACCAACGCGCGGGCTGCAAACCCAACTCGCGGGTCAGGTCAACTACGTAAATGGCAGTATGTGAACGAAGTGCATTTAAATCCATAGAAATCACATGAAAAAAAGGCGATATTCAGTCCCAAAAAGCGGCCTAGAATTTTATGTTCCGGGCGACAACTACATTGACAATTACCGGAGATAGAGCACCAGTATAGCGTAACGTATTAATTTTGATTACAATGTATAGCTAAATTATTTAACAGGGAGTTAGCGATGAGCCACTCTGTCGATTTTCGCCGTAAAGTTCTGGGTATTCGAGAGCAAGAAAACTTGAGTATCAGAGAGACCGCTAAACGCTTCCACATTGGTTCAGCTTCCGTTACTCGCTGGCTCAGTCGTATCGAGGTTAAAGCTTCTTCCCCCCGTCGGCGTAAGCTTGATAAAGTGGCGTTAGCTGAAGATGTTGCACTTTATCCCGATGCTTACCAACGGGAACGGGCGGCGCGCTTTCAGGTGTGCCAGAAAGCCATTTGGCAGGCACTGAAAAACCTGGGTGTCACCTATAAAAAAAACCCTGCGTCATCCCAAGGCAGACGAAGAGACACGGCGTGCCTTCCAGGACACGATAGCCTGCTATAAAAAGCAGGGAAAACCGGTCGTTTATCTGGATGAAAGCGGTTTCGCACACGATAGGCCACGAACCCACGGTTATGCTGCACGAGGTCAACGCTGTTGGGGTACCCAGGATGGGCAGCCTAAGGGCCGAACAAATGTCATTGGCGCGTTACTGGGAACCGTCCTGATGGCGGTCGGCTTATTTTTTTGTTCCATTAACAGTGATGTTTTTTACGCCTGGGTTACCCAGCGCCTTTTGCCTACTCTTCCTCCTCATTGTGTCATCGTGATGGATAACGCCAGTTTCCACAAACGTCTCGACATTCAGCAGGCTATCAGTAAAGCCGGGCATCGGATTGAATATCTCACTCCCTACTCACCTGCTCTCAATCCCATTGAACATAAATGGGCACAAGCCAAAAGCAAAAGAAGGGACTTAAATTGCAGCCTTGACGCCTTATTCTCTCAATATAGTGCATAATCATTATTATGTCGTTCAGCCATACTAGACGGAAAAAGAGGTATTGTATTTTTTGGGGATGGCTCTACGAAAAATAACACGGGTTATACGCCTATACCAAAAATAGTTATCAAGCCCAATGACAATGTAGGTATTGGTACAGATCATAATCCAGAAGCCAAGTTAGCCATCGAAAACAAGAACAATAAGCTGGAGTCGCTCAGAATACGCAATTTGTGGGATAAAAAACTAACCGCTACCAGAATTTTAGTGATTGACGATCAAAACAATGTGGATGACATCGAAAAAGATGAATGGCTTAGAGAGCAAGGTAAGGAGATAATCATTATTCCTGAAATACAAGTAAACACCGAGCCTCCTCTTATTTTCATCCCCAACAGTAAAATAATAATGGGAAAGGGTACTATCTTAATTAAATGTAACCTTAATAACCGTGATCGTCAAAAATATAACGTTGGCATTAGATATTAAAAAAACAAATATGATGTTTTATTTGATAACGTAATTTCTCAGGTGTCGTATAGAGATAAACGTTTGAATAAAATACAGCATAGCTTTAAAAATATCGGGCGACTAAGCATCATCAAAGATTGGGCAGAAAATACATACAGTTTCTCTTTTTACATAGATAATCACAATAATTTGTGCATACAATATGTCTGTAGCCGTATAAATTGATTCAAAACAAAGGGTTAGAAAAGAGAGTGTCGATATCGCATTGTCGTTTCCTACGAAGGGCTTTAGCCTGAGCCCATTTGTGCTCAATTGGGTTGAGGTCAGGAGAATACGTCGGGAGATATTCCAGAATAAAACCGGATTTTTGTCTAGCAGACTGGATATCCTGGCGTTTGTGAAAGCTCACATTATCCATCACGATGACAGCCCCTTGAGGGATTTTTGGCAGTCAGTCTTGGGTTACCCACGCATAACAAATATCGCTATTGATATTATATTCAAAGGCACAAACGGTGGTTAATTTTCCGTTAAGCTGAGCGCCGATGACATTGGTACGCGCTTTAGCGTGCCAATCATGTTGACCGTAACACCGCTTACCTTTAGCTCAATAGCCGTAGAGGCGGGGCATCTCATGAGCAAAACCGCTTTCATCCACGTAAATAATGGGGGGCTCGCTGGCTTCATAGGCCTGGATCTTGACCTGAAAATCTTCTCGGGATTGGACGTTGGCTTTTGGATGATAAAATGTTTTTTTTATAGCTAAACCCTGCCCGTTTTAACGCATGGCAGATACCTCTAGCGCTCACTCCCATACGTTGGGCTCGCTCGTATTGAGACGCGTCAGGGTAGGTTTCCACATCAAGAATCAACGCCGCTCGAGCTATTTTACTGGCGGGTTTATCACGTGTCAGACAAGGTTCTATTCGAACGGTCATTGGTTGAAATCGTTTTTGAACAACTAAAAAATATGTGCCAAATAGAGCATACTCGTCACCACTCACCACAGAATTTTATCGTCAATTTACTCGATAGCATCGTCGTTTACTGCTTTGTACCATCCAAACCAAAATTAGCTCTGCATTGTAAAAATATCGTCACATTATAAAATAGTCGGCTTATCTCAAACTCAGGTTAAAATAGGGTATTCCTCAAACAGTTTACTAGAGTTCCTTCCAAACCCAAGAGAATATATGAGAATAACGTTCTTAAAAAAACCTCTGGAAGATTTATAGAATGAATTTGAAAGCCATTAGCCCATTGTCAGCGGAAGAATTTCGGCGTTTAACAGGTGTAAAAAGGGCTAGGTTTGATGAGAGGGTTAAATTACTTGGGGGCTCCCGAACGGCAAAGAGAGCACGCGGAGGTCGACCCAAAACTTATCCTCGAAGAGGTCTTGCTAATCAAAAAAGCACCGCAAGTACTATTTAGGGAAAAAGAAACGACGTACCTTAAAAAGCCAGATTGTCGTAGATAAGGCCAGTCGATGTGTTATTTGTACAAATTTCAGTAATGGAAAGCGCCCCGATTTTCGGTTATTTAAAGCATCCAATATTCACTTTAAAACGAGCACCAAGGTATTGACGGATACGGGTTATCAAAGGTTAGATAAGCGGCATGCCAATAGTGCGTTGCCAAAGAAAAAGTCAAAAAAATGCCCACTGACTATTGAGGATAAAAAAATAGGGCACTATCAAGTCAGCGAGTTCTGAATGAGAATGTCATTGGACATGTTAAAACGGTTTAAAAGTATTGCAAATAAATATCGAAATAGACGAAAGCGATTTGGACTGCGGTTCAATTTAATTGCCGGAATTTATAACTATGAATTGGATTTGTAGGGTTTGGAAAGAACTCTACTGATTGCTCTACCTTTTATTCATCTCATTATTTCATTTGGAGTCCTAGTTTAATGCAAAAGATTGCCATTTTCTCGATTTTCCGAGGATCTTTATTGGCGACAGTACCCTCATCTACCGGAAGATCAAGCAATATGACATCAATATCCAGAAAGGAAATGGCATATTCATGTTGTTTAAAAAACAACTTATCATCATTATATTTATCAAGGAATTGATTACAGTTGGCATGATGAAATGCTATTTCATAGAGATGATAATGATTATCTATATTTTGAATTTTTTATAATAACTGAGTTGGCTTATCTTAGCCTTCTTATTTATTATATATGAAATTCATCTCATATTATATACGGCCCGAGTTTTGTAAAATGACGAATATAAATGAATTAATAATATTTTATATCCTATTGAGGATAAAAAATGTGATTAATAATATATCCTTGTATTTATTTGTGTTATCTTCTGGCAAAGTACGTTCTTGATATTTACTTTTGGAAGAAAAATATGGAAAGTAGGATTGCAATAATAACAGGTGCCACATCTGGCTTCGGAGAAGCGATTAGTAGAACTTTAGTACATGCAGATTGGCGAGTTATTGGTACAGGGCGCCGAACCGAACGCCTGGCAAAATTGCATGATGAGCTGAAGAAGGCTAAGGGTAAGGAGGCTTTCTTGCCCTTAGCCTTTGACGTCAGAGACGAGGCTTCTACTCAAGCAGCCCTCTCCTCGCTGCCAACTGAGTGGAAGAATATCGATCTACTGGTCAACAATGCAGGGCTGGCACTTGGTCTGGAACCTGCGCATAAAGCCTCTTTAGAAAACTGGGAAAAGATGATTGAAACCAACATTATAGGGTTAATACGGATGACACATTTTTTGCTACCAGGCATGGTCGATAGAGGTAAAGGTCATGTGATCAATATGGGTTCTATTGCTGGCAATTACCCTTATCCTGGAGGAAATGTCTACGGTGCCACCAAGGCCTTTGTCAAACAATTTAGCCTCAATTTACGCGCTGATTTAATCGGGACACCCCTGCGTATCACCAACGTGGAGCCGGGTCTATGTGGTGATACTGAATTCTCCAACGTACGATTTCAAGGCGATGATGCTAAAGTGGCTGCTGTTTACCAAGGAGTGGAATTTATTCGCCCAGAAGACATCGCCAATACGGTGCTCTGGATCAGTCAACAGCCTCCTCATGTCAACATCAACCGTATCGAGATCATGCCGGTAGCTCAGAGTTTTTCCGCGCTTAATATTAGCCGTCGTTGATCATATTGTCGTTGAGTCATATTTTTATCGGGTATGCCGTAAAATTTCAATCTGAAAGGTAAAGTTTTACGGCACGGTTTTCTAGCTAATAATTTAATTATAATGGACGGTAAAAGTGACATGGCTGTTAGCCTGGCCACCTTTAATTACATTTTTTGTTTGAACGTAGCGAGCAACACATGGAATTTTAATCTCTTCGGAGATAGCACCATCGGGTACCTCAATTCTTCTTCTTAACATCATCGGATTGCCTTCATGCAGTATTTGTATTCCTACATCGTCAGCAACAACAGCATGGAGCGATGGTTCTAATTCAAGTACATCAGAAAGATTATTCACCGTTTTACCGTTTAGGGTTAAACGAACCTCAGAATAAGGATCACAGCTTAGTAAAATTTTGAATTTTCGATCGGCTGCATAACGGCCAATCCCCGAAAAATATTTCGTTAAAACATTGCCAAGTAGCACAGTAACATTAGGAGTAAGGATCTCACAACTAGCAATCCTTATATTTAATCCACTTATTTTAATGGGTATCTCGTTTTGCCGCTTATAAGCAAACTTAAAAGTAAAAACGCTTATATTAATCGAAGAACGTTCATCAACTTCTGGATAAAAACTATCCGTGGTTTTATATCAGGGCGGGATTCCACTTTGCTGATTTTTTAACCAAAAATAAGTTTACTACGAAAATCGGCTGACCAGGCGGCTCGTCTACGTTTACTGGCAATACTATCTTGTTTACCTTTGTGCTGTTTAATCACACCCAACGCGACGCGATTGAAAAGAGCGACATGGGCTGCTCCATCCGGAGCTTTTATCAAGGCTGCCTCCTAAGGTCGGCGACGTGAAGTAGTCTGTTATCTCTTGATTTTTTTGAAGAAACGGTGTTATCTATTAGCCGGTCCCGTTACTCGTTCAGCTAAGGTGTTATGCCTAAAAATATCTGTCACTCACATCAAACAGCGCATACCAAAATGGTGAAGCAGACCTTGAAAGAGGTTGCTAAAGCCTTAGCCATGCCTTATCAGAAAACGCATCAGGCCTTTACTGGCGGAGATAATCTTTTCATTACAGAGACGTTTTGGGAAATATTCTGGGCTCGCTTTCCCGCAGAGTCTGCAATGAATGCGGTCTATTTTTGCCCGGAGTGTCGGTCGTTTGATCTAGAACACCCGTGATGCTTGAGCCGAAAGATGAACCGTAAACTGCGTCATCCTTTTCAGGTCGGTCATGCGTGGTGGAATTACTATTGTGCTCATGCGGATAAAATACGGCCGGTGGTGGTCGATAATCTGATTAAACTGTTTTCCTGCGGAACATCGGCGCTGGGGTTTGCCAGCTGGCGCTGTCAAAAGGCAGGCTGTACGCACACCAAACGGATTTGCTTTACCTGCCACAGCCGTTCATGCCCTTCCTGTGGTAAGAAAGCCACAGAGCGGTGGGTGGCCAAACAGCGCACGGTGCTTCCCATCACAAAATGGCAACACATTACGTTCACTTTTCCCCGTGAGTTCTGGCCGTTGTTTGAGCTAAATCGTGCGCTGTTAACGCATCTCAGTCGTCTCGCTGCCAAGGTTATTTTAGATTTTTGCCAGCCAAAAAACCTATTGCCTGGCCTATTCACGGCGTTGCATACGCATGGGCGAGCGCTGAATTGGCATCCTCATGTGCATCTTTCGGTGACCTGTGGCGGACTCGATGACAATGCCGAAAAATGGAAAAAAATCACGTTTAGCGGAAAAACGTTGATGAAACAGTGGCGTTATCAGATTATCACACTACTTCGTCAACAGTGGGATACCTTGCAATTACCACCGGAGTTATCACAAACCCTCACGAGGCTGGGTCAACGGGAGCAGTTTCTGGATTTCCATTACCAACGGCATTGGAATATCGACCTGGCAAAGCCGACAGACAATGCCCAGCAAACGCTCAATTATTTAGGCCGTTATTTAAAAAAGCCTCCGGTGTCGTTATCCCGGCTGGAACATTATAACGGCCAGGAAGTGACCTATCGCTACCTCAGTCATAAAACCCGAGAGCAAGAAAAACTTAACCTCAGTATGGACGAGTTTATTCAGCGTTTTATTAGCCACATTCCGGATAAACATTTTAGGATGGTCCGCTATTATGGTTTTTTAGCGCCCCGCCGTCGGACTACACTGCTGCCGATTATAGATGCTTTGTTGGGGCAGGAAAAAGAAAAAACCGTCAACATCACTTATGCGGCAATGTTAAAACGCCTAAGTCGTATTGGCCCTCATGAGTGCATCCTGTGTGGCTCTCGTTTGGTGCTAAGCGGTATCACATCAGGCTTGCCGTGGCATCAGTTAATGCTTCACCATGAATCTCTGGCAAAAATGAAGGGGATTTAGCCTCTGCAGGGAAGGGGCGCCTCGCGTTCGAAAATGCTGGTTTTTTAAACGAAAATGACCCTATTATCACCCGGGACTCTCTACGTTAAGGAGAATAACCCTAAAGTTTGAAAATAATATCGTTTATTTTTTGATCCAATTCTGTTTTTGACAATAAAACCAAATTATTAAAATTCCTATCTATCAAGGCTGACGGAACGCAAAGACCTCTAGGCATTCCCGTTATCGCAGATCGTGTTGTTCAGGCAGCGGTGAAAATTGTTATCGAACCTCTTTTTGAGGCTACCTTCAAGGATTGCTCGTATGGCTTCCGGCCTCGGAAGAATGCACAACAAGCATTGCGGGAAATCTACAAGTGGCTGAATTTCAAGTGCCACTGGGTGGTAGATGCGGATTTGAAGTCGTACTTTGACACAATTCCGCACGATAAATTACTGCTGTCCGTTCGAACCAGAGTCATTGATCGCTCGGTTGTAAAGCTGATCGAGATGTGGCTTAAAGCTGGAGCGATGGAAGAGATGAAAATCCGGAAGGAGACGACCGGTACGCCGCAAGGGGGAGTGATTACTCCGCAAACAATCTGGCAAACTTCTGCCATATGTTTTGTCTGATCCTGCTTCCAGGCTGGTATCATTCCCGGGATTCACCCGAAAAACCACCACAATTTCATCACGATAAATTTCTATCCGTTTCACCAGCGCACGCAGAATTTCTCGCTTCATCAGAAAATCGTCCGTACTCAGGCGTTCCGTGACCGCAGCAGCAAAATCCTCCACCCGGTTAACCAGTAGCAGCAACTCATGCTGGTTCTCTGTGGCCTGTTTCACCTTCACTCTCTGGCGCGCAAGTTCCGCCAGCCTGAGCGTCATCACTCTGATCCGTGGTTCAAAGTCTGTTTTGCCAATCAGCCCTTCGGCAAAACTATCAATCAATCGGGACCGCCCCACGTTTAGCTGATTTTCTTGCTTTTTCAGACGCTCAGCATCTGCGGTCTGTCCACTGTGCTCTGACGCCTGCGTTAGACGCTGCTCATATTCTTTTTTCAGCCGTTCCGGCTCAGACAGCAGCGCAATGACCTGTGCCCAGACCGTTTCATCCAGCATGGATGTCCTGACCTGTTTATTGTCACACACCCGAATGCCCCCAAAGCGGTAAGCATCCGTCCCAGTACAGTGGTAATAAGAATACTGCGCCCCCCCTTTTGCCGCAGATTTACTGACTTTTTTGCCATAATACGCATAGCGACAGTGGCCGCACACAGTCAGCCCCTGTAAGAGATAAGCGGCTCCCCGGCGCCCCTGTCGTGCATGTCGGCGGTTTTCTTCCAGCTGTTCGTTGACCGTCAAGAAAAGAGCGCTGTTGATGATGGCAGGCACAGGGATCCCGATGCCGTCATCCGGCTTACTTCGTATTACTGAATAACCGTTCTTGAGGATATCTGCACTGTTGCGCGCTGCTCTCACCCGGGGACGGGGGGCGCAGTTTTTCGTTTTTCCGAACACAGCAAGTCCTTTGTAAGCGGGGTTCTTTAACATGCCCCATACCGTACTGCGGTCCCAGCCGGGTTTGCCGGTGGCGCTTTCTATGCCTTTCTCAGCCAGACGTCTGACCACACCGCCTAGACTCAGGCGCTCTATGCCAGCCCAACTAAATATCTTCCTGACCACGGAGGCTTCATGAAGGTTGACAATATACTGTGCGGGTGTCCCGTCCGGCTGCCTGCGGATATACCGATAACCGTAAGGTGCACCGGAAAGGACACCGACATTACCACAGCGTGCACCGTGAAGCTTACCACGCCGGTTGCGCTCCATAATCTTTGCCCGCTCATATTCAGCAAACATCCCCTGCATCTGCAGAAGCATCATGTCTTCCAGCGTGTCGCCGGGGGTGTGACAGATAAAGATAACCTCCACGCCGCAGGCGCTGAACTCTTCCATCAGCAGAGCCTGATAGGCGTATTTACGGGCTAGCCTGTCGGGCGACAGGATGTACAGGCATTCAATATCGCCTGCCGCCGCGTAGTCCCTCAGGCGCTCTAGTTGCGGGCGGATAAGTGTAGCACCGCTGACACCATCATCGATAAAGAGCATGGCGTCAGGCAACACGTGGCCGTCCTCACGGATGCGGTCCTTGATTGCTGCAAGCTGACTGCCGATGGTGCCATTTTTTACCTGTTGCCCGGAAGAAACGCGGGCGTAGAGTGCGACCAGTGCCTTGTTCATAACATTTTGCTCCGTCTAGCGGTTGAGCGGGCAGGAGCCCGGTGAGGTTTGGCCTGGGCCTGGTCGTGAGGGGTAAGCACGTGGTGGTTAACGGGAGTCAGCTGTTCATAAACATCCGTCAGCTGGTCGTCAGAAAACCGGCTGGGCTCGAAAGTGATACGTACGTGTTGTGAAAATGGCTTCGGTTTCATTGCTGAGGGTCACTCCGTGTGCCGTTATCAGTCTCAATAACGAGGGAAAACTCAGTGATGCTCCCATCCGGATGACCAGACTTGAGGCAGCGCCGGTGAAAACGCAGGCCCCAGCTTACGCGAAAGTTTGCACTATTGTTTGCGGAGTAATTTCTCCCTTGCTCGCTAATCTCTACCTGCACTGGCTTGATTCGACGTGGGAGAAAAAGGCGTTCGGTAAACGTCCGCATGATGCTCATATCGTGCGATATGCCGACGATTTTGTGATTTTGTGCAGCAAGCGCCCGGAGTTTTATCTGGATCAGGCCAAGAAAGTCTTAGACCGACTTGGGTTGACGCTTAATGCCAAGAAAACGCGGATAGTTAATGCCATGAAAGAGCCGTTTGACTTTCTAGGTCACAGGTTCGCAGTTCAACCATCGAAAGTGACGGGCGAGTTGAAGACCTTTTACTATCCGACTCCCAAGGCTATGAAGTCTGTTAAGCAGAAAATCCGTGATGTTGTCCGAAAAGGGCAGCACTGGGATTGGCCCACATTGGTGAAAGAAAAGGTAAACCCGATTCTTCGCGGATGGGGGAATTACTTCAAGACAGGTAATTCAAGGAAGCATTTCTTGAGCATAGCGAATTACACGATATGGACACTCTGCATCATGTTGCGGAAGAAGCACAAGAAACGGGGTAAGGGGTGGAGGGACCACCCGCCGTCCTGGTTCTACGATTACCACGGGCTGTTTAAGCTGTACAGCCTGTCCATAACCGGAGATGAAGGGAGTCGGTATGCCCGACCTGTGCCGTCGTAACGCTGTGGAAAGAAGACAGTCGGAAAGCCGTGTACGGGAAAACTGCAAGCACGGTTTGACGAGAGGTCGCTGGGGAGATGATGTCAAACCAGAGACCTACTCTACGAGCGGTTCTCCGTTTTGATGACAAGACAATTTATCGAGGTAAAAATGGAACAACGAACAGAAGCCTGGTTTGCTGCAAGATGCGGCAAGGTCACAGCCAGCAAATTGGCAGAGGTGATGGCAAAAGTAAAAACAGGCGACGCAGCAACGCGAAAAAAATACAGGGCCGAGCTGATTTGCCAGCGTCTGACGGGGAAACGGGGAGACACCTTTGTCACGCTCGATATGAAGCACGGGACGGCACTGGAACCCGTCGCCCGTGAGGCTTACATCTTGCGTGAATTTGCAGTAGAGGTCACGGAGGTCGGTCTCGTCGACCACCCCACTATTGAGGGGTTTGCGGCCAGTCCCGACGGATTGGTTAATGAGGATGGCCTGATCGAGATTAAATGCCCCAAAACCTGGACGCATCTGAAAACGATAAGAACAGGTGTACTCGAAAAAAAATACCTCCTGCAAATGCACGCGCAAATGCTGTGTACGGGGCGAAGATGGTGTGACTTTGTCAGCTATGATAATCGACTGCCTGACACATTAGCCTACTTCAAAAAGCGCATTCACTTTGATGAGGCACTGGGCAAGGAAATTGAAACAGAAGTGCGAAAATTTCTGCAGGAACTTGAAGATGAAATCGAACAGATTAAAACGTATGGAAAAGTGGCATGAAGATAACGCCACTGAAAAAAAGTGATCGTTTAGCGGATGAAATACGCGTAGAGTTGCCTGTCGATAATATCAACGCCACATTGTAGAGAGAACCACAGGGAGAGACCGTGCCTGACATATCGAAGCCTCATGACAAATTATTTAAAGGGACCCTACAGCATCAACAGATTACGTTGGATTGGTTGAAGGCACATCTTCCAAAGAGGATCCTGAAGTTAATTGATATCTCCACGTTAAAGATGGTACCCAACGAGTTATCCCCTAAATGGCCTGATACACTGTATAGCGATGTGGTTTTCAGTTGTAAGATTAAAGGCCAACTGAGCTACATCTATATTTTGGCGGAACATCAAAGCAGTGATGATGAAATGATGGCATTTCGTATCCTCTGTTACGTTGTCGAGTTGATGAACTACCACTTAAAGCAGGGTCATAAAAAATTGCCGATTGTGTTGCCCTTAGTGCTCTATCACGGAGAAAAATCGCCTTATCCCCACTCACGAGCAATCTGGGAATGTTTTGAGGAGCCAAAATTAGCAAAAAAATTGGCCCTGAAGCCCTTTCAACTGATTGATTTAACGGTCATGTCAGATGAAGAGATAAATCGACATGGTTTAGCGTCAGTGATGGAAATCTTATTCAAACACTACCGCGAAAAGCAATCTCCCCTCACCTGGTTAGAGGCGTTGTTATCTGAAGAGAAAATGACTACAATTTACACACAAGTGAGCCGTGACTATTTCAAAGACGTACTGAGGTACTTTATTGAAATATGTGGTAGAGCCAGTGATTTGGCAGAATCAGATGAGCTGGACAAGTCATTAGCACTGTGGCTTAATTCCGTTCCACAAGCAAAGGAAGACATTATGACATTTGCACAACAACTCGAAAAACGGGGCGAAAAACGCGGCATAGAACAAGGCATGCAACAAGGCATGCAACAGGGCATGCAACAGGGCATGCAACAGGGAGAAAAACAAGCGTCCTTAAAAATCGCGAAAGAACTTCTTGCTGACGGAGCAAGCAAAGAAAAGATTAAAAAATATACTGGACTTTCTGACCAAGATATTAAAGATATTGAAGTATTGCTACATTAAGGTGTCTTAGCACCTGCTATACCCGGACGGGCTGAATGATGATTCAGCCTCGGGGGAATGTTTCGTTAAAGGTGTTAAATAACTTTAACTAGCGAATGCTGCATACGTAAGTAGTGCGGTTTTTTTACGCCCATAAATTGCCATTAGCTCACTGTCACCAGACAACGTTAGAAAATATCGTGCGCAATAAACATTCGTGTAAACCTATTTACACCTTCCCAGATAAACAAATCAATCAAGGAAAACTGATTATGTCTAAAGAAAATCTGCCCGTCGTTGCAGGTGTTGCAGTGACAACCGATGAAGAGAACCGTTTTAACCTCAATGCTATAGCAGTGGCTATGTAATATGATTGATTTTTTAAAAAATATTATTTAATATCAGTGCATTAGTATAAATTTCACAATCAATTTATACAGTCGCGGCTATATTCATAAAGCAAGTAGCGAAGGTGAACATAAACGCCCTTCCAAATGGCTTGCCACCGCTCAGGCTCGGGAATTAATGACAGAATTAGAGTCCAGCCTCTTGAAGAATAGTCAAAGCCCGAATTCGGGCTTTGCTCATAAAGTCATCAATGTTAAACATGGTGGAAAAAATCCAGGCACCTACGCTCATGAAATCCTTGCTGTTGAATACGCAGGCTGGATACGCCCTGACTTTCGGATCATGGTTAACCAGACGTTTATTGATTACCACAGTGGAAAATTAGCAGATAAAGAGCAAAAAAGAAAAACCCACCGTGACGAAGGCAGTGGATTACCGGAATTTCGGAAGGCAAGAGCGATGCAAATAGCGATGGAGGGTTACTAAAGTACATAATAGCAGCAGCGAGTTGGAGAAAATCTTCATGCTGCCTCGCAAATATTGACGAATAATTTGAATGAGAAACTAGCGTGGGTTGACTGTTACTCAGCTGTAAGCTACATTCGCTACAGGTGCTGAACACACCTTCAAAGAGCGGATACCGCGCCCGAAAGTTATGCGGTTTTTTTACGTCCATAGAGTATTATGGTCGGGTAGCGAGTAGCTATATAACACCTCTGCCGAGGAGGGAAATCTACTGGCCGTCTCTTTGCGGTGTTCAAGTGCCCGACCGCCCCGATGAACATGGGGTAATGAACAAACAAAGAGGATGTAAAAATGACTACTCAAATATTCGCATTAACCCCTGAAATCACTATCCATAACGGTAAAGTTGTTACTACCTCACAGGCATTTGCAAACTACTTCAGTAAGCAGCACAAACATGTTATTGCCAAGATAGAAAAATTGGACTGCTCGCAGACATTTACATCAGCCAACTTTTCGGCTGATGCTCAGATTGTAACTATCGGCAATGGTGCAACCCGAAAATCTAAATTTTACCAAATGACCAAAGACGGCTTCATCTTCCTGGTTATGGGCTTCACCGGCAAGAGAGCAGCAGCATTTAAAGAAGCCTACGTTGCAGAATTTAATCGCATGGAGGCTGAATTGTACGATACTTCAAGAATATCCAAGAACAATAGCAAACCCACTCAGATTGAAATAGATTGCTATCATATTCAAATATTTATGAAACATTTCACCGTCATTTCTGATGCGTGGTGGCATGAAATATATCCAGCATTAGTAAAACTAAATTCACCTTTAGCTTATCGTCTTTGTGATCGTTTCAAAGATGGGATGATATTCGCCAATTTTGTTAATAGAAGCCTAAAAGCCCAGCTCCCCGTCGGCGCAATACCAAGACATAATTAATCCCCTACCCCTGTAACCTACAGGGGTTTTATGAATCGCAATTCATTTGTGAGGAATTTTGCATGCCAAATATCATTGATATTCATCAACAAGCCCCATTAAATTCCGAAAACTTACCGGTGATCACCTACCACAAACAACGTGTTATCACCACCGAACTGTTGGCACAAGGATACGGTACGGATAGTAATAATATTCAGCAAAATTTTAAACGGGACAAAGAAAGGTTCATTGCGGGTAAGCATTACCACAAGGTAGAAGGTGAAGAGCTTAAAGCGTTCAGGAACCAATTGACAGACAGTCAGTCGGTTAATAAACACACAACACGCTGGAGCTATCCCAAAATAGGTACCTTTTCGGTCATAGGGTGGGAAGTGCCCGCAAATCACACTTCTTATGAGTTAATCACCACATAAATTCAGGATAAGGAATTTCTGCATGTCAAATGTCATTAATATCTATCAACAGGTAAAAATGTCTAGCCGTGAAATTGCTCAACTAACGGGCAAACAGCATAAACATGTTCTCGATGATTGTCGAAAAATGTTCGAATCGATCAACATTCAATCGGCCGAGTTTTCGGCTGATTATAAAGACGCCAATGGGCGCACCTATCAAGAGTATGTGCTTGACCAGGATTTAACCATGACATTGGTCATGGGCTACAGCATTTCGCTACGCTATAAAGTCGCCACTCGCTGGCGGGAGCTGGAAGAGAAAGCAACACGGCCTGTCTGCGTATTACCTAATTTCGAAGATCCCCCTGTTGCGGCTATGGCATGGGCAGAGCAGTTTCGTGAAAAAACCAGGTTAGCCTTAGTGAACAAAGCACAGGAAGCGGAATTACAGGAGTTGAAGAGCCTGTTTAAGGAAGGAATAACGACGACTCAGTTTTGCAAAATGCTCAACGGTATTAATACACAACAGATTAATCACTGTTTGGCAGAAAAAAATTGGCTCTATAACGAAAGTAAATCCCATATCCGCTGGCGTGCAACCTCTTATGCACGTGACCGATATTTGACGGAACATCAGCATAAAATCAGTGTGCACGGGAGCGATGACTTTATCAAATACCAACCGGTTTTACTGCGCAAAGGGGCAATCCGACTATTTGACCTCTATCGCAAAAATAAGTTGCCAATGAAAACTTATTGGGATGGGTAATTCACCCATGACAAAGAACTCAACATCGCATCATAAATTAATGGAGCCATACACCATGAAAACATAAACATTCACAACAAGTTATAAGATAGTAACGGCGACCCCAATCGCCTTTCCATATACATATTAACCCTAGCGCTAACAGAGGTGGCTCGAACCACCCCTGTAGCTAACCACCATAACCTCTAGCGGAGGCTACAATGGCTAACATCGATATTACCCAATTTCCTGAATTACGGGAAGTGTTTCCTGAGTTAACGACTGTTCAATTTGAAACGGCGATGCTTTTCGCGTTAGGCGTATCACAAAAAGACATCGCTTTATTACGCTCGGTGTCCTATCCCGCCGTGAAACAGACATTGGCAAGTGCAAAACTCAAATTTGAACCG
The DNA here is from genome assembly GCF_964030845.1 of Candidatus Fukatsuia endosymbiont of Tuberolachnus salignus. Taxonomy (NCBI): domain Bacteria; kingdom Pseudomonadati; phylum Pseudomonadota; class Gammaproteobacteria; order Enterobacterales; family Yersiniaceae; genus Candidatus Fukatsuia; species Candidatus Fukatsuia endosymbiont of Tuberolachnus salignus. The sequence continues at coordinate 1,872,726 of NZ_OZ034983.1, forward strand.
TATTCGCTGCATGGTCTGTTTACCGTATTTCATGTCCGCCTTGTGCTTTTTGCCTTAAAGGGATGTAGAAAGCGATAGCGTCTAGCATGATAAAAATAGAAAAAATAGTCTCTCTTGTGGAGACTATCCCATTTTATTTTTCTAATTAGACTTTCGCACTGACTAAGTAATTTACCCTCTCCTAAATGGGCGTCATCCACGATGAAGGGACTGAATAGAGTTAGGACAGATGATGAAAAAAATAGCAAAGGTATCATGTTCATTGCCTCTGACAGCTATGATGGAAAACAGTCAAGATGTTTGGGGAATAAAAGACAGCGACTCACGCTTTATTTATACCAATCGTGCTTTTTTTTGAATTTTTAAATTTGCCACAAGGATTTGATGTGATAGGGCGGCATGATGATGAACTTCCCACCTGTATTACAGAATTTTTTTTAATAATTCAAAAACTGGAAAGAGAGGTTATAAAAAGCGGACAAAAAAGCACCCTAATTAAAACGCATTTCTTTGGTCGAGAGCAGAAACTGCAACCTTATTTATACGAAACCTTTCCGCTGTATAATAAAAGAAAGAAATGCATCGGCACGGTTTTTTATGGTAGAAAACTGGCTATTATTTCACTGCCCCACTACGTAGATAAGCTGACTGCCACGCTATTATTTGAACCTCCCTCGACTCTCTTCACACAATCTGAATTGAGGATAATCTTTTATTTATTACGCACGATGAGTGCCAAGGAAATAGGTAAAAAATTGGCACGTTCTCATCGCACAATAGAAAATAGAATTCGTATTCTATACCAAAAAGCGAAAGTGCATTCATTGCGAGACTTTAAACACTTTTGTCATCAAACCGGCTTTGATCGCACTATTCCTCAAGTGCTTATCCCTCTTGGAATACAGTTTATTGAGTAGGAGAGTTAATTATGAGCAACAGACAGAGCAGAGCGAGAAAAAGAGAGTTAAAAAATAAACTCTTGGAAGCTAAGAGAAATGAAAATAAAAATTGGTTTAATCGATTAAGAAGTTGGTTCAAGAACAAAAAGAAGATTGAACGTAGATTGCCATAAATACATTTTATTTATTTTTTAAAAAATAATACGTTTAACGTAGGGTTTCGTCTTGTCAAAACAAGTGGAAGGCTTATATTTTATCTCTAAAAAAAGGAAGCCTTATGTTACAAGAAGTGATGAGAGAACCGTCAGAAATGATTTATATTGGAATAACACTATACAAAGAACTTGAAACATTTTCCGCATCTATCAATGCTCACTGTGAACACGGAATCACTGTGGCTCATTTCACTGAATACCTTATCTAACATTACGGTTAAATAGCCAAAGACAGGATTATTGCTACATTGAAAGAGTAAAAATGGATTTTATTAAAGAATAAATAAAATAGGATAGCCTTGCTCGTCAAGGCTATTTTTATTGAATAAATTGGACCCTATTAATACTACCCCTCATAACAATGAAGGACGCTATTATTTATTGATATTGATTATTCCTCTCATTATTTTTTATTCTTGAAATAAATTTATTCACATTACCCTCTATGACTTTTCCGTCTAAAATACGGACGCCGTGATGACATTTTTCACTTTAATAAAGAGAGAGCCGCTATATGGAAATCAGCCTCAAGCAATGGAATCAAAACCAGCCTCGTCCGCGTTGCATGGAACAAGTACGTCGATGGGCACGCTCTGGCGTCATTCAACCGCCACCACGGCTTGATGGCCGAGAATACCTTGTCGAGGCGCATGCCGTAAAAATTGACCCAACAAACCCCGCCAGTTACGCCGGAAAACGCTTAATGGAGAGACTGTATCATGGCACGCAAAAGAAAGCCGGCTAACCGAGACCTGCCGCCCAATCTGTATGTCCGTAATAACGGCTACTATTGCTACCGAGACCCCCGCACAGGTAAGGAATACGGCGTAGGGAGCGTGAAACGTATCGCGATTAACGAAGCGATTGCCATGAACATGCAGATTTTTGACCAACGCTACAGTTTAGTAGATAGAATCAACGAGGTGAATACGCTGTCGGTGACAGAATGGGTCGCTAAATTTACAGAAAAATTGCATCAACGCGGCCTGCGGTCTAACACTCTCAGAGACTACCAATCAAGATTAACGGCCATCACCCGTGCTTTTTCTGATAAGGCACTGAATACCCTCACAACTAAAGAGATTGCTGAATTTCTAAATAGTTACAGTGATCAAGGTAAAACTACCAGCGCAAAATTAATCCGCAGCTTGTTGATTGATATGTTTAATGAAGCCATTGCAGAGGGGCATCTGGAAACCAATCCCGTCACAGCCACGAGAAGCCCTCGTATACAGGTACAGAGAGAGCGTTTATCTCTAGAAGAGTTTCTTGTGATCAGAGAGGCAGCAAACCAACGGCAGCCTTGGATAGGTTTAAGCATGGACTTGGCTTTACTGACGGGTCAGAGAGTAGGGGATATCCAACGGATGAAATGGCAAGATGTTTATGGTGGGAAATGGTGGGTAGAGCAACAGAAAACCGGGATGAAATTGGTGATACCCTTAACCTTGAGTTTGGAGATAATTAATAAAAACCTTGAAGGTATTCTTAATGCGTGTCGACAACAAATAGGCGGAGAAGAATATGTCTTTATAGGAAACAAGAAAATTAACCTCAATCCTAAAAGATTGTCGCAAGGATTTACAGACTCACGAGAACAATCTGGCTTGAAATGGCAAGGCACACCGCCTTCATTTCACGAAATCAGAAGTTTATCCGCCAGGCTACACAGTGAAGCCAGAGGTAAGGATTTTGCACAGAAATTACTGGGACACAAATCCTCTGCCATGACGGACAAATACCGTGATAGCCGAGGAAGTGAATGGGACGAGATCTGATACATTTTTATGATTCTTGGGTTATAGAATGAGACGTTAGATATGAGATAATCCACTCGACATTTTGACCTAATTTCGATCGATTGTGACTTTTTGTTTTTAATTTATTGATTTTTATAACAAATAAAATACGTCCACTAACGCCTATACCCCTGTGATGAAATAACCAATAAAAAACAAAAAGATAAAATATTATTGCTTATATAATAGGCGACAAAACACAACAAAGCACAACTTTTCAGCCATTATTTATCAATATGTTGCCTCTTCATTTCGACCTATCGTCTTGCACCGAGCGAAGGTTCCTTTCTGTCATTCATCGTAAAATAACTCATTTTCCCAGCATCCAAGGTAGCCTTGTTTGAAACCTGTTTCATCGGCATCGGTAATGTTATCTTTTTCTTCGATCTTCATGTCACCCATCTGACACTTTTAAAAACAGGTAAGAAAAAGGATGCTAACTAATTGAAAAGATTGCTTCGCCCTACAGAGTTCGAACCTGTGACCTACGGCTTAAAAATCCACGGGTGATAATTTAACTTATTGTCATTATTGATAAAATCTATGTCAGTGGCGTGGTTTATGTCATTAAGTGCATTCTAATGTCCTTGATCGGCATTTAACACCGTTCAGTGACGACACAAATACGACACAGTCATTATCACCCCCAAACAACTTCCACATAATCATTTTATCAAAGTGATCGTTACCTTTTCCTTTGCATAATAGTACCCCTCTCAATTTCCCAAGATTATTGTTGCTCATGTACAACAAGTTCAAAATTTTCTTGTTTTATTTGCTACTCATTTTTATATTCAATTTACTTGAGTGACAACTAAGGAGTACATATAGCGGTGGCCTTATAAAATGGTTCAATTAAAGAAGGAAAAGAGGTGATCGACATCACACCTCTCTTTTCTACACTGGGCTTTGGCATGAGTCCATTTCTTCTCAATGGGAATGATAATCTATTTTTTATTACGTGACGACACTATTTAAATATTGACTAAATAATCTCATGGTTTTAATGAATTTTTATTAAGCTTAAGCCATTTTAGAAGAAAATAGCCAAGGATAATGAATTTCTTTCGCATAGAGATTAAATGATTTATATACTTCATAGTAGGAATGCATACCACTCCCAACTATAAAAGCTGACATGGCTTCACAAAAGCTACGCCCTTCTTCTGAATAAGGGGGGATATGTAATTTACTAAGAACCTTGCATGTCATGTTTGCCATCCCAGAATTGCCAGCAATGTAAGGGATCTTACGCTCTATAAATTTTCTTACTTTTTTGTTTGTTGAATTAATATTTATTTTTCTATAATCCACATCTCTATAATAAGGATGAAATTTTTGGTCAGAAAAAATATTACTACAAATAGTTTTAGAATTTCCAAATCTACTAGATAGTTCATTTATTTTTACGTCTATATGAACATCAATATAATCTTTGGTTGGGCGAATTTTTTTTGAATAAATATTGTTTATTTTTTTATATCTGAACCGGTTCCATTTCCTTCTATAAAAATAGGCCATATTAAAGATAGCAAAATAATATGATCCTCATTTTTTTAAAGATTTCTAAAATATCCTTAAAAGAATGGTTTTTTATTTTAAAAATAGGATATGTTCCAATTCTATTTTGCATGCAAAATTTATATGTTTCAAAGAAATCATTTTGCTTTCGAATAGAAGACAGGTTCTTTTTTAGATAATAATGAAGCATTCTAGCTACACTAATTACTGATTTTTTACTGTCTTCAGAATTGAGTATTTTAAGCGCATAGGTATCTTCTTCTACCATTTTTTCTGTAACACTTAACTCTTCAGAACTATATAGAAATTTAAATTTATTATATGAATATATATTTTCTTTTTTTCTTTCTACAACGTATGATTCTGTCTTTTTCTCTTTTTCTCTATTTCTATAGACTGATCTTCACGAAAATAATCTATATGAAGGAGTATATCACTTAGTACTACATTTAACTTTTCTTCTGTAATCTCAGGTATGTTTGAATATAAACAATCCATTTTAGATAGCATTCTTAATGAATGTGTTTTATTTGTAAAGTAAAAATAATTATTTTTAGTGCTTTTTTCAGTATTGTGCTTAGATAAAAAAATACAACATTTAAAAAAATTTCTTATATTTTCTTTTTGAGATCCAGAGTCTTCTTTAAGCAAGTTATCTAACTCTTTTGGGTATCTTGATAAATCATCACTACTCAAATTGGCTCGATTAATCCTTTTTTGAATTCTTGTCGCAATATTATTTAATTTACTATTAATAACGACTTTATTATGATTAGATATTTTTTCTTTCAAAGCATGTCCATAATTAACAACTTGTTTTTTTAAAAAAATATCATATCTATTAGTATTATCATAACTAACAAAAAAATTGTTTTGTGTAACGGTACCTATCATATTGAATTTATTACTAAAATGTTTCATTAATACATATATTATGTCTGGTTATGACATAAAGTTTTTATATTTAACTGTATGGATAACATATTTAGATATCGCAATGTCAGTTTAAATAATTCTGTTTCAACTGAATTTGTCATTGTTGATTTTTTTAAGATACGTGATACTATAAATTCGTTTATATAAATGAATACAGTTCCGGATTATAGTGACTAAAATTGCTATAACTCAATCAGTGAAATACCTGACTCTAACTGAATGGATTCTACACACAGTCTAGGACGAGAGTACGAGTTGGCAAAAAATAAACAGATTGATTAATTTTTAATCTAAAAAACACCTAAAGAATAATGCTCTCTTCCATTTACTGAACTAATAAAATATAAATAATGCGCATTTTTAGATTAAAAAATATTCGCGCTCTTGCCCTGATTCAATTGTGTAACTACCTATTTATCGTAAATACTTGTATACTTATTACGAGTATATAATCATAAAATGACTGTGTGTCTGACGCCCGTTTTGTGCGGGCATCGATTATCATATGCACGATTGAAAAAAAGGGAGGGTTAAGCGACAGTTAGCGAAGAAACTTGAAAAGTTAAATCAATGAAGAGCCTCTTTCCCACAACTCTCCCCGTAAAGACTGACTACCCATTCAGGATAGTCAATAAATGGACTACGGCTTTTTTGACATTCATAAATAACTTCAGCCCGGGGTCAATTGAGCAATGACTTTGAATTTTAAGTTAAAATTACGTAGTATGTCTGGCATCAATTTACTTATACCAGGGGGATATCGTGTCAGAATTGTGCCCATGCGGTAGTATATTAAAATATAATGTTTGCTGTGAACCCTATGTAATAGGTGAAAAAATAGCCTCATCGCCCGGAATTTTGATGCGTTCACGCTATAGTGCCTATGTGAAACACAATGTTGATTATTTGATTATCAGTTGGCATCCGGATTGTCATGCAGAAAAATTTCGTACAATGCTAATACAATGTGACACTGAATGGCATGGACTGATCGTGATAAAAGAAATGGCAGGATCTCATACCGATGAAGGTTTTGTTGAATTCTGTGCGGGCTTTACTGATAGGAATACTACAAAAACAAGTATGATATATGAATGTTCACGTTTTCTCCGTTTAAAAAAACGTTGGTATTATATAGATGGTATTTCTAAATACTCCAGGTAGTAAAACAATGACGTGAAACCAGTGACACTGTTATGATACTTCTCTGGCACTGGATATACCCATTTTATCTGAAGATACCAGTTTATTCTAAAGAGAATAAACATATTACCGCAAGAAAAATTCGATATCGAGTGAGCTTGCGATAATTTTTTGTCCCATATGTGCCCCTTTCTGTTTTCGTCTTATCGTTGTCTGTCATGAAATGGTTAATAACCGTTTAGCTTATTGAATATTTGTGAAACGGAGCATTGTAATTATTTAGATACATTTCATTACAAAAATAAATATATTTTTATGCTACAAGGTTACTTCATAATTGAAAAATAAGGCATTAACTACTGTGTAATGTGGTTGATGTTAGATTTTGAACGGGCTCTAAGCACTTATTGTAAGCTAGTTACTATTTAACAGGTTTTTCATCATGCTAATAAATGGTTTTTATTCTCTCATCTCATCCTGTTTTCCATGCTTTGACCCATCGTCATCACTAGAAAATAAGTTCGACGCATGGGAAGAACAATGCCAAGCAGGAGAGGGTACAGACTATTCCATGACAAAAGCAAGAGTGTTATGTGGGGGAAAGTATCTAGATCTAGAAGGATGTGAGCTCAAGAAGATCACATCTCTGCCGACATCAGCGGAGACAACTAAGGTAAGCTTCAGTAATAACGGTATAAATTCTTTGCAAGACCTACTCAGCTTCATATTAGCGTCACCTCACTTGGAAGAAGTAAACATTACAGGCAATCCAGTCGATCAAGGCGAGCTGTTAACAGGGGATAAAAGTGATGACAGCCAGAAGATCTTATTGGAATTGTTAAACAAAATAGCGGAACGAAAGAAGCCAATAAAAATTATTTCTCATCATCTACCTGCTTGCCTGGCCAAGCTATCACTATCAGAAAACACAAAAAAAAATATACAAGTGTTTAAAGATAACAAACATAATGTCTCCGACATCGAACCTTCTTACCGTATTCTCCGGCAATTAAATACTAAGTATCACTTAGATGAACATGCAGCCAAAGATGTTATGCAAGAGATACATTGGTTCCTGCATAGTAATACGGCGCCAACAGACACAAACCCTTTTCCTTGAAATGAAGACTGCGCCCTTCGTGCTTTCACTGACAATATGCTGGAGAAGCACCCACAGCTATTGCTCTCTGGTTGGCGTTCTTTTATCGGTATCCCTGGTCAAAGAAAAAGAATCGAATCATTGTTTAACGATATGGTGAAATACAGCCAAAAAGAAGTCAATCACAGAAAAGATAAGAACCAAGCCATAGCAATTCTGGACATAAAAGGTAAAAATTGCAATGACTGGCCTGATCTCTATAAGGAGATCGCACTGCGTGACACGTTACTTGCTGACATTAATCTAAAACAGATCAGTACTAATCTCAGCAATCTTAATCTGAAAGCTATGCATTTCTTTTTTGATACAAATTTAAGCAAAATCCTGCAAAAACTGGAGAAAATTAAAATACCTGCTACGGTCGAAGAGAAAACGTACATAAGATCGCTACTGAATCTGATAATAGGCTACCTCAAAGCCGGAAAGAATATCGAAATGTACATTATTTAATAACATACTGATAAAGTTCCTCTTTGGTAATAAAGGTCAAGATCTAGTCTTTTATACAGAGGATTTAAACATCAAAGGTTTTCTGATTGATCAAGACTATCTAATACCTGGGTATATTCATGGTTTTTTGAACCCTGTAATTCCAAAGACACAAACAATGCAGGTACTCGGTGATGACCCCATAGAAGACTTTTTAAAGTTTCTAAAAGATCATCAGCAGCAGGATATGACAAATAGAATAAGAACGTGGATGTTAAAGGCAAAAAACAGACAGGAAAAGAGCGACGCCACTCTGTGGATAAACACCCTTCAGATTTTGAATCAAACGTTACAAGATGAGAATATCCTTAATCAGGTTCGTTTGGATACCATCAAATTGTTAGATGATGAAAAAGTATGGGGTTACTGCACTACCGCTATAAGTGACCGTATTCAAGAAGTAGTTACAACTTTGAATTCACACGAGGAGAACTTGTTGACGAGAGTACCAAAGACAATAAGAACGATTGCCAAAGCGTATGCACAAGAATTAGTGATAAAGTATGAATTTGGTAACATACATACAGCTCAAAAACTACTGTTAGAGATAAAAGACTTAATTTCCTTTCCTCCTGACCCATAGTACGTTTACTTGTGAGTCCCTTAAATATAGCAAAAAAATTAATTCAAGAGGAGTTAGATTCTCTTCGGCAAAAGATTGGTGGAAATATATACAATATAGAGATTAAAGATCACATGAAAGCAGTAAAAGAAGTTGAAAAGAATTTAGGCGTATCCGCACAGTATTTTTCGACGCTTGTAGAAGAAAGTAATGACGACTATAACTTATATGAAATCGATGCAAATATAAGCCCTCGTTTACTAGCACGACAATTGAATGTATTTAGCGAAAAGGGAATAATTCACGATACAGCCTTTCGCGTAATTAGCAAAATCAACTTTAATGATGAGGAAGTAACATTGATGCGGTTAGGAACAGGATTTTCAGTGGCACGTACTAGCGCTACTGGGGGTGTTCAACTTTCTCCTTTTTTCGACTGGTTGCTTAATCTTCCAGATGAAACGTATGATACATTCGTTAAAAATAATCCAGAAATTCTCTCACATCTGCCCAGGCTGGTTAATGCAAAGGGAAATTCCTTGCTTCATCAGGCAATTATAAATGGGCGAGAAAAAATGGTCGAGGTTTTACTCAATACAAATCAATTTGATAATCTTGTTTTCAAACTAACTAATCATGCAGGAAAAACGTCTTTAGATATTGCACTCGATAAAAAGAACTTGGAGATTCTCACGCGCCTATGCAAGCATGTTGATGCAAAGGGAAATACGGCTCTTCACTATGCCGTTGAAGGAAGGAAAGCGAAACAAATTGATCGATTGCTCGAAATTGCCCCTGATCTTATCACTCAGCATAATCACAATAATAGGATCCCTTCTTGGATTGCTCTTGGTATTCATCTTTCAGACGCTGATATATCTTATAATCGCCTAAAAAATATAGCTAGAATACTCGATAAAGAAAACTTTTAAATTTATCTGAAAGAGATTATAAGTCAGTCGGGAAATACGTTTCTTCATTATTTAGTTCAAAGAAACTTAGTAAAAATAGTCGATTTTTTATTGAAGAATCATATTGATATTGTCCGTGTGCTCAACCAACCTAATAATGAAGGGAAGAAACCTTACAATATTGCACGCGATAGAATTAACCCAAAAATGAGTGATATCCTGAAACGAGCAGGAATATTGTAGTGTCAATATTTTCGTTATTTGCCGATGGGTTGTTAGCGTTCCGCTATAATTAATTGGAAAAAAGTGAAATATCATATTCAATCAATTATAGCGAAACGTCGACAGACCTAGGCAACATATTTATTCTCTAAAAACGGTCATGTTATTTCGCGTCTTTCCCACACCTCTCCCCGTAAATACCGATTGCCCATTTGGGATAGTCAATAAAAGGCTTGCGGTTTCCTTGACGCGCGTAGATACGCTCATTACGTCGGCGTTCCCAGTCGGAAACAGGGTCTTGCCTATGCTACTCTAGCAATGTGCAGAGTTTTCCCAGCTCGTTGCCATTGGTGCCCGCTTCATCGACCAGACTCAAATCACCCACTTTGGAATCAATGTCGCCTTCATAGCGCACATCCATATAAAACAGCATTCGACTGACATCACCTTTGACATTATCGGCAGGCTCAAAACTGTCGCGATCAGTTTTATTTTCCGGTGACTCTGCCAAGGGAGTGCCGCCCCAATCAAAATCCTTGTTCCGGCGTGTATTATTCACACTGATATCAGCCGGTCGTAAATGGTGAATATCGGTATAAGCAAACTGACTAGGTTTAGGAAAGCCGTGGCTTTTAGCCCAAACATGCTCGCGGCTCCAAGCATCCTGATCGTCCGTTTGTCCTGACCTAAAATTTTGGGGCACCGAGCGGCCTGTATAGCTGTACGATTTAATTTTGATTGCCTAACGCATACATTGAAGAGTAAATCTAGGGAGTGGCTCATATTTGTGTGCCAATTAAAATTAAATTGCCCAGCTATATCAGGTCATTCTTATTCCTCTTCATTGGTATGATCATGTATCATCTATTTTTATATAAAACTTTGGATGACAGAAAACGTCATCCCACATACGGTAAAATTCATCGGTGGGTATTCATCTTAATCAAGCCAGTTTTATACTGGATGCGTTTTTCATGGTGAATATGTTACCACTTGCCTTCCAGGAAAAATAGCAACTGTCCTCTACGGCCCGCAAGTTTAATCCAATTAATGCCTCCCCCTCACCTGCCGGAATGATGATATCAATATCTGCCCTGACGGGACTGGGGCCGACGTAATCTTCGACATTTCCTGTCCGCCCGAGGTATTGAAGATTAACACCATCACAGGTGATATTCACGATGACCCCCATTCTTGCCCAAGCATTGACAACGATCCCTTTTCCTTCTCTTCCTAATAGCAGTACTCTTCTCGGTGAGTGTGATTTCTTTACATAAAACAGGGGTAATATTATAGATTGGTAATCACCTAAAAGTCCCCTCCTTTCTTCTTTTAAAAAATTGGGATACATGTCCAGAATATCCCCTTCAATGTTATCCGCATACACCGTCCCTTTAAACCAGCCATGGGTGGCATAAATCGTCCCTCTGAAGGTGGCATCGTTGAACTCAGCGTGACCGGCTTTATCTATTTTCCACCCAGAACGGCCTGCCGCCCAGTTGGTCGACTGGAGAGGCCCGCCAATTTTCGCATGAGTGATGGCGGCATCTTTTATTTTAGCCGTGTCAATGGTCGCATCTTGAATAAAGCCTTCGCGTATAAAGACCTGATTATTTTTTACCGCAAAGGGCGAGAATTTTTTGCCATTTTGCCCGCTTAACAGAATAAAATTATCCGCATTAAAACCGATTTGCGATTTCACTTTGCCCCCCTGGGTTTCCACACCTACCACCATGCCGGCATCATAATACTTACCCTGGTGAGTAATCCCTGCCTTAATACTGTACAGGGCATTACCGCCTGATGAGGTAAATTGTGTTGTGGCTTTGGTTTCAATGGCCGCGTCATTGTCACGGAATCGCGCCGCAATCATGTTTTTATATTCCGCTAACGCCTGGGTCGCCAGGGTTTGAGCACGCTTAGTCTGACTTATCGCCGTTTCATTTTTGCCGAATCGGGCACTTATCCGGTTTTGATAGTCGGCCAGGGCCTGGGTCGCCGTGGCGTGCGCCGTGTGGATGTCGGTTATTAACGCGTCATTTTTATCAAAGCGGGCAGTGATATCTAGGCGGTAAAGGCTGAACGCCTGCTGAGCATCGGATTGAGCCTGTCTGAGTGCCAGCATATCCGCGTTAGCACGGTCAAATTGCGTGTCCATCTCCTCTTTGTAGGTGACAAATGCGGTATCCAGATGCGTGGCGGTCTTTTGCACGTCTTGTGTTTGTAATTGGCTGATTTTAAAGCGGGATTTAAGTCCCTGATTATACCGTTGCAATGTTTTGTCTTCTCGCTCTAGCCTCTCATTCACCTGTAGCAATGTTTCTTCTATCTTGCTTTTTACCTCATTTTCGAGGGTAATACGGGTGCGCGCCTGTTTTTGTTCATTGGCCTGGTTGGTTTTTATGAGCGTATCGAGTTGAGAAGTCAGTCTTTTACCGGCCTGCGTGGTCATGATATCATCACGGATGTGATCGAGCACAATATCCGCATCGTCACTCGATTTACCCTGCACCCACAGTGTCCAGGCGCCTTGATTGCCCAGTCGATCGACCAGACGGGCACGAAAGTAAAAGGTTCTGCCCGCAGCCAGACCCTGCATGGTGTAATGACGCTGCGGGTAGGCGATGTCGGTCAGTGGCTTCTGATTAGCATCATGGGCAGAATGGCTGCATTCCACCTCGGTTTTTAAAGTGTCTTCGGCTCCCGCAGGAAAGGCCCAGTTTAGCGTGATGCCAAACACAATCGGCGTGGTCGTCAAGCCAATTGGCTGAGGCGGCGGGGTTTCTTTCCCCTGGAGAGTCGTCTCTGGCGTCGTAACCCACAGGCTAGCGCTGCCCGTCGCGTTAATGGCTCTCACTCTGGTCTGATAGCACCCGGCATAACTGTTGGGGACCTCAAAGCCGCAAGTTAATACCCGCAACAGCGGCGTCCAATTGCCCTTATCCCGCCGCCATTGGGCGTCGTAAGCGGTCGCACCGCTGGCTGCCTGCCAATTAACCTGTAAAGTGGTGACGGCTAAACCTTGAGCAATCACCGCATGACTGGTCAGCGTGATGTGCGTCGGAGGCGCTTGAATTGTCAACGGAATAACACTGATAGGCCGCTCGTCAAGACGTGTACCGCTGTCGATACGTTCATATTTATCGGGGTCATGTTGGACAGCGTTAATACGATAAGTGTTGTCGTTATTGTCCTCGATACGCGTCAAACGGTAGTGTTGAAGAGCTAAGTCATCGGCCTCCACCGACCAAATTGCCTCCGCTTGCGGCGTTTCACTGTAAGCCACACTGACGGTGATAAGTTGACCGTTAACCGCGTGGACGGTGCGTGCTTGGGCGGTGCCACTGGGCAGATTAACCAGAAGTCGATCGCCGGGTTTGACGTCAGCGGATCGATCTAACGTGATGTCACAGTCCGCTGCTTGATTGATGCGCCCTCCTATTTTTCTGCCTGATAACATTTCATCGGCGACAGCAATAATATGCCCCGGTAACGGGATCGCCCCATCTATACCCGTGATCAATGAAGATGCTTGATTTTGAAGTCGATAAGGATCATGCTCATAGCCATGAAAATAGAGCTGACTGCTGACCAGAAAATTACCCTCGAAGCCCAACATCGTCAAAGCCATGACCGCCGTGTCTGTGACAGGATCCGGTGTGTTTTGTTGTCCGCAGACGGCTGGACTCCCCCTATGATTGCTCACTCACAGCTCATTAATGAAACCACGGTGCGGCGCCACCTTACAGACTATCATAAACTCAACAAGCTCAAGCCTGAAAATGGCGGCTCCGATGGCTATCTCAATGCGGAACAGACCACGTCGCTGGTTGAACATCTCACCCAGCCGCTCTACCACCACAATCACCAAATTGTGGCGTATATCGCTGGACGCTGGAACATCACCTTTACCGTATCAGGTCTGTATAAAGGGTTGAAGCAGCATGGCTTTAGCTATAAAAAGCCGAAAGGTGTTCCGCATAAATTTGACGTTGAGAAACAACAGCAATTTATAAAGACCTACAGCGAATTGAAAGACGCCGCGGGTAATGACCCCATACTGTTTATTGATGCCGTTCATCCGACACAAGCCACCAAAATAAGCTACGGCTGGATACGAAAAGGCCAGGATAAAACGATAGAGACCACCGGGAGCAGAACGCGGTTGAATATCATGGGAGCCTTGAACATCCAGAATGTGGCTAACCCCATAATCCGTGATGATGAGACGATGAACAGCGAAAATGTGGTTCACTTCCTGTCTGCCATTCGCGCGCATTATCCCATCATGACAACGGCACATGTGATCCTCGAGGGTGCAGGCTATCACCGTTCACAGCTTGTGCAAGACGCCGCGCTTACGTTGAATATCCAGCTTCATTACCTTCCGCCGTATAGCCCGAATCTAAACCCGATAGAGCGATTGTGGAAGGTGATGAATGAGCAAACACGAAACAATAGATATTACCCATCTAAACAGAGTCTTAAGAACGATATCTTAAACTTCTTTGAAGTGAAGCTACCACAAATGGCAAGTTCTCTGGTATCTCGCTTAAACGATAATTTCCAGGCGCTAAATCCTGCATCTTGATTTCACTTGGGTATATACTTATCACCATTCAAAACACTGGAAAAAACAAATTATTTAATAGGACACAAAATTATAATTTTTATAAAAGTAAACAATAGTCTCCAAATGCCAAAACGAATACCTTCAGATCAAGCATCAATCCCTTCCATGCTACTATCGCTTTCACTTGAGCTGCTATAGCAGGCGCCATGTAACGTGATCACTTTTGTTAATAAATATTATTTAATATCAATATGTTATTGCTAATTTTCATAATCAACTTATACGGCGCCTGCTATATTATAGGAATAACACAGAATTTCTAACACTTCCAATGATAAAGACGACATGCTTTTATTTTCGGATTGTTCTTTAAATAACTTTAATAATCACCGTCATGAAATTACATTTCCTGACGGTTAATCAAAATAATCTCATTATAATAGCATCAGGCAATTTTAATGCTTAAATTAAGCAACAGATAAAAGGATACTCTACTATGGGTGAGGTTCTTAATACATCAAATAATATTACATTTCTTTCTGTGGGGCTTCATAATGCAAAAGGGGTCATTGAACCAGATACCAAGCCGGCTGGCGGTTTGGTCCAATTGAAAAAAGAAAGCGTTAATAGCCTTACGACAGGTAATGAACGAGTAGAAGAGTTAAAAAAATTCACCAGAGAATTAAGGATTGACAACAAAAAAGTTGATGAATTAAATCAGGAAGAACATAGTTTTTTATCTTCTGTCTTTAAATTAAGAAAAGAACACAGTGAAAATAATATAGTAATACATCAGAACATTGAAAAATTAACCAGGTTAAATGAAAAAAGAGATCATTTATTACAGGGTAACAGCAGTTCAGAAAATGATATAGAAAAAAATAGCGAAGAAATAAAAGAGACCAGCAAAAAACTAGAAGATTTAACACAGAAAAAAAATCGCGAGTTACGACGTCTCGCCAGTTTAGAAGAACATTTATCCAGTAGTGATGCTAAAATAGAATTAGCCACACACTCAATGTCAAGCAGTGCAGCAGCATATCAGACTATTTTAAAACAGGTAACGCCTTGGTTATCTAAAATAGACCCAGAAAAATTAGAAGAAGAAATAAAGGGAGAGATGGCTACAGTACTGAAAGAGCTTGAAATGCAGACTGTATCCGATGCATTATCTAGTAATTATCTGTTTTCTTCTCCTATACAGCCAAAGGGAGCAACGAAAGAAAAGATGTTATCCAGTTCTGAAATTGCTAACAAACTTATTGAAGGAATCAACACTGTAAAAGAGCATTATTTAGATATTCATCAAAATGCCTCGAAAAAATATTCTGATTTTTATAAAGAATTTAGTGATATTGTTACCAAAATGGGTAAATCAAATAGCAGTAGTGGTGATAAGGTTGTTATCCAGACGGGAGAAATATACCTTGATTTAATCAAATTGAAAGATAAATATGCTGTTACGGAAAAGGCTGGACAGTTATATGTTGATGATAGTGATAAGAGAACGAAAAAGTGGGTAGAAAATCTGGGATTATCCACGGATATTGTTAAAGTTGAAGGAGTAGGACATGTTGTTGGTATTGATATACCCAAGTGAAATCAAGATGCAGGATTTAGCGCCTGGAAATTATCGTTTAAGCGAGATACCAGAGAACTTGCCATTTGTGGTAGCTTCACCTCAAAGAAGTTTAAGATATCGTTCTTAAAACTCTGTTTAGATGGGTAATATCTATTGTTTCGTGTTTGCTCATTCATCACCTTCCACAATCGCTCTATCTCGTTTTATCCTGGCCTTTTCGTATCCAGCCGTAGCTTATTTTGGTGGCTTGTGTCGGATGAACGGCATCAATAAACAGTATGGGGTCATTACCCGCGGCGTCTTTCAATTCGCTGTAGGTCTTTATAAATTGCTGCTGTTTCTCAACGGCAAATTTATGCGGAACACCTTTCGGCTTTTTATAGCTAAAGCCATGCTGCTTCAACCCTTTATACAGACCTGATACGGTAAAGGTGATGTTCCAGCGTCCAGCGATATACGCCACAATTTGGTGATTGTGGTGGTAGAGCGGCTGGGTGAGATGTTCAACCAGCGACGTGGTCTGTTCCGCATTGAGATAGCCATCGGAGCCGCCATTTTCAGGCTTGAGCTTGTTGAGTTTATGATAGTCTGTAAGGTGGCGCCGCACCGTGGTTTCATTAATGAGCTGTGAGTGAGCAATCATAGGGGAAGTCCAGCCGTCTGCGGACAACAAAACACACCGGATCCTGTCACAGACACGGCGGTCATGGCTTTGACGATGTTGGGCTTCGAGGGTAATTTTCTGGTCAGCAGTCAGCTCTATTTTCATGGCTATGAGCATGATCCTTATCGACTTCAAAATCAAGCATCTTCATTGATCACGGGTATAGTACCGTTCAACAAGCACAAGCTGATGTACTTCCCTACCTCACTCATTATTACAATCAAGTCAGGCTACATAGTGTTAATGATTACCAAACGCCAATGATGAAAGATACCAGGCGGCATAAAACACCTGAATTTGTGTCCAAAATTACTTGACCAGAACAAGAAAGCCATTTGGCAGGCACTGAAAAACCTGGGCGTCACCTATAAAAAAAACCCTGCGTCATCCCAAGGCAGACGAAGAGACACGGCGCGCCTTCCAGGACACGATAGCCTGCTATAAAAAGCAGGGAAAACCGGTCGTTTATCTGGATGAAAGCGGTTTCGCACACGATAGGCCACGAACCCACGGTTATGCTGCACGAGGTCAACGCTGTTGGGGTACCCAGGATGGGCAGCCTAAGGGCCGAACAAATGTCATTGGCGCGTTACTGGGAACCGTCCTGATGGCGGTCGGATTATTTTTTTGTTCCATTAACAGTGATGTTTTTTACGCCTGGGTTACCCAGCGCCTTTTGCCTACTCTTCCTCCTCATTGTGTCATCGTGATGGATAACGCCAGTTTCCACAAACGTCTCGACATTCAGCAGGCTATCAGTAAAGCCGGGCATTGGATTGAATATCTCACTCCCTACTCACCTGCTCTCAATCCTCACTTTTACCCACAATTTTTGTTATTAAGAATAATGAACAATCTCACATTTTCTTGCAGGATCTCATACCCTCGCCAAAGCGACATGATTCCCGGTAAACCCTCGGCACGTCGGTTAAGAAATCCTCCCAATTGACCCAGCCATGTTATTGCCTGAAGCACTGTGGGGGGATGCTCGGGAAGGCGGCTTGTTGTCTGTATTCTGCAATACAGCGTTTGCCATTCTATCTTTGACAACACATCGGTGCAGGTAGCCTCAGGACACAACGCTGCCATTTTGGTCATATACATCAGTTTGAAGGCGATAATGCTTTTGAGGGTGATCATTTTCGTTAGTTTGGTTGCCGTATTTAAACGACATTGTTCAACACAACATCCTGATTTCAGTGTTTTGAAGAACTCTTCTATCTTCCATCTCAGTCTATACCAATTCACTTTCTCTTCTGCTTCAAAGGCGTCAGTGGCCGTCAAATGGGTCAATAATACCCATTCGACAGGCGCTACTCCTTCTGGAGGAGGCTGTTCTTTAACACTGATGGCAGATACGTGAACCTTTTCATGGATATGCCGTGAAGCGTCTTTATTGGTAGGCCCATAAACTAGATTATTTCTAATGGGGAGCCAGCCTGAAATGGAGCGAATATCCACATAAGCCGTTCTTGCTACCCTTTGCTGATTTTTGGGCAGGGTGAGTGCTATGGTTTTTAAAATCGGCGTCTTTGACAAGGCGGTTTGCACCGTTGTTTTTTTCCCCTTTTCATCGATAAATTTTCTGTCTTTCCGGTTGCGGATAATAAAAAATGTTTTTAGTGAGCTTGCAACCCGAAAAAGTTCGAAAATATCCGCTTCTCTGTCTCCCAGCGTGATTAAGCAGGTATCTTTGGGTATCAGCGCCGCTGTCTCGTAGAGGGTCTCTATCCACTTAATACTTTCTTTCTCTTTCATTGTCGATTGATAAAGCCGCCGCTGTTTTTCCTGAGGGGGTTCCTCTCGGGAAACACGTGACCAGCATTTAAGCGAGGATAACCCAAGCGGCAAGCCCTCCTGAGTTACCATCAAACTTGCATGAAGCATCAACCCCATTTTATGTTTGTGATAGGCTTTAGATATACTTCCCAACCCCTCTGTCTTTTTATGTGAGTCAAAGTTCAACTCTGATGTGTCCTGAAGAGAAAAAACCAGTGAATGCCCCTCCAGACGTTTTTGTGTTTGCACACAATGTGTACGGAATAGCGCGCTCTCGCTCACTCTCTCATTGCTAAAAAATCGATAAGCTCCTTTGGCCTGTGACCAGGAGCCATGACAGCTTGGGTAAATTGAACCTGACGCTTTTGATGATAATAAGCCCGCTGTTTCAAAAAAACGCTCTTTAAGGCGTTTATCTCCGAAATCAATTTGATGAAATTCTTCACGGATCCACTCATTCCCATTACCCGTTACTGTTTTCATGTGCCTGTTTCCTGATTTAACTATTGACTCTACCAATAATCCAATTTCACCTGAATCATTTTTCATTCAACGTTGTGGGTAAAAGTGAGACCTCAATCCCATTGAACATAAATGGGCCCAGGCTAAAAGTAAAAGAAGAGACCTCAATTGCGACATCGATACCTTATTTTTAGAATATATGATGTGATTATTATTATGTTTTTCATGTATGCAGCAAGTGAGACGCCCGCGAGTACACCAATGGCGTTCCATTGTTCTGGGCTGTAGCTGTTTAGCAAACCATTCAAGATGCTACCGGCGGAAACACCATAGGCTGCACCGGTGGTCAGTTTTTCCATGGTCATTTTCGTCTCTCAGTGGGGATACCGTTTTCCACTAAGAGTCGGGGGTGGTGTTATAGAAATAGCGTCGCACCCTAAACTCTCGTGAATTAAAAGGGTTGAGCACTGATAGGTAATGGGCTAGATGCTAAAAGTAAAAAAGGCCACGTCATGCGCAGCCCTTGAAATCAAAAGCAGTCAATTAATTTAAGCGATAAACAAGTAATAAAGATTGAAAAGGAAAACAACTGGTTTTGTGACTATGCTTAATAGGAGACAGAGATCCAGTGCATATTCAAATGACGCTAATCGAAAAATAGGAAATGAGCATATGAAAAAAATAAAGATTCTATTAAAATTATTATCCATCTTATTATTGCCAACATCTATTTGGGCTTCTCATGAAAAAACAATTTCGAATGTATGCCAAGAACTTTGGAAGGTGGGTGGGATCCAGTTCTTCCCATCAAAAATATGTTCATATGAGAAACCCCCTGTTGATGCAGATAATACATTTTCTTAATCAGAATATGAAGCATATATAGCGGTACGGTGTAATTTTGATTACATACTGAATACTGTTAAGTATAAATATACGACACGACTGATCTTTATGCTGTAATTAAAATAGAATCGTTCTGCTATATACGATAAAGCTTTGTACCGTCTCTCGATTTCTTCCCAGTAGGTTGGGTAGTCTGTTTTTTCAAATTATTACGAAAATAAGGAGTATTAAATGAAAAAGATAAAGACTTTTTTAAGAATATTGGTCATTTTATTATTGCCAATGTCCACTTGGGCTTATGCTACTGATAGTCTTATTAGTTGTAAAATTCAGTAGAAGCATAAATATGTGGGGATTTCATCAGTATCAGTATGCATCGAAGAAAAAGATTCAGTGCAAGAAATAATACTCTCTAGTGGAGAACGCCAATCTTTCTCTATGCAAAAACAAGAAGATGAATTCAATGCAAAAATGTGGAGAGCCTGGTCATGGTGATAACAAAAATAGTTAATACATTAGGAATATTACTCATCTTATCATTGCCAGCATTATCAACACCTGCTTTGGGCCTCTTCCGTTGTTTGTCCCACTACCACGTGGGAGGTCACTTTTTGGGGTCTCGTAAAAGTGTGTAACAAACAAGAAATTATCCCAGAGCAAACAAAATCTTCTAGTTCCTCTGGTGAAAATAAACGTGAGAAGCCTAAATTAAGTCTTTTCCAGCTTATCTTTGCTCATTTATTATGGGGGTGAATGTGAGTAGAATAGACAGTATAGCGGTGCGGTGTAGTTTTGATTACATAATGAATACCATTCGATATGAATATATGGCACGATTCATCTTTGATGGTGTAATCAGAAGAGAGTCGTTCTGCTATAATAGAGTCACACTAAATATGACAAAATAAAAAGGCATCCGATGAAAAAAATAAAGGCTGTGTTAACAGTGTTACCGATTTTGCTATTACCTCTGTTTGTTTCGGCTTATCAAGAAAAAGCCCCGGCGGTCTTTGTCTGTAAATTTCAGCCAGGTCTTCCTTTTTTTTCATGCGTGGAACAACAAATGCTTACAGAAAAAGCAATACCTTCAGATACAGATGCTTCATCTTCTGTACGAGTAAAAGATGATCACCGTAGAAATGAATTGAATAGAAACGAATTGCGTAGATTGAGAAAATTGACTCTTTTTCTGTAGTAGATTTGTTGCCTAATAGCGGTTAGGTGTTTATTAAGTAACAATGGGCGTCTATAAAGGGCCTCTAAGTGATTTTTTCGCGCAAGGTAATGCAAAACGCACCCCTAAAAATGCCTAAAAAATATTCGGATTTTTATTAGAACCTATTCGAAATTTTTTATGCTTGCTGGTACTTCGTCAAAAACGGGCTCAAAATGCTCATTGACTCTCTGTAAACTGCGTTTCTTCGCCCGTTTTTTCCTCGTCTGAGCATAGCGAAAGGGGTTTGGAAAAGGCTCTCAGCGAGGTGTGGTTAATTGATACATCATTCTATGATGTCGCTGCCCTTCAGGGCAGCGCTTGCAACCACCGCATAGACAGCTGCGGTCATTTTGTTCGATACGTTCGATTTTTCCCATGATGCTCAATCGTTCTAACATGGCCTCTACCAGGCGTAAAGGTGTCGCCAATTGTCGGCTAAGTTGATGTGCTTCTGCAATGCCGTTGAGCGCTATTGCATCCCGCACCTGTAATAGACTCGCCATAGATTAATCTCCCAAAACAGACCTCCGACGCATTAACGACAGTTTACTTAATTATTGCAGCAACTGCTTGTTTTCCTGTTTGAATCTGGTGATGATCCTACTGCGTGAACGGCGTAAACCGAATAGAATCAGTACATTGATAACAATAACAATAGTGATAATCATAAAGCTTTGCTGTGGATGGTTACCAAAGGTTGCGGCTTGATAAAACAGGGTCGATAACGAATAAGCAAGATTTAGGCCCCACAAAATCGAAAAAATCATCCAGCCACGGCTAGTTTCTCGAGCGATGGCACCCATTACAGAAACACAGGGTACGTAGAGCAAAACAAATATCAGGTAACTGTAAGCGGAGAGACGAGAGCCAAACTTGCTACTCATGACCCCCATCGAACCGGTAGCCATTTCTCCATCACCCTTACTGGCTTCTATCGGGTTGGATAGCACATCAAAGCTGAAAGTATCTTTTAGCCCTTGCCAGGTTTCGTTTAACGCTCCACTGAGTTCCTCGAAGAGGTTAAATCCCTCTACATCAAAGGGCTCGTTGGTGATTTTTTCAGCAGTGTAAAGGGTGTTTAAAGTACCCACTACCACCTCTTTAGCAACGGCACCGGTGATCAAACCTACGGTCGCTTGCCAGTTATCAGGATGAACCCCCATAGGTGTTAATAACGGGGTCAGAACCTTACTGACGGATGCGAGTGCAGAGTCATTAATACTGTCTACCGCTTGACCTTTGAAAGAGAAACTATTGAGTCCACCAATAAAGATACAGGCAAGAATGATCACTTTACCTGCTCTCAGCACAAAACCTTTCAGCCGTTGCCAGGTTTGTAATAACAAACTTTTTAAATGTGGAACATGGTAGACGGGCAGTTCCATCACAAAGGGAGAGGCTTCCCCGCGCATAACCGTGTATTTCAATACCAAACCGGTAAAGATTGCGACTACAATACCTAACAAGTAGAGGGAAAAAACAACGCTGGCTCCCCCTTTACCGAAAAATGCGGCAGTGAAAACGGCAAAAATAGCTAAGCGTGCGCCGCATGACATAAATGGAGCCATCATAATAGTAATTAAACGTTCGCGCTGCGCGTCCAGGGTGCGTGCCCCCATAATGGATGGCACATTGCAGCCAAAACCAACAATCAACGGCACAAAAGATTTGCCAGGTAGTCCGAGTGCTTGCATCAGCCGATCCATGACAAATGCAGCTCGAGCCATGTAACCTGAGTCCTCAAGGAAAGAAAGGAAAAGGTACATCATGCCAATCTGTGGTACCAACGGTAGCATGGTATTGATACCGCCACCTACGCCTTGAGCCAGAAAAACAGTTAACCATTGTGGGAAATGTAGGGTATAACCTAGCCATTGTAATCCCTGAATAAAAATTGCCGAGGAACCGATATCAAATATTGGCTGTAACGCACCACCGATATTAATAGCTAGAACAAACATCAGATACATAACAAACAAGAAGATAGGCACGCCCAACCAGCGGTTAAGGATGATGTTATCGAGCCGTTGTGTCAAAAGATTGGGTTCTGCCTGTTGTGGATTGCTGACCGCTTCACAGATCTTGGCGATACTTTGATAGCGAGCATCGGCAATCAATAGCTCTGGATCTTCATTTTGCTGCTGTAGCCGTTGGTGTGCATCGGTTAATAAATCTGCGGGGATACCTGAATGTGCTAGCGCATAGATATCGCCTTCCAATATTTGTAAAGCTAGCCAGTCACGCTGCTGCAAAGAGAGCGATTCTGGCATAGCTTGTGCCAATTTATTCACTTCTTTTAGTAGGACTGGTGAATAGTTAACCAGAGAGTTACCCTGTATTTTTACAGCGCTGAGGGGATAGTGATCAATGCTATTTTTTAATTCGTTAATGCCTGCTGCACGAGTAGAAACCAATGGAATGACGGGGCAGCTTAACTGTTGAGTCAACACATTGATATCAATCTTGATTTTTTGATTCTCAGCGATATCTAGCATATTGAGAGCGACAATACAAGGGATACCAAATTCGACTAATTGCAGGGTCAGGTAGAGATTGCGCTCCAGGTTAGAAGCATCGATGACATTGATCAGCAGATCAGCTTGACCATTCAGTATGTAATCGCAGGCGATCTGTTCATCAAGTGAAGTGTGTTCTGATATGGTGGTAAGAGAATAGGTTCCGGGCAAATCCACTAAAGTCACTTGACGCTTGGCGGTGGAAAAATGACCTTCTTTCTTCTCCACCGTTACTCCAGCCCAGTTACCTACTCGTTGCCGCGCCCCCGTTAGCTGGTTAAACAGCGTAGTTTTACCCGCATTGGGATTTCCAATTAAACCGATTGTTATCATTGTTTTTTATTCTTTAAAATTCAATAAATTAAAATTTACAGGTCAGTACAATTGACGTGGGGTTATCATCATACTGTGACTTCTATCCACTCGCTAGCCCTTAGAACCTGTTCGAAATCTCTTGTACTCGCCGTGTTTTGGTCAAGTAATTCGTCAAAAACGCGCTTAACATGCACATTTACTCCCTTTTGTCGTACACAAAGAGTAAACTGCGGCTCTTTCGCCCGTTTTTGCCTCGTCTAAGTACAGCGAAAAAGATTTCGAACAGGTCTTTAAATTCTGATACTGTTTGTCCTGACTGCTTAAAATCTTTCATCAGACATCTTGCTAGTTGATGCCATTCTAGGTCATGGGGTTCTAAACTCAAGAGATACAAATCTTTTTGTCTTAATAGTAAGCTGACTCCCCTGACTTCAATTTGTAGAGGATCACCAAAGGGAGCCGAGCGAATGACCTTAAATGACGAACCTGGTAGCATTCCCAAGGAGAGTAATTTTTGCCGGTAGGTGGGGCTAATCTCAGGAAAGAATTTGATGATTTTGTAACATTTTTTAGGAATAAGCTGCATATGATCTCTCATGTTAACCTCTGGATAGTTGCTGATGGAATACATTAGACTTTTTGCATAACCTACTCAATAAAAATCCTAATGAGAATCCTTATTATTCTAGTCTATATCAAGAAGCGGTTGCGCCGCAACCATACTTTAATCACAAAGATCATTTTGCTGAGAAAAACGGATAATAAGTGATGAAAAATCATCAGGATGGGAGATAAATGGAGCATGAGCTGCTTTATCTATAATCGCTGATTGGGTTGTTGGCCACACGCCATCCAGCAATGTGGCTATCTTAGAGGGGACTAGTCCATCCAAATTACCGTAAATACGTAGGAAAGGCCGTGAAAAATTGGTCAATGCGGTTCGCAGATCAGTAGTGTGTAGAATTTTTAGTCCGGCAGTCAGTACCTCTGGACGCTGGTGATGAAGCACCAATGATTGTAGTAACTGCCTATCTTGCTGTGCACTTGCAGTACCTAAGACTTGCAGTGATAGAAAACGTTTAATGGTGCGTTGGAGATTATTGTTCAATTGCTGCTGAAATTCATTCAGTACTTCTAGTTTGATCCCCGGCCATTGATCCTGTGCGCTAAAACAAGGTGAAGAGGCAACGGTAATTAACCCTTGCACCCGTTCTGGCTGGCTCAATGCAATCTGACTAGCAACCAGTCCTCCCATCGACCAACCTAGCCATAACGCTTTGGTCGGAGCTTGAGTTAATACTCGTGCTGACATCTCAGCAAGGGACATTGCGCCGTATCCGTTGCTCCGGCCGTAACCGGGAAGATCCACCAGATGTAAGCGGAAATGCGGTACAAATCTATCAATTATGCAACGCCATACTTCAGCATTCAGCCCCCATCCGTGTAACAACACAAAATCGTGATGACCTTTACCACAGGTATGCCAATAAAGTTGTGTCATGGGTTATTATCCTGTTGTGTCACTATCAAATGGTTACTGTTCAAGGAGGAGCTATGTTAACAATCGCGAGTCACTGTTGGTTATGCATGCAGCCATTGTATTTGTCCCATCATGGAATTTGTTGTTTTTGTCTCCGTAACTTGGCTAATACGCCTTCGTGCTGTGCGTGTTGTGGTTTGCCTTCAGAGACGCCGAGCTTGCCTTGTGGTCGTTGTTTGCTCAATCCGCCCTGCTGGACGAACATCACCTTTGTCAGCAACTATCAACCACCGCTGAGTACGTTGATAAAAAGAATGAAATTTGATGGTATGACACAATTGGCCCCGCTGTTGGCTCGCTTGTTACTGTTACGTTGGCTAAATGCCAAGCGTCATGGTGAGAGAATAAAACCGCAACGGATCATCAGTGTTCCTTTACACAAGTACCGTTGTTGGCAACGGGGGTTTAATCAAAGCGATCTGCTAGCACGTCCATTGGCACGCTGGCTCAATTGTGATTATCACCCCCGCAGTTTAATACGTTTACATTCGACACCGCCGCAACAGCAGTTGAATGCAGCCACGCGCCGAAAAAATTTACGCGGTGTATTTCACTGTGTTGACCCTATCCGTGGGCAACATCTTGCCTTGCTAGACGATGTTGTGACTACTGGCAGTACTGTGACCGAAATTGCCAATCTGCTCCTGGCCCAAGGAGCTGCATCGTTACAAATATGGTGTATCTGCCGTACCTTGTCGTCACGCCATTAATGGGCGTATTATAGCTGACAGAAAAAAATTAATTGTTGAGTTAAATGCCATGATAAAAATAACAGACAACGCCCAAAATCATTTTGCCAAATTGTTAGCAAATCAAAAAGAAGGGACGCAAATTCGTGTATTTGTTATCAACCCTGGTACCCCTACGGCTGAATGTGGTGTGTCCTATTGCCCTCAAGACGCGATTGAAGTAACAGATACTGAGCTGAAGTTCGAACAGATGTCCGCCTTCGTTGATGAACTGAGTGCACCTTATCTGGTAGATGCTGAAATTGATTTTGTTACCGATCAGCTTGGTTCCCAGCTTACCCTAAAAGCCCCTAATGCGAAAATGCGTCAAGTCGCCGACGATGCGCCGTTAATGGAAAGGGTAGAGTACGTATTACAATCACAGATTAATCCACAGTTGGCAAGCCACGGTGGGAGGATAACCTTGATTGAGATTACTGATGATGCGTTCGCTGTTTTACAATTCGGTGGCGGCTGTAACGGCTGTTCTATGGTTGATGTCACCTTGAAAGAGGGTATTGAGAAAGAGTTATTGCAAACATTCTCTGAACTGAAAGGAGTGAGAGATATCACTGAACATCAGCGTGGTGAACATTCTTACTATTGATTTAGTGATCAGTAACGGCCAGTTAAGGCCGTTACTGATTAGCAAGGAACCGAAGCCAAGCCTCCAATGCCTAAAACAAGTAACTCATTGACTTAAAAATATTTCAATTTCAGTGAGAGAATTATCTTTCCATATCAAAAAATGGCTTCAGTACTGGCTCCACCGAAATGACTGATTAGCATGGCTTAGCTTTCTTGCTAATCAGGAGGCCGTTTGAACGTATGATTATTGCCAAATAATATCACGTGGAATAGTAGGGTCTGTGGCGGACCGTCCCGGATTTTCGATGAAGCCGTTGTAGAATGCCATTGTAGTATCACGGGTATTGTTATGCAGAGTTTTTAACTGGCTGTCAAATTCTTTTATATTTGCCGGATACAGCCTTGAACTTGTCCCTTTTATGCTGTCAGTGAGGGCTTGTGATGATATAACTTCACGTTTTAACTTAGATAAAAATATTTTTTTATCATCAACAGATAAAGAACGGTGATGCGAATCCAGTTGAAAAATTTTTTCTATTATCATTGAATAATACGGGATGGGTTCTGCTATTTTCGTCAAAATTTTCATTACACTCTCTGATATCGTTATCTGTATGTAACTGCCTACACCATTATCAGAAGTATTGTGAAACTCATCCCTATACTGTCTAACAATTTTCACCATTTCTTCAACATTAGCCAATAATTTGTGTAAAACCTTATTGAGAGCAATGAAGTAGGTACCATGAAATGCTTCTTCTATTATAAAATTACCCTCCGTAATGGATGTTTTAAAGTCATTTTTAGTTTCTATTTCAATATTATCTGCATTCAGTGAAATTTCTTGCAATAGATGATTATCATAGGTAAATCTAACACTATAAACATAGTCTTCACCATAAATGATGGTGGTCTTATAATTATCTTGCAGTTCTTTTTTAGTATTATTTTTTAATTCAATTAATGCGTTTAATTGATTCTCTCGACAATTTGAATGTATACGATGGTATAACTCGGTTAGCGCTTTTTCCTTGCGTGTGGATGAAAATATGCGTTTAAAAAAATTAACGAATTTATCGCACTGAGTTAAATCGGGTTTAAAATTTACCTTATAATTATCAGTACATAATGAACGGATATTGTAGTGACTAAAATTAAATGAACCATGCAAAGAACTAATAGACGTCGTCATATGCATCTCCTCGTTGTATAAACAACTGTAGCCGCGATGAACAATACGAATTATTAAGCTTCTTTAAAACTTAGTTAAAAAATTTTTATTCTGCTGTTGAAAAAGAGCACTTTCTATTATAAAAAAATATTGCGCTTATACCTTGTGACCATGACATTATTATAAATAGTCAGTAATGATATTAGACCTCTTTCCAAACCTGCTGTGTGACTCGAATCCTGCGTTGCCCGGTGCGCACAATCCTCATGTACTGTGTGTTAACGACGGTTGCTGTGCGCTGTGCGCCTTGACTTCACATCACTCGCTAGGGTTTGGAAAGAGGTCTATTGGATCGTTGTTAAAGGAAGGTCAAACAGGGAGGAACCTCCCTGTTTGGTGTCGATTACTCCGTAGGTAGTGCTCCCTGATCATCGTCTTCACTATCAAAGGTTTCGTCGTCCTGTTCTGCTACGCGTTGCAGGCCAACCACATGCTCATTTTCTTTCGTGCGGATCAGGGTCACTCCTTGAGCTTGACGACCCACAGTGGCTATCTCGGCTACTCTGATACGTACCAATGTGCCTGCATCAGTAATGATCATGACTTGATCGCTGGCCACAACCTGAATAGCACCGACGAGCTTGCCATTACGCTCGCTGACTTTGATCGAGCGTACTCCCCCGTTACCACGACCGGACTTCGTTAGATACTTGTCGGACGGGGTACACTTACCAAAGCCATTTTCAGTGATTGTCAGGATCTCACCTTCACCACGTGGGATGATGAGTGATACCAGACGATCATCACGTTCGAGTTTCATCCCTCGTACACCTGTCGCACCACGCCCCATAGAGCGCACGCGTTCTTCTGGAAAACGCACCATTTTACCGGAGGTAGCAAATAACATTACTTCGTCGTTGCCATCTGTTAGCGCAACGGCTATCAATTCATCATCCTCTTTCAGATTAATGACATTGATACCATCCTTGCGCGGATTGCGAAAATCAGTCAGGGCGCTTTTTTTCACAGTACCACAGGCTGTGGCCATAAAAACGTGGCGCTCCGCTTCATATGCCTGTACCGGAAGAATAGCGGTAATACGTTCATTTTCTTTCAATCGCAATAAATTGACAATCGGGCGACCACGTGCGTTACGACTGGTCTCTGGCAGCTGATAAACTTTTATCCAGTGGAGGCGACCTCGGCTGGAGAAGCATAGGATGGTATCGTGGGTATTTGCGATCAGCAGTTGATCAATAAAATCTTCTTCCTTGATCCGTGCTGCTGATTTACCTTTACCACCGCGGCGTTGCGCTTGATAATCGGTCAGCGGCTGATACTTGACGTAACCTTGATGTGATAAAGTCACGACTACATCTTCCTGATCAATCAAATCTTCCATATTAATATCTGTAGCATTATCGGTGATCTCGGTACGACGCTCATCCTTATATTGGTCTTTAATCTTCGTTAATTCTTCACGGATAACTTTTAAAAGTTCTTCCGGATCAGCCAGAATAAAAATCAGCTCGCCAATTTTTTTCAGCAGATCCTCATATTCATTGATCAGCTTTCCATGCTCAATACCAGTTAACTTCTGTAAGCGTAGATCCAAAATAGCCTGTGCTTGTTGTTCGCTAAAATGATATCGTCCTTCGTGAATACCGTAGTTATTTTCCAGTGTTTCAGGACGTGTGGCACCACCATCGGTTTGTTCCAACATCTTGGCAATATCGCCCAGCTGCCATGGCTGTTTCATCAGGTTATCTTTTGCTTCAGCACTGTCTTTTGCTGTGCGGATAAGTTCGATAATGGCATCAATACTCACCAAAGCAATCGCTAAAGCCTCGAGAATATGGGCGCGATCACGTGCCTTACGCAATTCAAAGAGAGTACGACGGGTGACAACTTCACGGCGGTGACGGATAAATGCCCGCAAAATATCTTTCAGATTCAGTAACCGGGGTTGATTTTTGTACAAAGCCACCATATTGATGCCGAAAGTTACTTGCAATTGCGTGAGTGAGTAGAGATTATTCAGCACCACTTCTCCAGTGGCATCACGTTTTACTTCAATGACGATACGCACCCCGTCTTTATCAGACTCATCCCGCAGTGCGCTAATGCCTTCCATGCGCTTATCTTTCACTAACTCAGCAATTTTCTCGATTAGTCGTGCTTTATTCACCTGGTAGGGGATTTCCCTCACGATAATGGTTTCACGCTTGGTTTTGGCATCGGTTTCCACCTCGGCCCGCGCCCGAAGATAAATTCTGCCACGTCCAGTACGATAGGCTTCTGCAATTCCTCGTCGACCATTAATAATCGCTGCTGTAGGGAAATCCGGGCCCTTAATATGTTTCATTAAACCTTCAATGCTAATATTTTCATCTTCAATATAAGCAAGGCAGCCATCAATGACTTCGCAAAGATTATGTGGCGGGATATTGGTTGCCATCCCCACAGCAATACCCGCTGAACCGTTAACCAGAAGATTGGGGATCCGGGTTGGCATGACTTCTGGAATTTGCTCCGTACCGTCATAGTTGGGCACGAAATTGACAGTTTCTTTTTCTAAATCTGCCAGCAGTTCGTGAGCAATTTTTGACATACGAATTTCGGTATAACGCATTGCGGCAGGAGAATCGCCATCAACTGAACCAAAATTACCCTGTCCATCTACTAACATATAGCGTAGTGAGAACGGTTGAGCCATACGCACAATGGTGTCGTAGACTGCGCTGTCACCGTGGGGATGATACTTACCGATAACGTCGCCGACTACGCGGGCAGATTTTTTGTATGCTTTATTCCAATCATTACCCAATACACTCATTGCAAACAGTGCACGACGGTGTACGGGCTTTAGTCCATCACGAACATCAGGTAACGCGC
Organism: Candidatus Fukatsuia endosymbiont of Tuberolachnus salignus; assembly: GCF_964030845.1. NCBI lineage: Bacteria > Pseudomonadati > Pseudomonadota > Gammaproteobacteria > Enterobacterales > Yersiniaceae > Candidatus Fukatsuia > Candidatus Fukatsuia endosymbiont of Tuberolachnus salignus. The sequence goes on from NZ_OZ034983.1 coordinate 1,903,457, forward strand.
GTCCCACAATCACGGACATCGCATAATCCAAATAGGAGCATTGCAGCTCTTCTTCGATGTTGACCGGGGTGATCTCTCTGGCAAGGTCGTTCATTAAGCCGCTATCCCTCTACACAATTACCGGGTTCAAAGGTAACAAACTATACCACAAAGCGTCATTTTTGGGGAAATTCAAAGGTTATTGATTGGTTGCGGTCCACTAACAGTTTTACAAGAAGTCTAGTTAAAGAACAAGTATAATCTTGGCATAACGAACAAACTAGTGTGATATTTATTTATGCAGACAAAATATACAGATAATCCAGTAAACGTTGATCAACAGGAAATCGCTAAATTTGCGGCAGTCGCCTCGCGTTGGTGGGACTTAAACGGTGAGCTTAAATCGTTACACCGCATCAATCCCTTGCGTCTTGATTATATTTTGCAACGTGCTGGGGGGATTTTTGCGAAAAAAGTGCTGGATGTTGGCTGTGGTGGCGGTATTTTAGCCGAAAGTATGGCGCGTGAAGGAGCGTTGGTGACTGGGTTAGATATGGGTAGTGAGCCATTGAAAGTGGCACGGTTACATGCATTGGAAAGCGGTGTAAAGGTGGATTATATTCAGCAACCTATTGAAGAGCATGCAAAAAATCATACACAGCAATATGATGTCGTCACCTGTATGGAGATGCTTGAGCATGTTCCTGATGCTGAGTCGGTTGTCCGTGCTTGCGCCGATCTGGTTAAACCAGGTGGTCATGTTTTTTTTTCCACTATCAACCGTAATATAAAATCCTGGTTAATGGCGGTGGTGGCTGCGGAATATATTTTACGTTTGGTTCCGAAGGGTACGCATGACGCGAAAAAATTTATCCGTCCTGCAGAATTGATAAGATGGGCCGATCAGGCATCACTAAATGAACGCCATATTATCGGACTGCATTACAACCCGTTGAGTGACCGTTTTAAACTAGGACAAAATGTGGACGTTAATTATATGTTGCATACTCAACGAGATACTCAGGACTAACCTGTGTCATCATGAGCCGTTGATGCAAAAAAAAACCTTCTGCAAGTGTAACTTGGAGAAGGGTTGCCAATTGGCTAACACCAGGGAAGAGGACAATATACACCTTTTAAAGGTAAAATCTACTTTTTTATTTGTTTTTTCGCGCTATCAGGCAAACTAGTTCACATCACATAGCAGGTTATGCAAGAGGTCTATTATGTGAAAGCAAGCGACTGTTCCTGATCTAACTTGTGTTAAATTTTCTGGCATACCAGAGTATACTAGGCTCACCAACCCAAGTGGGTAGCTCATTAGGTGCATTTAGTCAGGAGATCCGGATGTTAAAGCGTGAAATGAACATTGCCGATTATGATAAAGAATTATGGCAGGCAATGGAGCAAGAGGTAGAGCGTCAGGAAGAGCATATTGAGTTGATTGCGTCTGAAAATTACACCAGTGCGCGGGTGATGCAGGCTCAGGGTTCACAGTTGACGAATAAATACGCTGAAGGTTATCCAGGCAAGCGTTACTATGGTGGTTGCGAATATGTCGACCTGGTCGAACAGTTGGCGATTGAGCGCGCCAAGCAATTGTTTGGTGCTGATTACGCGAATGTACAGCCGCATTCTGGTTCGCAAGCGAATGCGGCTGTTTATATGGCACTGCTTGAACCAGGTGATACCGTGCTGGGGATGAATTTGGCTCACGGTGGTCATCTGACTCATGGTTCACCCGTAAATTTTTCTGGCAAGCTTTATCATATCATTCCCTATGGTGTTGATGAGTCTGAAAAAATTGATTATCAGGAGCTGGCACATTTGGCTCGTACTCATAAACCAAAAATGATTATCGGTGGTTTTTCCGCCTATTCTGGTGTGATTGATTGGGCTAAAATGCGTGAAATTGCCGATAGCATCAACGCCTACTTATTTGTTGATATGGCTCATGTTGCGGGATTAGTGGCTACTGGAGTCTATGATACTCCGCTTCCTCATGCTCATGTTGTTACCACCACCACCCATAAAACGTTGGCGGGTCCACGCGGTGGTCTGATCCTTGCTAAAAGTAGAGCGAGTGTTGCTGCGTACGATGATAAAAGGCTAGATAGTGAAGCTCTCCACAAGAAGCTGAATTCTGCCGTATTCCCTGGTTCTCAGGGAGGGCCACTGATGCATGTGATTGCTGCTAAAGCTGTCGCGTTTAAAGAAGCATCGGAACCTGACTTTAAGACTTATCAGCAGCAAGTGGTTAAGAATGCCAAAGAGATGGTGAAGGTATTTCTGGAGCGGGGTTACAAAGTGGTTTCAGGTGGTACCGATAATCATTTGTTTTTGCTAAGTTTAGTGGGTAAAGAACTGACTGGTAAGGACGCCGATGCTGCCTTAGGTCACGCTAATATTACCGTCAACAAAAATGCGGTGCCTAACGATCCTCTTAGCCCATTTGTTACTTCGGGTATTCGCATTGGCACGCCAGCGATCACGCGTCGGGGTTTCAAAGAGACTGAATCTCGTGAATTAGCGGGTTGGATATGTGATATTTTGGACAATATCAAGAACGAAGGCGTTATCCAGGCAACTAAAGCAAAAGTTCTGGAGATTTGCAAAAAATTCCCAGTTTACGGCTGATTTTTCCAGGTATATTTTGTTGATGGAAAGAGTCTAAGGAGCGGACAGCTCCTTAGAACTTGTTCGAAATCAGGTTTCCTGTAATCCGAGTTTTTTCTCCAAATAGTGGATATTGGTGCTTCCCTGTTGAAAAGAGGGATCATCAATAATCCGCTTTTGCAACTCAATGTTGGTTTTGATGCCATCAATGATTAACTCGCCTAGTGCATTCCTCATGCGAGAGATAGCGACGTCACGATTTTCACCATAAGTAATAAGTTTGCCAATCATCGAATCGTAATAAGGTGGCACAGTATAACCTGCGTAAATATGTGAATCCCAACGTATGCCTAATCCGCCTGGTGCATGGAAACGCGTGATTTTACCGGGGCTGGGTAGAAAAGTGTTCGAATCTTCAGCGTTAATACGACATTCAATGGAATGACCAGAGATTTTTACGTCGTCTTGTTTCATGCTAAGTATTTGACCGGCAGCAATACGTAGCTGTTCTTTAATCATATCCACACCGGTTATCATTTCGGTGACTGGATGTTCAACCTGGATCCGAGTATTCATTTCAATAAAATAAAACTCCTCGTTTTCATAGAGGAATTCAAAAGTACCGGCACCACGATAGCCGATGTCAATACAAGCTTTTGCACAGCGTTTACCAATACGATGCCGCACACTGCTGAGAATACCAGGAGCTGGCGCTTCTTCGAGCACTTTTTGATGACGGCGTTGCATCGAACAATCACGTTCAGCCAAATAAATAGCGTTACCCTGGCCATCAGCTAGGATCTGAATTTCGATATGGCGTGGATTTTCAAGATATTTCTCCATATAAACACTATCGTTATTGAAAGCGGCTTTGGCCTCCGTACGGGTCAGGGTGATGGACTGTTCCAGGTTGGCCTCGCTACGCACCACACGCATTCCACGGCCGCCGCCCCCACCAGATGCTTTAATAATAATGGGATAGCCAATTTGTTTTGCAATCTTTTTATTTTGTTCTGTATCATCCTGCAATGAACCATCAGAACCAGGCACACAGGGGACACCGGCTTTTTTCATGGCAGTGATTGCCGACACTTTATCTCCCATCATACGAATAGCTTCTGGCTCGGGACCGATAAAAACAAATCCTGAACGTTCTACCCGTTCAGCAAAATCTGCATTTTCAGACAGGAAGCCATAGCCGGGATGAATGGCGTCCGCATTGGTGATCTCAGCGGCTGAAATGATCGCTGGAATGTTCAAATAACTTTGTGTTGAAAGCGCAGGACCAATACACACGCTTTCATCTGCCAGTAATACATGTTTTAGATCACGATCGGCAGTGGAATGAACCGCCACCGTGTGGATTCCGAGTTCTTGACAGGCTCGTAAGATACGTAACGCAATTTCACCTCGGTTGGCAATAACAATTTTCTTCAGCATAGATGCCTCTTTATTCGATGATGATAAGAGGTTGGTTATATTCAATCGGTTGTTCATTTTTTACTAAAATAGCTTTTACTGTACCGGCTTTATCTGATTCAATTTGGTTCATCATTTTCATTGCTTCAACAATGCACAGAGTCTGACCGACAGTCACTTGTTGTCCCACTTTAACGAACGCTTCCTCTCCTGGTCTTGGAGAGAGGTAGCCGATACCGACCATGGGTGAGCACACAATGTGACCACTAGTCGCAACCGATGCAGAGGGTTCAATTGCTGTGGGTCCTGTTGGGGTTACAGACATAGGCTGTTGTGCGGGTGTAGAAGGGGGTTGTTGCATCATGGGGTAATAGGGTGTTGCTGGCGTTCGATTGATGCGTACTGACCCTTCACCTTCTGAAATTTCCAATTCTGCAATGCCAGATTCTTGAACCAGTTCGATAAGCTTTTTAATTTTACGAATATCCATAAGTATGATTCCGTACTCTTTACATGTTGTAATTTAATGAGATGCTGATAAATGATTAGACTTCTTGCAAACCCTACTGTGTGTCAGGTGTCTTGAGTTCACATAACGAACTACGGTTTGCACGAAGTCTATTGACTGCCGCTTGTAAAGCAAAATGGTAGCCGTCTACCCCTAGCCCACAGATTACGCCAAGCGCAATATCGGAAAAATAGGAATGATGACGGAAAGTTTCACGGGCATACAGGTTAGACAGGTGGATTTCAATAAAAGGAATTTTTACCGCCAACAATGCATCACGCAGCGCGATACTGGTGTGGGTGAACGCAGCAAAATTAAGCAAAATAAAATCGGTGTTACCCCGTGCTTGATGAATTTTATCGATTAACGCTGGCTCTGCGTTCGCTTGCAAATGAGATAGCTGTACTTTCAGGCATCGTGCCTGTTCCTTTAATCGATCAACTACCTCTTCTAAAGTAGTAGCACCGTATTTTTCCGTTTCACGGGATCCGAGTAAATTCAAATTAGGCCCGTTCAGCAGCAAAATATGAAAATTATCTGACATTCTCTATCCTAATTATCATTCTGTCATTCTCAGCAATTTTTTGATTGTCTTCAAAATAACCCGATATGGCCGATTTGTCACCCCTTTACCATGAGATTGCTATAACAATCGGTGTTAAGGTCGAGCATTATAATGATATCGTAGCAATTAGCAGCAAAAGACTGCATTTATCAGCGAAGATATTTCATATGGTGCTTGTATACCCTTCGTCTTTCAAGTTACGGGGGTGTTGGCTGTTCGCACTCATCCCAGTCATGTACTACCTGTACACTCCTGGGATTCGATTGATTGCCGCCTTGCCGTAACTCGAAATTCATTGGGTATAAAACTTTGCCAATATTCCAAAATCGAGACGCACTGAGCACGATAAGCACTGGTTTCGAAAGTACTCTATTCTGAGCTACAATGTTTCTTCTTTTACTCATTGCAGGGAGTAATTTAAATGATCGATGGCGGGGTATCAATTCTAAAGCCTGTCCAATGGTGGACGATGGAGCCACAAAAACTGGCTACAAATATTACTGATTGGTTGCACGAACAAGGTTCGATGACGGAACGTTTTGAACGCTATTGCCGGAGTGTTACTGTCGAGCCACAGCAACAGCGTTTTATTACGCGGCAAGACTTGGGTAATGAGCAGGCACTGTTGCCAGAGAGTCAACGCTATTGGTTGCGGGAAGTGATTATGTATGGAGATGGCATGCCCTGGTTACAGGGGCGTACTGTGATCCCAGAGGAAACCTTCTCAGGCGTTCATGAAAAGTTATTGGATTTGGGTAGCACTCCGCTTGGACGCTATCTATTTAGAGATAATAAGTTAACCCGTGATTACATCCAAATTGGGCGACAGGATGATCTATGGGCGAGGCGCTCATTATTACGTTTATCCGGTAAGCCGTTATTACTGACGGAAGTTTTTTTATCGGCATCACCAATGTATCAAATATAATGCTACACAAATGGAAAGCGTATTGTCGTTTAATACGACTCGATAAACCCATTGGGTCATTACTCTTACTGTGGCCAACTTTGTCAGCGTTATGGTTAGCACAAAAAGGCGTGCCTGAGATAAAAATATTGCTCGTGTTTGTATTGGGTGTTTTCCTTATGCGCAGTGCTGGCTGCGTGATCAACGACTATGTTGATCGCTATATTGATGGTCATGTAAAACGCACTGCGGTGCGGCCTTTAGTCAGTGGTGCTGTCAGCGAAAAAGAGAGCAAAATTTTATTCGTTCTATTGCTGCTACTGGCTTTTACTTTGGTATTAACGCTAAACCTGATGACTATCGGCTTATCATTGGTTGCTTTGGTATTAGCCTGGATTTATCCGTTTATGAAACGTATCACCCAATTACCACAACTGGTATTGGGGATGGCGTTTAGCTGGTCGATTCCGATGGCATTCGCCGCGGTTAACAGTAGTCTACCCTGGGTTTGTTGGTTGTTATTGCTGGTGAATGTGTGTTGGACTGTGGCTTACGATACTCAATATGCCATGGTCGATCGTGACGACGATCTAAAAATTAATGTGAAATCCACAGCGATCCTATTTGGTCGATATAGCCAATTAATCATTGGGTTATTGCAACTGATAACGTTGCTACTGATGATGACACTGGGCTATGTAATGCAGTTTGGCAATCTCTATTATGGTGCGATTTTAGTTGCCGCTTTACTCTTTATTTATCAGCAAAAAATCATGTGGAAATCTGAGTCTGATCTCTATTTGCGCGCTTTTTTGAACAATAATTATGTGGGGTTAAGCCTGTTTCTTGGTATTTTCTTCAGTTACTGACGCCCGCCCAGAGGGGGGGCAGAAAGATCAATCGTCGAATAGACTCATCATTTCAGTTTCGTTGATAATTTTGATATTCAGTCTCTGCGCTTCTTGCAGTTTCTCGCCAGCAGCTAAACCCGCAATGACTAAATCGGTTTTACTCGAAATACAACTCTTGACTTCCGCGCCTAAGGCGCGTAGGCGATCTTTGGCATCACTACGGGTTAACATAGTTAAACGACCGGTTAATACTACGGTTTTACCTGCGAATGGACTATCAATTTTGGCGGCAGTATTTTCCATCGGTTCCGAGGCTTCCGGCCAACAGAGAATGGTTTCAAGTGCGGCAATAACCTGTTGATTATGTTTTTGCGCTAAAAAATGGATGATGTGTGCAGCATTCACCGTGCCCATATTGTGTACTTTTTTTAACACCTCAACATCAGCGGCTTGTAAATTTTCCAGATTGCGGAAATGTGTGGCCAGATTTACTGCCATCGCTTCGCCCACACCACGGATACCCAGCGCATAAAGAAAACGGGCAAACGTTGTTTGCTTCGTTTTGTCTAATGCGGAAATCAGATTTTGCGCCGATTTAGCACCCATCCTATCCAGTCCGATTAATTTTTCGACGGTTAAATGGAATAAGTCAGCGGGATGTTGCACATACTCTTTTTCTACCAATTGTTCGATTAATTCTTCACCTATACCTTCTATATCTAATGCTCGGCGAGAAACAAAATGTTTTATCGCCTTTTTACGTTGTGCAGCACAAGACAGTGCACCACTACAACGCGCGATGGCTTTACCTTCAATTCGCTCAATATCTGAACCACAAATTGGGCAACGCAAAGGAAAAATGATTTCTCGTGTATCTGTCGGTCGTGCATCGATTATCACGCTAACAATCTGTGGAATAACATCACCCGCACGCCGCACTATCACGGTATCACCGATACGTAAACCTAAGCGTTTTATCTCATCGGCATTATGTAAGCTCGCATTACTCACCACCACGCCCGCTATCTGAACAGGCTCTAACCGAGCGACTGGAGTGATAGCCCCCGTTCGCCCGATTTGAAATTCCACGTCATGCACTTGCGTCATTTTCTCTTGAGCCGGAAATTTAAACGCTGTTGCCCAACGGGGTGCTCGGGTGCCAAAACCTAATTGTTTTTGTAATGACAGATCATCAACTTTGATCACTAGGCCATCAATATCAAAACCTAAGCTATCCCGTTGTTGTTCAATCTGACGGTAAAAAGCGATAACTTGATCGCTGCTAATACAAAGTTTGGTGTGATCATTAACCGGTAAACCCCAGTTTTTAAATCGTAGTAGGCACTGCATATGGCTCTGTGGCAACAATCCCCCGTTCAATAATCCCACACTGTGGCAAAAAAATGCCAATGGTCGCTTAGCCGTGATACGAGGATCAAGTTGACGTAAAGAACCTGCTGCCAAATTACGTGGATTAGCGAAAACCTTATCCCCTTTGCGCCTTGCTTCTTCATTGAAGCGTATAAAATCGCGTTGCGGCATAAAAATTTCACCACGGATCTCGATTTTCTGTGGAATATCATCACCATGTAGACGTAACGGTATACTGCGAATGGTTTTTACATTACGCGTAACATTTTCTCCAATGTTACCATCGCCCCTGGTTGCTGCCTGCACCAATTCACCATTTTCATACAACAAACTGATCGCCACACCGTCTATTTTAAGTTCACAGCAGAAAGCCAGTTGCTCACTAATATTGAAGTATTTACTGTTTAAATTTTCATGTAACTGTTTATTAAAGGTTAAATAACTTTCTTCATTAAAGATGTTATCCAGTGATAACATCGGAACCACATGTGTCACCTGTTCGAACGTACTCAGCGGCGTTGCACCAACTCGCTGAGTCGGTGAATCCGCGCTGATAAATTCAGGGTATTCGGTTTCTAATTGACACAGTTCATTCATCAAACGATCATATTCTGCATCCGGTATTTCTGGGGTATCCAAAGCATGATACTGATGTTCATGACGGCGCAGTACAGTTCGTAGTTGATTGATTTGTTGAATTATCGGTTTCATAGTTAGCCAATTTCATCCAACACTTGACGGACACGCGCCTTATAGGTTTCCAGTTTCTGCGGTGTCATCATACGGTGTTCATCATCTTGCACTACGCCGCCAACATCATCAGCAATACGCTGAGCTGATTGCAACATGAGCTTAAAGTTTTGATGGGCGTCGCCATAAGAGGGCACTACCATAAAGAGCGAGATACCGGGCGTGGTAAAATTGGTCATAGCTCCAAGATCAAAAGATCCTGGTTTAACCATGTTTGCCAGACTAAATAATATCGCACCATTGCCCGCTGAATTGAAGTGGTGATGAAAGATATTCATCTTGCCAAAGCGGAAGCCCGCTTGAAGAATACTTTGCAATAGTGGCTCCCCTGCAATTAAACCACCCGGATGAGCTGCAACATTGAGTACCAGTACGGTTTCTTTCAATATTTCTTGCTCCGTTTCTGTTTTTTGCTCGGCTTTTGTTTCCTGTTTGGTTTCTCTAGCCGGTGCTGACGGTGTTGTTACAGTTTGTGGTATCGGTGGTGTAATTGGGTTATTTTCATTCGTCGATGCTGTTGGCATGGATGCAAGATTGTCCTCGATCCGTTGTAAAGTTGCCGAAGCTGTGGCCAATGAGACAGGATCCGCTTGACGAGAAGAGGGCGCAACCACACGCACTTCTCCTACACCTTCGTCAAACAGGATTTCTTTATCTTCCTGTCGTGGACGTTTACCCGGGCGATCGCGAAAAAATGAAGAACGTTCTTTACGGTTGATCCACAAGCCGTGCAACAACAAGGCGATTATGGCGCTCGAGCCAACAACGATTAATATCAGACGCAAATCTTGCATCATTAGAATCTCTACAATTTTTTGGGGTTTCCATAGATTGCCGCCAGGGCGTACATCCATCCTTTAACTCTTGTTGCCAACAGATCCACTACAGGTTTTGTTACTCTGTTACATAATCGAGCCGCTAAACAACAAGTCTAATGTACACCAGTACAAATCTGTGCTCAATTTTCTACTAACAAAAAAATTATACCCGTTGTTTGACGTATTACTCACATAACTTATGGCTAGCTAATGAAAAAGCTTACCGATATGATAGCCTAAGTTTCGATATTGTAGAGAATTAAGAGGCATGGTGAACATCATGGATGTCATCAAGAACGGTTGAACGATAAAAAGCGGCACTATTACACTAAAAACTTAAAAAACATTGATCTAAATAGTTCTTGTATAGACTAGATAAAGGTTTTTACCGCACTATGGTTGATTTAGCCCTCGGGGTTTAGTAGTTAACTGCCCCATTATTTTAATAGGTTTAACTCTACACTTTACATTAAACTTGATCCTTATAATATCAATCCAATAAGTTGAGAAAATATCATGTTCAAGCAAAAAGTTACTATTACCTCACCCAATGGTTTGCACACCCGCCCTGCTGCCCAATTTGTCAAAGAAGCGAAAAAATTTTCTGCTGAGATTACCATCACTACAGGCGATAAGACTGCCAATGCGAAAAGCTTATTTAAACTACAAATTTTGGATCTGAATCAAGGAACTGTCATGACTATCTCCGCTGAGGGTAAAGACGAAAAGGAGGCTGTGGAACACCTAGTAAAGCTAATGAGTGAGCTTGAATAAGAGAGCGCCATTTTTTTAAACCAGTATATGAGTAAGGTAAGGTATGACGTCAGGCATTTCAGTATCACCAGGTATTGCTTTCGGTAAAGCACTTTTGTTGCAAGAAGATGAAATTGTTCTCGATCGAGAAAAGATCTCGAGTGAACAAGTGGCAGAAGAAATCGCTGCTTTTAGGGCGGGTCGGGCGAAAGCTTGTGAGCAGCTGGCTGTGATTAAAAGCAAAGCGGTTGAAAGCTTGGGAGAAGAAAAAGCAGATATTTTCGCAGGCCATATCATGCTGTTAGAAGACGAAGAACTTGAGCAGGAAATTATTATCTTGATTAAGGAACAGCATATAACGGCAGGTGCTGCTGTTGACTCCGTGTTCCAAAAACAAGTAAAAGAGCAGCAGGAATTAGATAATGAATATCTCAGGGAACGTGCTGCCGATACGGCTGATCTTGGCAAACGCCTGCTAAGAAATATTCTTGGTTTGGCCATTGTCGATCTGGGTACTATTTCAGAAGAAGTGATCCTAGTAGCGACAGATTTGACGCCATCCGAAACTGCACAGCTTGATCTCAACAAGGTACTCGGTTTTGTTACCGACGTCGGCGGTTGTACTTCCCACACATCAATTATGGCACGCTCTTTAGAATTACCCGCGATTGTCGGCACGGGTGATATCAGTAAAAAAGTGAAAAATGATGATTATTTGATCCTCGATGCGATTAAAAACTGTATCTATATTAATCCAACCACTGAGGTGATCGCTCTGTTAACAAAGCAGAGGAATGACTATCTCTCGGAGAAAAATGCTTTAGCGCAAGGGAAAAATCTCCCTGCCATGACGCTGGATGGGCATCAGGTTGAAGTGGTAGCTAATATTGGTACCCCGCGTGATATTCCGATGGCTGAGCGCCATGGTGCAGAAGGTATTGGCCTGTATCGCACCGAATTTCTGTTTATGGATCGTGATAATCTGCCAACAGAAGAAGAACAGTTCATGGCATATAAAATTGTTGCAGAAGCGTTCGGTTCACAGCCAGTGATCATTCGCACTATGGATATCGGTGGTGATAAAAATTTGCCCTATATGAGGCTATCGAAAGAAGATAATCCCTTTTTAGGCTACCGGGCCATCCGTATTTATCTTGATCGCAGAGAGATCCTGCGTACTCAATTGCGTGCGATTTTACGTGCATCGGCTTTCGGTAAACTGCGTATTATGTTTCCGATGATTATCTCGGTTGAAGAAGTGCGTCAATTGCAAACAGAGCTTGCCGAGCTGAAAGAGCAATTGCAAAAAGAACGTCAGCTTTTCGATGAAAATATCGAAGTGGGCATTATGGTGGAAACACCGGCAGCTGCGGTTATTGCCGATCACTTAATAAGAGAAGTTGATTTTTTTAGTATTGGGACAAACGATTTAACTCAGTATACTTTGGCCGTCGATCGTGGTAACGAGCTGATTTCTGATCTCTACAAGCCAATGTCTCCAGCCGTCTTGCGCTTAATCAAACAGGTTATCGATGTTTCGCATGCCGCAGGTAAATGGACAGGTATGTGTGGCGAACTTGCAGGAGATAAATGCGCTACACTGTTGCTTCTTGGCATGGGACTGGATGAGTTTAGCATGAGTGCCCCTTCAATTCCGCGTATCAAACAAATCATTCGTAATACTCGTTTTGCAGATGTCAAAGCATTAGCAGAAGAAGCTCTTGCTCAAGCGACGGTGTCGGACGTAATGAAATTGATCAACGACTTTGTCGTAGCAAAAAAAGCTTAATACCGTTAATTTATGGAATATAACCCAAAATCAATAACTAGGAGAAAATCATGGGGTTGTTTGATAGACTAAAATCTCTGGTTTCAGATGATAAGAAAGACGACAGTACCATTGAGATTGTCACACCGTTGTCCGGAGAAATCGTTAATATTGAAGATGTACCCGACGTTGTTTTTGCTGAAAAAATCGTAGGCGATGGGATTGCCATTAACCCCACTGGCAATGAAGTGGTCGCTCCGGTTGATGGGGTTATTGGTAAAATTTTTGAGACTAATCATGCATTTTCTATCGAATCTGATGATGGTATTGAGATGTTTGTCCACTTTGGTATTGATACGGTTGAACTCAAAGGCGACGGTTTCACGCGTATTGCTAAAGAAGGCCAACGGGTTAAAAAAGGTGATGTTGTCATTACGTTCGATCTCGCCTTGCTGACAAAAAAAGCGAAATCTATTTTAACACCAGTGGTTATTTCCAACATGGATGAAATGAAAGGACTGATTAAACTCTCTGGCACTGTCATCGTGGGCAAGACACCCATTCTTCGCATCAAAAAATAAAAAATGAAGAAACATCACATTATGCAGAAGTAGATTGAATAAAAAATGTAGTCTGATAGGGAGCAGTAAAAAGTTATGGCTGAATGGGTTAGTGGCAAAGTCATTAATGTTGTGCATTGTGCGGGTAGTTTATACAGTATTAAAGTCACGGCGCCGGTAGATCCTTTTCTCCCCGGTCAATACGCTAAATTGGCGTTGAAGATTAATGAGAAACGGATACAACGTGCTTATTCTTACGTTAATGCTCCAAGTGATGATAATCTCGAGTTTTATCTGATTGACGTACCCCAAGGCGAACTTAGCCCTCACCTGTGTCGGTTATCGGCCGGAGCGGCGCTCATGGTGAGTAAACAAGCCGCTGGTTTTTTCGTTTTAAAGGAAATCCCCCAGTGTGATACCTTATGGATGCTGGCAACGGGTACGGGTATTGGCCCTTATTTGTCGATTTTGCAGGAAAAAAAGGATCTGGAACGCTTTAAGCATCTGGTGTTGGTACATTCTGTCAGATTAGGCTGTGATCTCAGCTATTTACCTTTGATGCAACGGCTTGAAGAGGAGTACAACGGCAAATTGCGTACCTGTGCCCTCGTTAGTAGAGAAAAATTCGTCGGCTCATTGCATGGACGTATACCCGCACTGATTGAAAATGATGCTCTGGAAAAAGCTGTGGGGTTAAAAATCGCTGCCAAAGACAGTCATGTCATGTTATGTGGTAATCCGCAAATGGTACGTGATACACAACAAATGCTGCAAGATATCCGCCAGATGAAAAAATATCTGAGGAGTAGTAAAGTAGGGCATATTAGTAGCGAACAATATTGGTAATTATCTGATAAAAATCAAGGTATCACTATGGTGTCAGCGACGAAGAAAAAGAGGGCGGCTGTGCTAGTCCTATTACTGCTAGTAGTGACAGCGAGTAGTGTTAGTGCCGATGCTGCTCTCGCCCATTCTGTCAATGCTGCTATCGCCAATCCTAATGCAGCCAATACCGTCGCCACCAGTATTAGCATCCATAGCAAATCCTCTACCGCACCTTATTTGCTTGCTAGTGCCCCGACTTTTGGTGTAACACTCATACAATTTCGTAAACACTATAACCAGACAAATCCAACACTACCAATCAATAAATTTCGAGCTGTCCATGAAAAAGGATCCCTTACCCCGTTCACACGAGCGGCCAGCAAAATTAATGAAAATCTCTATGCCTCGACTGTATTAGAAAACGGTAGCAGTAAAATCAAGACGTTACAAATAACTTACTTGCCCATCAACGGTGAAAAAGGAAAGGAAGCAAAATCAGTGGCGATCAGCTACATGGCGGCATTAATGCGTCAATTCCAGGCCAGGCTTTCTGTACAACAGAGCATCAGCGACATTGTAAATTTATTGGAACGTGGAAAAGGTGTTCATTTTTATGCTTATTCGGTGGGAGCCGTTCGTTATGTGGTAGTGGATAATGATAAAAAGGGGCTAACCTTTGCTGTTGAACCTGTTAAGCTGGTGCTGTCTGAACATGACAGCACCAGCTAATCACGGGATTTCTTGCGGCGCCTATTGTGTCAGGTAGATCCTGTATTGCGCGTTGTGTGAGTGGTGCAGTAGGTTTCGGACAGATCCTTAGATGGCAATCGGGGCTTTAATCGCTGGATGAGGATGATAGTCTTCGATGGTAAAATCATCGAAGCAATAATCAAATAACGATTCTTTTTTGTTTTTTATTACCAATTTAGGTAACGCGTGTGGCTTTCGGCTCAGTTGTAATCTTGCTTGTTCCAGATGATTGTTATAAAGGTGAACATCTCCTCCAGTCCAAACAAAATCCCCAACAGTGAGACCACACTGCTGAGCTATCATGTGTACCAGTAATGCGTAGCTGGCAATATTGAACGGCAAACCGAGGAAGACATCACATGAACGTTGGTACAATTGGCATGAAAGCACCTTGTTTACTACGTAAAACTGAAAAAAAGCATGACAAGGTGCTAACGCCATCTGCTCCAATTCGCCGACATTCCACGCGGAAACGATGAGACGGCGCGAGTCGGGATCACACTTCAATTGTTCAATCACTCTAGCAAGCTGATCAATTTGATGTCCATCAGCAGTGGACCAGGCACGCCATTGCTTGCCATATACTGGCCCAAGATCACCTTTTTCATCCGCCCATTCATTCCAGATGTTAACATTATTGTCTTTTAAAGACTTGATGTTGGTTTCACCTTTAAGAAACCATAACAGCTCATGTATGATGGAGCGTAGATGGCAACATTTAGTCGTTACCAGTGGAAAACCATTCTGTAGGTTAAAACGCATCTGATGCCCGAAGATTGATAACGTACCCGTACCGGTACGGTCAGTCTTCTCAGCGCCTTTGGTTAACACCTTGTTCATCAGATCCAGATACTGTTGCATATTACCTCACGAAAGTTACGGCTAAATACGGCGATACGCCCAAATCATCATTATCATACCCGCTAACACCATCGGCATAGAGAGAATTTGCCCCATGGTGATCAGCCCATCGAACAAACCGATTTGTGCATCTGGTTGACGAAAGTATTCGACAATAATACGAAAAAATCCATAACCTATTAGAAAAAAACCGGAAACACTGCCCATTGGACGTGGTTTTCTAATAAATAGATTCAGGAGGATAAATAGTACCAAGCCTTCAAGGATCATTTCATAGAGTTGTGATGGATGACGTGGTAAAAGACCGTATTGGTTGAATATGCTTTGCCAATCGGCATTGGTGGAAGCGATGGCGATATCTGCGTTACGGGAACCAGGGAATAACATTGCCCAAGGGGTGTTGGTTGTTACCCTACCCCAGAGTTCACCGTTAATAAAATTACCTAAACGACCCGCGCCCAAGCCAAAAGGGATCAGGGGAGCGACAAAGTCCGATACTTGCAAAAAATTGCGCTTGGTGTGTCGGGCAAACCACATCATGACACAGATAACCCCAATCAGCCCACCATGGAATGACATACCACCATCCCACACTTTAAACAAATAAAGCGGATTATCTAGAAAATATTCGAAATTATAAAACAATACATAACCAACACGACCACCGACAAAAACACCCAAAAAACCCGCATACAGTAGGTTTTCGACTTCTTCTTTGCTCCAACCACTATTTGGCTTATTTGCTCGGCGAACAGCAAGCCACATGGCAAAAATAAAGCCCGCCAGGTACATTAGACCATACCAGTGAAGGGAAATCGGACCGATGGAGAAAATGATCGGATCGAAGTCAGGAAACGCCAGATAGCTATTGCTCATCTATCACCCCGAAATGTCTGTTTTTACTCAATAAAATCAATGGAGTTGCATGATGACATGGCTCCGTTGGCTAGGGATGACGATTTCTAACAGATTAATCCTATTCGATATGCACATCGGACAAGGTCAGCGACTTTGTGTGCATCGAGTTTTCTCATCATATTGAGACGATGAGTTTCTACCGTTTTTTGGCTGATAGAGAGCTGATCAGCGATGATACGGTTACAAGCGCCCTCTGTGATGAGTTTAAGCACTTGCCGCTCGCGTGTAGTGAGTTTTTTATTTGGAATAAGTTGCGCATTTCTTGTTATGATTTTTCTGTCTGCAGCTGTTGTCGCTGGTGCGGTGCTTGTTGGAGCGGCGAGCCATGAAGGATCGCTATCAGGACATTGTTCCATCAATTGTTGTACCACATCCTCTTTTAGTTTGGGGTCAATATAACGTTTACCTAGCCTTACGGTATCCATTGCAGTAAGCAAAGTACGCTGTGGGCTGTTTTTTAGTACATAACCTAATGCACCATTGTTTAATATTGTGCTCGCGCAGTGTTCTTCTGTTCGTGCTGTGAATACGAGAATGCGCAACGAAGGCCAACGGCGTAGCAATTGCGTGATCACATCCTGTCCATGCATCCCTGGTAGTCCTAAATCAAGGATGATCATGTCCGGTTCTGTTTCAAGACATACACTATAAACCTCAAGCCCATTTTTTGCCTGACCAACGGTTTGATAATTTGGCAGGAGGTTGATGATGTTTTTTATCGCATCAATAATAAGCTCATGGTCATCAGCAATGACTACCTTGACTTTAGCTGTGAGATTCATAAATGCATTTCCTTTTCCTCGAGTTTTCCAAGAGCCCAGATTATAGTTTAGACTCTGTTACCAAACTGATTATCTGATCTAACTTTTCTATATCTTCCGGCGTTACCGTGTCACCATTGTGGATGCGCGCTTCCAATTTGCTGGTACTGTCCCAAAGTTCGGTTAATCCTGCTTGCCCTGCACAACCTTTTAATGTGTGGAGATAATGTGATAGCGCGGCGGGATCATCGATTGATTGAGCAACCTGCTGTATTAACGTCAATAATGCCTGATGTATTTTTAGGGTAAAGTTTTGATCAGTCAGATCTAATATTGACTTGGATGCTGACAGTTGGGGTGAAAGCACAATATCACGCTGCAACTGAAACTGTGCTGCTAAATCGAGCATCTCAGCCAATTGTGCCATAGTGACAGGTTTCGATAAATAGTCATTCATCCCGGCTTGCTGCACGCGCTCTTTTTCTGCCGGGCTGGCGTTTGCGGTGAGGGCGGTGATCATACAGGCTCTGTCCTTATTTTTCTCATCAGCACGCCAGCGAACAGTGGTTTCTAATCCATCTAATCCGAGCATGCGGATATCCATCAGAACCAAATCAAAATATTGTTGACGACCTAATTCAAGAGCGCGCTCACCGCTTTCAGCCAATTCGACGTGATGACCTAATTGAGTGAGCATCATTCCGGTAATATCACGGTTGGTTTCCGCGTCATCCACTAGCAGGATTTTCATCCGCCAGGGTTGTATTGGTAGTGCAGCTGGAGTTTGTGGTTGGTATTCAAAAAGGAGACGTTTGACACGTGCATAGAGGCGCCCTGGTAGATAGGCAAGTTCTGCATCAGAGAGATGTTCATTATCGTCATCCAGTAGACAGGTGATCCCCCAGGCTGTTAGCTGTGGATGCAACAGCGCAGGTGCCGCTAAACTGCCGCTGAAAACGAGGGAAGCACGTGTTTCGTTCAGTGGCAGTAGTAATGAAACACGGGTGCCCAAATCAGGCGTGCTTTGTAATTGCAAAGTGCCCTGCATCAGTTTGGCAAGATTACTGGCTATCGCCAGCCCCAACCCGGTTCCCTGACCATGAGTACCACTTTGAAAAAAAGGTTCGAATATTTTTTGCTGATTTGCGGCATCAATACCACAGCCAGTATCTTCAACAATAAAACACAGTTTATCGTTCTTACGTTTAACATGAAGGCTGATGTTACCCGATTCAGTAAATTTTACCGCATTACCTAATAAATTGATCAAAATTTGTCTTAAACGTAGGGCATCTAATTGCAATTTCAGAGGAACATCTTGACCAACCTGTGTATATAGGGTTAACGATTTAGTCGTTGCCGAACTTTGAATAGCCAGCATGACGTGATCTAACAACGGTAGTAGGGCGGTTTCCTCCAGTGCCAACATCATTTGACCCGATTCTATACGTGAAAAATCGAGTAAATCATTAATAATCCCCAACAAGGAAAGTGAACATAATCGCGCGGTATCTGCCAGTCTTGACTGGGCTGGACTCAGTGGCGTGTTTTGTAATAATTCGATGGCACCAAGCGAGCCGTTGAGAGGTGTGCGGATCTCGTGACTGATGGTTGTCAGATGCAGGCTTTTACGGCTACTAGCCTGTTCTGCCTCTTGTTTTGCCTCCGCCAGTTCCAAGGTACGTTCCTTCACTTTTAGTTCTAGGGTATCGTATTGCTCGTTGAGGGTATCTAACAGGTGATTATACGCTCGGGCGATGTGTCCCAACTCATCAGCACGGATTATGGGTAGCCGTGCATCCATCGCATCTGGGCCAGTGGCACCAATGATGTTAACAAAATTCGATAATGGGATAGCCAAGTAGTAGCGCAGTAGGAAAAACAGCGCCAGTGTGAGTAAGACTAAAATAGCCAGCGCGAAAGGTAATTGATGTAATGCTGGTTTTGCGGCTTCCCAGGCAAACCCGAGACGTGGGTAGATCACCAATTGTTGCCATCCTGGTCCCTTAAGCTGAGTGCGAAATATCAGGTAATCCTCGCTCTGTTGCCATCCATCATGCAGTTTTATTCTGCCCAACTGTTCGAGGATTTTATCGAGTTGTGCAGCAGGCGCAGCCTGTTGAGAAATGGGGAGGAGGTCACCGTTACTGTCCAGCAGTAGATTAATATCTTTTTGTTCTGTCGATTGACCATAAGAAAGTATACCGTTGAGCTTTAAGGCAAAGCCAGCCAGTATTCCGTTTTTACCACAGACAGCAACAGAAACATGCCATCCATTGTTGGGTGTATAGACTGGCGTTCCCCAAAAGACATTGCCATGGGTTGGAAAAGCAGGTAGCTGAAACAGTTCACGACGGCGTTTAGCAAGATAGTCTTTAGAGATTTTCTGTGGAGGCAGTAAGGCAATGCCCGTGCCGCGATTCATAATGAAGCTATCAAGATAATAGGTTTGATCGGCAGCACCATAAGCCTGAATAACCCAACAGTCATCGCTATTCTCTGGTGAAGTACAGCTTCCTGTTCTCACCAACGGGATATAAAAGCTGTCATAACTGTTAGAAGATTGTGGTAGGGGGGCCTCTTTCTGTGTCTGGTAATGTTCACGACGGTGAACAAGCAAATTAGCATCACGTTCTGCGCCTTCGAATTGCTGATTGCTTAAGTCAGCGCGTAGCATGGCAACATGTGTTAAATCTTCAATCAGGCGATGACGCGTGTTTTCAAACGAAAAAAAAGCATTGGTAGCAATGGATATTAACCATATTGCTACCAGTGTGGCGCCCAATAATAATGTCAACCTAGTGACCAGTGATGAGGTATTTCCCATAGAAAGTCATCCAATTCTTTTTATCAGTACGCCATAGGAGGTAATGGAGATCAAGGGTTAAGTGCATTTTGTTGCAAATTTTGGTATATTTAGAGCAAAATCAGGTAATTTATTACTAAGTTCAGGTCTTCTACCGATAGGGTAAGGTTTCATGTGATGAATAATACAAAAAGGCAGCGTAGGAGCCAGTATACTTAATGCTCGAAATATTGAAAATGCAACCGTTGATTACTAATATACTAGTAGTAGCCAGCTCCAATATGGTTCGCTTCGAAGTGGATGAAATTCAGGGTATGGCGAAAGATTTTGCCCATTCTATTTGTATTGGATTGTTTTTATTAGAAAAAAATGGCTTACCCGATACAGCATTACAACATGTCACCCTATTATTGGCATCGATAGAAGAGACTAAAGACTATGCTTTGCAGCTCGGTGAAGACGGCTGGTGGTTATGGCGGCGTTATGATTCTGACAGTAAAACCGATGAAGTGGCTGTTTTGTTAGAACAGCTGGTGGCGCTTAATCGCTATCTGGTTTCCCAGGTACCTATGGTGACGTCTTTTGGCGGAAAAAAAACAGGCGGGATCACGGCATGAAGAAAATTGCCGGCTTGATTTGTCTGCTATCAGGGTCATTGGTCTACGCACAGCCGATTAATTGGCAGGGTTCTCCTTTTTTTATTTACAGCAAAGGGATCACGGTTGCTAATTTATTGCAGGAACTCGGAAAAAACTACGGTATTCCGGTTATGGTTAGCCCTGAGATCACCGACAGCTTTAGTGGCAAGTTACAGGATAAAACCCCCGGAGAGATATTAGCCGAATTATCAGTCAAATATAATCTGACGTGGTATTCCGACGGCGATGTGCTTTATGTTTATAAAACACAGGAAGTGAGAAAAGAAATCATCTCGCCAGAAGGTTTGTCCATGACCACTTTGATCAACTATCTCAAAAAAAGTGGTTTATCCGATGGAAAAAATTGCGCTATAAGGGCTGTCTCTCCGCTCAATGCCCTCGAAGTTAGCGGGGTTCCTGTGTGTATTGAACGTGCTTCCCGCTTAACGAAACTCCTTAATGAACAGGTGCGTGAGCACGGCAATAATAAAGAAGCGGTAAAAGTCTTCACGCTTAAATATGCCTCGGCAACAGATTCAGATTATCAATATCGCGATCAACAAGTTAAAGTGCCAGGCCTGGTCAGTGTTTTACGTGAGATGAGCGCCTCAAGTAGTTTGCCTATGGGTAGTATGGCGGCTGCCGCTACTGATGGTGTGAAGGCCCAAAGCACAGGATTGCCTCTTTTCTCGGCGGATCCACGGCAGAATGCGATTATTGTCCGCGATCGTCAGCTGAACATGCCGATCTACCAAAGTCTGATTAATCAACTGGATGTACGTCCGATTGAAATAGAAATTTCTGTTGCTATCATTGACGTCGATGCCGCCAACATCAACCAGCTGGGGATTGATTGGGCAGCGTCCGCCTCTTTAGGGGGGGGCAAAATCTCTTTCAATAGCAGCTTAATGCCGCAAGGCGGTAATGGTTTTTCTACTGTCATTGGTAATACCGGTAATTTTATGGTGCGTCTCAATGCATTACAGCAAAATTCTCGGGCTAGGGTATTATCTCGGCCTTCTATTGTTACGCTGAATAATATTCAGGCGGTGCTGGATAAAAACATCACTTTTTATACAAAATTACAAGGCGATAAAGTAGCAAAACTTGAGTCTGTGACTTCCGGCTCTTTGTTGCGAGTCACGCCACGTATGATTAACGATAACGGTCAACAAGAGGTACTACTTAATCTGAATATTCAGGATGGGGTACAAAAAGCGTCGGAGATCGTTAATGAACCCTTACCACAAATACAAAAATCTGAAATATCGACCCAAGCGACCTTAAGGGTGGGGCAGAGTTTACTGTTGGGTGGCTTTATTCAGGATAAACAAAGTGAAATACAAAACAAAATTCCATTATTGGGCGATATTCCTTTAATCGGTGGATTATTCCGTAGTACCGATAAACAATCACATAGCGTAGTCAGACTTTTCTTAATTAAAGCAGTACCGGTTAACACGGGGCATTAAAATGAATGCACAGCTGAAAGTGCGTCTGTTAAACGGGGAGCTCAATGGGCGTGAAGTTCGTTTGCCTGCCGGAGATTTTACGCTCGGAGAACAAGGATGTGATGTCCTCCTGCCTTTACAAAAAGGCGAGATCCTGATCCTGAAAGTCGCAGAAAATCAGGTTTTCATGCAAGCGCCAGGGCGTGTTTGGGTCAATGGTCGCGTTTTCGATGTAAAAAATGCGCTGCCTTTGCACCAAGTGATCGAAGCGTCTGGTGTCATGATGGTGTTAGGTGAGCATAACGATACGTTGAGTGGGATCAGTATCCCCTCAAGTTCTGGGCGGGGATCGTTGCTGTTGCTATCGGGCTGTGCATTGTTGCTATTGCTGGTCGTCTCCATCGGTTTATTTTGGTTATCTGGCCATCATAAAGTTGACGAGTCGGATCAACCGACAGGTATCGAAAGTCAATTGGCACATCAACTTCAGTTGCTGAAATTGAAAGATATTAAAAGTAGCTGGCAGCCTGATGGCAGTGTACAACTGAGTGGCTACTGCTTATCTTCCGAAGCTATGCGGCGGCTGCAAAATTTTTTGACGATGAATGCGGTGGTATACCGTAACGAACTGGTTTGCGATGATCATCTGATTGTCAGTGTTAGCGATGTGTTACGTCAATATGGGTATCAGGACGCCGAGGTAAGCGAAGGTAATCAACCGGGTCGTGTGACCATTCACGGCACCATTCAGGCGGGTCCCCAGTGGAAAAAGGTACAGGATGTGCTAACGGCGATGCCTGGATTACAAGGATGGAACGTTATCAACCATGATGGAGAATTGTTGCAATTACTGGTTGGTAAATTACGGTCTTCAGGATTGTTGGGTTACCTCAGCTTGACACAAAATAAAAAAAATATTGTCATCAGTGGGCAACTTTCTGGCGAACAGCAGCAAAAACTCAACAACATATTGACCGTCGTTCATCAGGAACAACCTGATTTCCTGCCGATCGTTTATCAAAATATTCCTGCGTCAGACCAATCTAAACAATTACTTCCCGCGGAAATTGTCAGTTATGGTGGCAATCAGGAATCTGCATTTATGGAATTGGCGAACGGTTTGCGTTTACAGCAAGGCACGATTTTACCGAATGGTTATAAAGTTATTTTTCTCAGTGCTCATGGTATTCAATTAATGAGAGGAAATAATCTGGTGCACATCCCACTTGATTTTTAATTTTTTGGAGTAATGATTACCATGCCACGTATTACGGATCTTGAACGTTGTATCAAATCTAATCCAGAACAAACTCAGGCCAAGCTGGATGAATTAATACAAGCGCTGATCGAATTAAAAAAAGTTATTACAATACCGGAAAAACCTGAGATTCAAAAAGAATATTGTCAACTTGCCGAAGCAGTTCTCAGTGCTAAAAAGATAATTGAGACATTGGAATACCGTTATCACAAAAAATCTTAAAAAAAATATCATTTTGGCTAATTTCGGTTAGAAAGCGTAGAAAAGTGAAAGACAGGAAAAAAATTGTTGACTAGGATGTGTTTATAGCAGATATAAATTATACAAATTGGTATCAGGAGGCAAATATGACAAACACAGAGCAGTTTGAATCTACTTTGCACGTGATGAAAATTCAGTATGAAAAAATAAAAAAAGATTATAAAAAATTTAAAAAGTTACAACAAGAAATATCTTCTCTGGATGCAAGGGCTGCTCATGATCCTGAAGCGAAAAGGAAATTAGCTGAATTAGCAGTAACCTATCCCGATGGTTTTAAGAAAGAACGGGAAGCACTTAAAGTTGTTGTAGCGAATTTTAAAAATCAAACTAATCAGTTGAAAACAAAAATAAACAATATTCGATTATCAATGATGTAAATCAGAGGGGATAAGATTATGGCTTCTACAATGTTACCTGGTTATGCACCACTACCTTATGAACTACCTTCTACACCAAATAGCAATAGAGCGACTTCTCCTTCTGGACTTACACCGGGTGCCGGAAATAGTGGGAAATTGACAGCTGGGATTAATGATTTTACTAACGAATTTTTACAATCTATAGAAGACTGTGGTTTATTGCTAGCAGCCGCTGCGGAAGCATATGGACTGATGGAACAGCAAAACAAATTGGGAGCTGAACAACTTGCAGCGATGCAGAGCAGATCAAAAATAGTGGATGAGGCTCAAGAAGAGGCGAATAATATTAACGTGGATATTAACACTCTGAGTGGTGGTAAAGATCCTACCAAAGACACCCTAGTATTGCCAGATGACATACGTCAAGCTTTACGTGATTTGCATCTTACCGTCAATAATCAGAGTATTGATGACTATATAAAGGGATTAAAAACCGATGGTAAGCTGAATAAAGGTCAACTTGAGGCAATAAAAGCATCGTTGGATAACATGGTGACACGTAATAATAGTCAGGTCACCAGTGATAATTTGCAGATACAAAAAATCACTCAGGTTTATCAAATGCTAGTGGGTTTCATTAATAAACAACAATCTGATAATAACGACTTACTTAAGACGATATGGCGTTAATATAGATTTGCTGAAACACATTCTCCATAGTTGGTGATTAATATAGGAACTGATAGACTATGAGTGATCAACACAATGAGGCATTAATTAATTTTATGCGCCGTGGTGGCTCTCTACATGTATTAGCGGATAGAGCACCGGAAGACTTAGCATTATTATATCGATACTGTATTCAGTTATGTGAAGGGGACGAATATGAAAATGCCAAAGTATTATTGACTTTATTGGTGCATTTGGATCATCACAATTTTTCATATTGGCAAACATTAGGTCAATGCTATAAACAGACTTGTGATTACCATCAAGCCATTTATTGTTTCAGCAGATCAGGGCAAATATGTGTTGACGATCCTCGACCGTCTTGTTTGGCAGGTGAGTGTTATCTTGCCTGTAGTAACCAGGCTTATGCAGAAAAAGCGTTCCGGGCTGCTTTAAATTGGTGCTGTGTTCATCCTGAAATGAATGATATTCGGGTACGCGCAGAAAATGGATTGGCGAGTTTGACACTAGAGGTATGAAATGGATACCTACACTGAAAACCAGGTAAGTAGCGCAGCAACACCTTCAAATTTTGGTCCGTCTGATATTGATCAGGTAGGTTCTGATAAGAGCCAGATACGACGGCGGCACCTCGACAAGTCGTTAAGTACTCCTTTTGCTAACTGGGAGAACGATGCTAATAAAGTTGAATTTTATGTTGATCGATCAAACGTTCTAGGTCCGAAGATTTCAGAGTCTCGGGTCAACGAAGTATTGGCACGTCTACTGCCTGGTACAAATTTGGAAAATTTACTTGCTGGCGGGATGATGTCTATCGCTGAAGAAGCTTCAGTGACTGTAGTGTCTGCGCAGAATAAAATTTCTACCGGATCGGGTCAACAGATAAAAAGTAATGCTGACTTAGAGCAGCTGTTACGTACAAAGCAATCTAAGGAGTACATGGAACAATTTGAAAAATCGGTAGACCAAGCCGATAAAGCGAGAAAAGGGGGGATTTTTTCCGCAGTTTTTGATTGGGTAATAGGTGCCGCAGAAGTGGTATATGGTGCATTTAAAATCGCGGCAGCACTGGCAACTTTCGATCCTCTATCTTTAGCAGCAGGGGTCTCTTACGTCACGGCGGGTGTTGCCTGTTTAGTCAAGGCCGCGGCAGAGACCTGTCTGTTGGCCGGTGTAGGGGATAAAAAAACACTAGATCAAGTGATTGAAAAAGCAGGAGAAGTGCAATTTGGCTTTGAGATGGCGGCAATGGCGTTAGATGTCTTGCAGATTGGTAGAATGGTTAAAGGTGCTTATACTGTGGTTAAAGGAGCATCAAGTGCTCTGAAAGAGGGAGCTGCTGAAGCACTAAGCGCAGTTTCCAGTACAGCAACAAAAGGCTCTGCTAATCTTTTTTTACAAGAGAGTGTCCAACGTACGGCAACAGTTGTAGCGAGAACAGCGACTGAACAAATGACGGGTACGATAGGAAAATCTTTGACTAAAGAGGTGATGGAAAAACTGGTCGTTGAAGTTATTGAAAAGGCCGTGGTTAAGACAATTCAGAAGGGAGCTCGACTTTCAGCCAAGAAATTGACCCAGCAGATTATACTGAGTCTATGTAAAGACATGTCCCTCAAGATGCTTAAAAATGTGATGTTGAGTTCTAACGTGTTAGCTGTTGTGTCCGGTGCAGCACACGGGGGGCAGGCTATCAGTAAACATGCTCATGCTGTTATTAACAATAACATTGAAAAACAAATAAACGATCTGAGTGCTAGTCGAAGTGTCCTGGAATGGATGCAAGAGTGGGCTAAAGAGATACAAGAAAGACAACAGAGCGTAATGGAAAATGCAAATAAACAAACTCAAGACACTGTGCAATTTATCGTAGACAACAATATCAAATTTACTCAATTAGGGTTATCAGCATCATTTATATAGAGAGGAAGTTATTATGTGCAAGATAACAACAGTAGACCAAGTGTATTCAAATGCACTCGGTGAAACAAAAAATGTTAATGAACTGGATCAAGATAAGCGTCTAGCGACCTCCATTTCTGATCTTCTCATGAATATGGATCAGCTAATGATTGAGGTAAAAAAACTTTTTAATAAATTGGCTCAAACTGCATCTGAAACTCTTACGGCGAATGTATTGGCTGAATTTAAGATGATGGTAAAAAACTTCGAGACTAAATTGGAAGCAGCAGAAAAGCAGCGAAAGGCGGGTAATGTTGAAGCTATTATAGGCATAGTGATGGGAGTGATCGGAGTAGCCGCTGCGGGCAGTAGTTTCAAACTCACAGAACTGGTCAATAGTTTAGCTCAAATGGCAGATAAACTTGTAACGAGTGTTGGAAAAATTCCAGTTAATTCGATCAATAACCAAGTAAATATCGATAGAGCAAACGCTGATATGCAAGAAAAGATGGCGCAGCAAATTCAAAAATTGGTGCAGGAATCTATCAATAAGATTCGGGATTATCTTAAGCAGTTGCAAGATACGTGTGAAACAATTATGCGAGCAAATACGGGTGCTATGACAAAAGCAATGGGGGGATGAGAGAAAACCATGACAGATCCCATCGCTAATTACTTAAATCAGGGAGGGATCCCTGTGCAACCCTCCTATTTTTTGGGCAGTAAAATATTATTAGGCTACCAGTTCGAATACGATAACTACAAAATCACTTATCGTATCGAACAGGGTGGCTTGATAATATGTGACTTGGCACGCTTGGACGATGAAACAACGTCCCCAACAGGATTATTACGCTTATTTTCTTTGCTGAAAAAAATGACCCTGGAAAAAGGTGAACTCACTGAAATAAAAGGCATGGTGATCGATAATGTCTTTGATGACAAGCTGCATGAAATAAGGGCGAGATTGATCCAACTATTATTGAAAAAAGGTGCTGAATTTTCAACAGATGAAAATGGCGACAACTGGCTAGTGTTCAGCCTAAATAAGCTAAGAGCCTGTTCCAAATCTTCTTGAGCGACGCTCAGACGAGAAAAAACGGGCGAAAAAGCGCAGTTTACTCTTTGTATATAACAAAAAAGGGAGTAAATGAGCATTTTGAGCGCGTTTTTGACGAATTACTTGACCAAAACACGGCGAGCACAAGAGATTTCGAACAGGCTCTAAGGCATAATGGTGAAGAATTATCGAAAAATTAATGGGCGATAAACGAAAATTGCACATCTGATAAAGTAAACATCTTCTTGTTTACTTTTTTTATGTCTGTAATAAGTTGCGACAAATTAATACACAATATTATTACTATTATGCTAAGTAAAAAGGCATAGTATTCGTCAATTCTTAATGTTCAGAAACATAATATTTTATTACTGTCAGTAAAATTGATTGTGCTAAAGGGAGATGAGCGATGAGTATTCATTATAAAGCAACCCATCATCGAGAAAACACGTCACTTACGGAGAAACTGGCACGGTTGGCAGTGCATGATAACGGTAGTCTCGATGCAAAACAGCTTTATGCACGGGGTTATCAAGCATGGCAAGAAGAAAATTATGCAGCGGCATTAGTCGATTTTTCTTGGTTGGCATTAAATTATCCTTATGAACGGCGTTTTCATTTAGCAATGGCAGGAGCATTGCAAATGGAAAAAGAATATATTGCTGCCTTAGCTTGTTACCACTATGCCCAAACCTTAGAGCCTTGTGATCCAGAGCCAATATATCAGATGGCGATTTGTTTGCAGAAACTGGGAGAAGGAACCGACGCCAGAGAAGCATTGCAAACAGCGATTGAAATGAGTTATTGCGATCCCGCTTATGCGGTGACAAGGGAAAAGGCTAATCGGTTACTTGCCGAGATTTAATACCCTGTATTTACCATTTTCATCATCTTTGGAGGAAATATGGGCGAGGTTTGTGGCAGAGCTATGCCTCAGGGCGTTTGTGACAGAGCTATGTCTATACAGGGCGATACAGATTATCATTCTTTCGCAATAGATGAAAAACCAACACTTATCGCACCCGGTTTTGAGGTGATAAATATACAGCAAGCAAAGATCGCGAAGACTGAGCATAATAAGTCCCTGGTTGAATTTTCTCGTCGTGCATTTTACTTAAATATTGGTAAGTTAGTCTTATCCGCTTTAGGACTTACTGCAGCCTTTGCAGCAATAGTAGCAACGGGCGTGGCATGCCCGATTCTGCCAGTAGTACTGGCTGGTGTTTATTTTATGGTCGTTTCGGCCGATTTTTTATGCGCATGGCATGATTTGGAAGCCGCTAAATCTGGCCATGCGCTGTTGCCTATGCATTCTGATTCTATCGCTAACCTATTTTTTAAAATATTCAGTTGCTGCGGTATGTCGCGTAGAAACAATCTTAAATATTCATCCATAATTGCATCTGTTACTCGTGTGTCTCTTATCGTTGTCGGAGGAACCTCCAGTATAGTTAAGGTTGCCGCCATGCCTCCAGCAGTCATTATGGGGATCACTTGGCTACTTAATGTGATGACCCTGCTTAAAGCAGGGATAGAGGCATATTTCAATAGAAAAGAACCAAAAGAAGATAGCGAAACCGAACCTTCTTCTCAACAGCAAACAAACGTTACAACGCTTTTTCAAGAAGAATACCTCGCCGCTTTACAACGAGCTGAGGCAGCTGAAGGTAGATTTAGATCATTACAAACACTGTTAATGTCATCCAAGGTAGACAACATAGATCATGGACCCTCTATTTTTACTGTTCCTACTGGAGATTGATAAACATCACACCCTCTCAAATATCTCGAAAAACATATACATTGGGCAAAATAATAGGCACAGACTAAGTTAAATATTATTAAATTTCCCATCCAACTTATAATAAAACCGATATATATTATCCTTATTTTTTGTAAGGATAGTCCTCTTGTTTATAATAGAAACAATCTGTGATTTATATTTAATCACTATGATACATTCTATTTTTTTCTAAAAATGCAATAAGTAAAAACCATTAGATAATAAAGATTGATTGATTCATTATCACAAATATACCCTTCGCTTTTCAAGTTACGGCGGCGTTGGTTGCTCGCACTCATCCCAGTCATGTACTACCTGTACACGCCTGGGATTCGATTGATTGCCGCCTTGCCGTAACTCGAAATTCATTGGGTATAAATGATATGAAAATATAATAAAAATATTCTAATTGATTATTTTTTATATTCGCAAGTGTGATATTTTATTGCTATTCGTAAAATTAGTCGGCCAGTGGAGAATTATTTGTGAATATTTCTTACCAAGCTGCGAATAATCGAAAAAAAATTTCCCGTACTAATTTATTGACAACACGACAAGAAGTTCACCATGACGATGGACTAGATGCGGAACAACTCTATGCCCGTGGCTATGAGGCATGGCAAAAAAAAGATTATGTGGCGGCATTGACCGATTTTACCTGGCTAACGCAACATTATCCTGGAGAACGCCGCTTTCATTTGGCCATGGCGGGTGCTTTACAGATGCAAGGAGAGTATCTCAAAGCATTAACCTGTTACGACCATGCACAGGCATTAGATATTTGCGACCCAGCACCGTTATGTGAAATGGCAGTCTGTTTACAAGCTCTGGGAAGAAAAGCAGATGCTAGAGAAGTACTGCAAACAGTGATTGAAATAAGCTACGTTGATCCTGCTTATACAACGATAAGAGAAAAAGCAAATCGATTATTGGCTAAAATTTAATGTATATATGTAGCGAGGTAAAACAGTATGTTAAATCCTACAACATCTATTAAGATTATTGGCGATGAAATAGATAAAAGAAATTATAACCATGATGTAGTAGCGTCCGATAAATTAGAAATCCCATTGCCTTCTAAGGAGGGGTTAGAAAAGGAAAGATTGCCAGGAAATATAACACCGCTTGAAAAAGAACAAGAAATTATTGCGGTTACTACCGTTCTTAGGGATCTTTGCCATCCAGGAGCTTCAAATAGTGATAAGGTAGGATTAGAAGAGACAATACCGCCAAGAGATGTAGCATTTCTTAAAAAAGAAAACTTAAAAATTATTAAGGTTAGCGAAGCCTTGAGGGGATTGCGAAAAACGCTTATGGCTACAATTCTTCCTGCAACGGCAGTGGTGGTAGCTGCAATCGCAACAGTGTTAACTGGAGGGGCAACATCACCCTTTTTGATATTGGCCTGCGTCCAATTGGCAGTGGCCTTAGGTGATATCGGCTGTGAATATTATAATTTTAAGCAGAGTAAATCAGGAAAGGATGAGTTGTCTACCGGCAATGATTGTCTTGCTTTCCTTGTTAATAAAATTTTTGTTCTTCTCAAACTACCGGAAAAACAAGCTGCCATTGCATCGGCTGTGATTTCGGTAATTATCCGTGGGATTTTAGCTTTTCTGCCATCGTTCAGTCTATTTAGTGTTCCGAGTACTGTGGGGGGGCTGGCAACAGCAGCGCTCAACGTATTAAATTACGCCCTGAAATGCACTCAAATTGTTACAGAGGGATGTGATGCAGGAAGAGAGGCATCACTTGCACAGGCAGCGGCAAAATGTCAGGCAGAAATAGAATGTGCACAAAGAGAGGAAGAAGCCAATAGGCTAAAAAGGGCAGAAAGTAATAGCGAACTTATAGAGACCCTACTGGGTGCTTGCCATCACATACTCAAAGAAGCTTCCGCCAAGCGGCGTCATCGTGCCTATACATACGCATAAAGGATATCAATAAAATTCCATATACCTTATATCAGAAAATATGAGGTATACACCTGATGGGGTAATGCTTGAAATTGAGCAAGACTGTAAGAGTCAAGAGTCCTCCGGAGGTGAACATGAAATCAATTCAATTTATTTTATTCCGGCAAGACGGGACATTACGGTGTGGTAGTGAACGTAGCACCATACCCGTGGGTCACCTGGTTGTGGCAGATGAAAACGCCATTGCCTCTACTTTCTGCCGTAGCACATTGACCACCGTATTTTGTTACCCCATCGATTTATTACCGCTGTATCAAACACTGGCGGAACAGTCAGTACAATCTAAACAGCGTCAGCGCGTGGTATTTGAGACCTGTAAAATGTTGCCGCTACAAGCAGATATGATGCAGGCTGCTGAGCAGTTAACGCATATGGAACGTGGCGTATCATTGCGCTTTCTTTATCTCTATTGCCTAGGCATGGAAAACGCTTATTTCTCAAGCCTACTCAATTTGATCGTCGGAACCAATAATGAGCTGCTAGAATTCTTTGAGCAGAATAGTCTCAATCCTTGGAGTGTTTCGCGTTATGCCGATGAGCTGGGCATTTCAACCCGTAAACTTAATTTTCTTTTCTATCAGAAATTTGGTATGTCAGTAAAGCAATGGTTACTGGATCAGCGCTTGAAAAAAGGGTGTGAATTATTGCTTTCGACTCGTTTACGGGTAGCAGACATCGCTATGGAGTGTGGCTTTAGCAATCATGCTCACTTTTCTGACAGCTTTCGTCGCCGTTATCAGCAGTGTCCTTCACAGCTACGTACGTTGACGGATTAGGAGAAGCAAATGGACATTCAACAAATATTAGATAGTATTAGCCGTCAGATAGCACGAGCTTCTCAAAGTGTTGAAAATAAAATGTCGACTAGCGATTTGCAAAATCCGGTAGAAATGATGAAAATGCAGTTCGCTCTTCAGCAATATTCAAATTTTGTTTCTTTTGGAAGCTCAGTAACGAAAAAGATTTTCGATGTATGCAGTGGGATAATTGCTAAAATATGACATTATTGACTCAATCTTGTCGACAACTGGTGGTTGAAGCCGCTCTGGCTGGGGTTAATCACGGTTTGTTCAAAGAATCACGCACGATCCTGGAAGCCTTACCACTATTGGTGCCCGATCCTGAAGTGCGTTTGTTATGCCAGGCAATGTTATTATTTGGCTTGGGAGAACGTCAGCAAGCGTTGCAGTTACTGGAGAAAAGTCAATCGGCAGACGCTTTGGCACTACGTCAGTTATTAGCGCCGGAATTGTTTCCAGCAGATACACAGCAGCCGGGCCGTCTATCTCATTGATAGGAGAAATACATTATGAGTTATGTTCCTGTTGAAGCCATTGAAGCAGTGACCAAGCCTGTAGCGTCTCAAGCGCCACTTAACGCTACTCAGAAACAAATTGATACTTTCACGCAGATGCTTAATGCTCAACCTATGACACTAGAAAAAACGGCATCCGATCAAGTAACAATAGGACGTATTGATGTGGAAGTGAATCTACTGGCGAAAGTCGTTGGGAAAGGTGGTGAATGTATTAACAAATTGGTCAATATGTCATGAGAATAATGCAACGTGGTGTAGTGATGTTACTGATAGTGTTATCACTTGCCGGTTGTAAGGTCGAGCTGTATTCCGGTTTAGCCGAGAATGAAGCCAATCAGATGCTTGCGCTGTTGATGTTGCACAGTATCAGTGCCGAAAAAGAGCAGGAAAAAGGTGGAACGGTGGCACTGAAAGTTGACCGCGATCACTTTATCAATGCGGTTGAGTTACTGCGGCAAAACGGTTATCCACGCAAAAGTTATGTGACTGTCGATCAGCTCTTTCCTTCTAACCAGTTGGTCACGTCACCGGTGCAAGAACAAGCCAAAATGGTTTATCTGAAGGAGCAGCAATTAGAAAGCATGCTGAGTCATATGGACGGTGTGATCCGTGCTGATGTGACCATTGCCATAGCCGCACCTACCGACGGCAAAAGCAGTGTGCCAAATGCTGCCTCGGTGTTTATCAAATTTTCGCCAGAAGTTAACCTGGAAAGCTACAGCTCACAGATAAAAAGTTTGATTCATGATGCTATCCCAGGTATTGATTATGAACAAATCAGTGTATTGATGCAGCCCGCTAATTTTCGTTTTAGCGCGCAAACAGCACAATTGAAGCCAGCCCATTCGTGGAATATTCAATGGTTGTTGGCAAACGTCAAAACGGTTCAGATTGTATTGGCAGGGTTGGGTGTGTTAATCGGTGCTTTGGCGTTTATCGCTTGGATAAAATATTTACGCAGATGATGGTATTTGATTATGGTTGACCCACAGAGAGTTTCTGATCATAACAGCATGCCTGAACAATCGGTGGCTGTCGAACGACGGACAATTTCCGGTCAACAGATGCCCCTTAACCAACCGGTAATACGGTTACACCAATTGGCTTGGCAACCCGTGCGTTTCGCGCATCCATTGTGGCTCGTCAGAATGGGGTTACAGAGTAAAAAATACCGTTATGGAGACTGTCATGCGCGTGATCGGGCTGTAAACCGGTGTTTGATCCGTTTGCGTGGTTTTCCCAGGCAACCCCTTCCTGCCGTTTTAACGGATAAACAAATCGCACAAATGGCATTAGAGCCACGACTGGATGCATTATGTATGGCATTGGGGTTGGTGAGTTTGCGTTGCACTGACTATTTGCGGATACGCAGCTATCGAGAGGTGTTACATCCGTTGTTAACTGATGAGCATCTGTGTCAACTTTTAGGCATGGGTTGTCCAGGAGGGCGCGCAGCTATCTTTAGTCCACAGCAATTACCCGCTGTCGCATTACAGCTCGGTCGCGGTATTTTGCATGCGACAACGTCAGCGGCGATCACCTGGCAGGCTTTATCTATTTTGTTACCGCCTCTGCCACGTGCTCTGTGGCTACCATCGGCAGATCTCTGGTTAGCCAGACTGGAACGTCTATTATGAATCCATTCCACATCAGTATACAAAAGCGTCATTACGTTTTACCGCTTGGTACTTATATCCCCGCAGATATCTTTAAAAAAATAGATATTAGCCTGGAAATAGAGGCACAGGCTCACGCGCGGGCACAATTGATTGTGCAGCAAGCAGAAAAAGAAAAAAAAGCACTCTTGGCTGCCGCTCAACAGCAGGCGACAGAAATCGTGGAGCAAAAGCGGATTGAAATGGAAAGCACCTTGCTGCAACGCCATGTTAACTGGTTAGTTCAGGCTGAACAGCTTGATAAGGTGCTGGTGGAACAGGCACGCAGCAGGATCATGCAAGCGATCACGACTGTGGTCCAATCCTGGGCAGGTGAACAGTCGGTCGATAAGATTTTGATCACGCGTCTGAGTGATCAGGTTGAGGAAATGGCGGAACAAGGGGTGATGATACTCAGTGCCCATCCACAACAACTCACCGCGTTAGAGCAAGCGATGGGCGATCGACTCAAGCTGCGTGCCGACGCTAATCTCGCGCCGGATCAAGCGATTTTGGCTTCACCACTGCTTTCGCTGAAAATCTCGCTCAGTGATCATTTGTCGCAGTTAGTATCATGGCTACATGAGTCATCGGTGATATTACAGGATGAAAGTTAATGGTTACACCACTCAACTCGGTGCAAGGTATTCAGCCAGTTATTCACCGTAACGATCCGCATCCCGGGCAGCCTCATGACGAGGGTCAAGTTTTAAATGCCAGCTCAATAATGAGTCTTATCGCCGAAGAAACAAGGGCTGGAGCATTGTACGAAACCGTAGAAGAAATGAGCCTGCTCTTAGGCACAAGACGGCAAGATGAGAAACAGGCAAAAACCACACGTCAAGAGCGCAGTATGCAGGCCTTGTTGGCACTGATTCAGAAAATGCTTGAGAGCAGTGGCGATAAAAACCTATTAGCAAAATTCTCCTTTGCTGGGCAGGATAGCGAGTTAAATCGCGCCCAGAAAATGTTACAGATCAGTTCCCTGTTATTGCAGTACCACGATAATCCCGCACGTCGCCGTACCTTGTCTCAACAATTGGCAGCATTGATGGAAGAAGCCGGTTGGGAAGTCGAGTTGTTTGGTTTGTTAGAATTCGGTCAGCTCAATCCGGCTGCGTTGCGCCAGATGAAACGGCTGTTTCAACAAAGCATTGATGATGAAGAAGAGCAATCACTCGATGAATGGTTTAAACGGGTAAGCCGGTGGCAGGATCGTAAACGTAAGATCCGCGTATTGTTGCGTGCGTTAGCGTTTGATATGAGCACTCAACCACCCACCTCCAGGCGAAGCCATCGATTGGCTGCCATGCTCCGCCAACTGCGGCGTGTGCTGCTGTTTCTTGGATTAGAAGATCATTGTAACCAGGTTGGGTGTGCATGTGGTTTGCAAGGGGAAGTGGTGTTGCAGGAAGTATTGACTATTGTTGGGCAATCGTGGCTATTCAGTGAATGGTTACAGCAGCGGTTTTCTCAATTGGAACAGTTAACACCGCAGCGACAACCCGGTTTTGTCTTGCGATTATGTGAGCTGTTTAAACTGATGCCAGCGACCTGCTTTAAAGATGATGATCAACGTGAGCAAATACTAGAGACGTTGGTTAATTTTGAATCCTCATGAGTGTTTTCCTCTGCTAGACTGGAGAGGGCACTTTTTGAATCCTCATGAGTGTTTTCCTCTGCTAGACTGGAGAGGGCACTCAATTATCTATCAGAACCTGTTCTAAATCTTTCTCGCTGTGCTCAGAAGAGGAAAAAACGGGCGAAGGCGCGCGGTTTACTCTTTGTATACAACAAAAGGGAGTCAATGAACATGTTGAGCGCGTTTTTAACGGTGTATCAGCGAGTACGAGAGATGTCGAACAGGTTTTAAGCGGAGCCGAGAGTGGATATGGATTTGGTAATGACCCGCAATTTGCAATTATTTGTTAAATTAGCGGAATTACCCTGTAAAGCGGTTGCATCCTGTATGGAATGGCGCATAGGTCAGCGTGCAGTATTTATTGAGATTAAGCAGCAAAGGTTACTACTGACGACGGGGCGTTTAAAAGCCATGCCGAGTCTCGATGAATTGCGTACTTTACAGCAACGTTGGCGGCTTGAGCGTTTTCAGGGTATCCCGCAACGCATCTATCGATTGGGTACGGGTATTATGGTAAGTTGCTGTCCTCATGCCGCTGCTGGCGCTGAATTCTGGTATCAACTCTATAAGCAGCAATGTGTACTACTTAGATCTCTTCAAGGCGAATGGTCATAATGTTCGAACCAATTAAACGTGGGCTAATGCTGATAGTTGCCCGGCAAGATATATTTCTGGCGGTGATGTTGTTGGTCGCCATCTTTATGATGATCCTGCCATTGCCGACGGCATTGGTCGATGTGTTGATTGTTATCAATCTCGCGCTTTCCGTTACTTTATTGATGATTGCGATTTACTTACGTGATCCGCTGGATTTTTCGGTTTTTCCTTCATTGTTGTTGATTACCACCTTATATCGGCTGGCATTAACCATCAGTACCAGCCGTTTGGTATTGCTACAGCATGATGCGGGAGAAATTGTTGAGGCGTTTGGTCAATTTGTCGTGGGTGGAAATCTCACCGTGGGTTTGATCATCTTTACCATTATCACCGTGGTACAGTTTATTGTCATCACCAAGGGTTCTGAACGGGTAGCCGAAGTCAGCGCACGCTTTTCTCTCGATGGGATGCCAGGCAAACAGATGAGCATCGATGGTGATTTGCGAGCAGGTGTTATCGACGCCGCGGAAGCGGGTCGCCAGCGGGCGAGGGTGCAAAAAGAGAGTCGGCTATTTGGTGCCATGGATGGTGCGATGAAATTTGTTAAAGGTGATGCTATCGCTGGCATCATTGTTATTTTAGTCAATATTATTGGCGGTATTGCCATCGGTGTTTTTCAGCATCAGATGTCGGCAGGAGATGCGGTACAGACTTATTCCGTGCTTTCCGTGGGTGATGGGTTAGCGGCGCAAATTCCTTCATTGCTGATTTCGATTACTGCCGGGATTGTGGTTACACGTGTTCCTGCCGATGAAAAGCAGAGTCTGGCGAAAGATGTGGCCAGTCAGATTGTTCGACAACCAGAAGCATTGTGGATGGCTGCAGGACTACTGTTGATGTTTGCGTTATTGCCTGGCTTTCCGTTTCTAGATTTCGCCGGGCTGGCGGCACTTATTGTGGCCCCGGCTTTTATTATCTACCGTAAAAAACGCCGTGGCACGCAAGCAGGCAATAGCATGAGTGTGGACGGTGAAGATGTTGACTATCAGGAAGGCGCAGAAATGACACCAGGGGCAGTACCACTGATGTTGTACTGTTCTACCAATCTGCATCACAAGGATTTAAAGCGTGATGTGGACGGACTCCGTTGGCGACGTTTTGAATATCTTGGCGTGCCGCTCCCTGAGGTGGTGATACGTTGTGATCCTTCTTGGGCGGATAACAGTTTATCGATTCGTGTTTATCAAGAGCAGGTACTTAAACTGGTGTTACCGCCTGACGATCTGTTGCTCAATACGCCTAATGTACAATTAGGATCACGTAGCGAGACACTGGCTCATAATATAGGCGAATTACATTGGATCCCCGCCTCCCAGAAAGAACGCGCAAAAACGCTAGGTATCCCCTATACCGAAGGGAATCAACGTATCATTCACTGTTTGAAACGGGTGTTGGAACGCCATACCTCAGAGTTTATCGGTGTGCAGGAAGCACGTTATTTAATGGATGCGATGGAAGGGCGTTATGCCGAACTGGTGAAAGAATTACAACGTCAGATGCCCGTAGGCAAAGTGACAGAGATTTTACAACGGCTAGTAGAAGAAGGTATTTCAATCCGTGACTTACGGACGATTTTTGGTGCTTTGGTGGAATGGGCACCCAAAGAAAAAGATATCATCATGTTGACAGAATATGCGCGTATTGCTTTGCGCCGTCATCTCTGTTTACGTTTCGGTAAGGGTAACAGTTGGTTGCCAGCGTTGCGTATTGGTGAGGGAGTCGAAAATCTTATCCGTGAATCTATCCGCCAGACTTCTGCGGGAACCTATTCGTCGTTGGATCCAAAGCAATCACGTTTGATCTTGGATAAAATTAAAGCTGCTGTTGAAGAGCACCCTGATGTTGCATTATTAACGGCTATTGATGTACGCCGTTTTTTGCGCAAAATTATTGAACGTGACATGTTTATCTTACCCGTGCTTTCCTGGCAGGAATTGGGTGATGAAATTAATATTAAAGTGGTGGGTATGGTTGAGCTGATTGGGGAAGAACTCGATGAATTTGCCTGATATTCATCTACTGAGTGCAAATTTACAACGGCAATTGAGTTTTGCAACCTCACCGCCGAGTGGCTTAAGTTACAGTGGTTCGATACTGGATGTCGGGCCCACTTTGCTGCGCGCTAGCTTGCCAGGAGTCAGCATGGGGGAACTTTGCCGCATAGAGCCTGAGGGGATACTGGCTGAAGTGGTTTCTATTGAACAACAGGTGGCACTGTTGTCACCTTTCTCCTCCTCCGAAGGGTTGCGTAGTGGGCAAAGAGTGTCTCCTTTAAGACATGCTCACCGTGTAGCGGTAGGATCGGGGTTAACGGGCCGAATCCTCGATGGGTTAGGGCAACCGATGGATAATGGTGCGCCATTGGGTGGCAATTGGCGTGAACTGGATCGTGCGCCCCCGGACCCGCTGACGCGTAATCCGATAGAAAAACCCTTGGTCACGGGTGTACGTGCAATTGATGCTATGTTGTGCTGTGGAGAAGGTCAGCGTATTGGCATTTTCGCTGCTGCGGGTGTTGGGAAAAGTACTTTACTCGGTATGTTGTGTGAGGGCAGTGATGCCGATGTGATGGTGCTAGCGCTGATCGGCGAGCGTGGACGTGAAGTCAGGGAATTTCTTGAACAGGTGCTGACAGAAAAAGCGCGCGCCCGCACGGTAATGGTGGTCGCAACGTCTGATCGTCCGGCATTGGAACGCCTCAAAGGTATCTACACAGCAACCACCATTGCCGAATATTATCGCGACCGGGGTTTAAAAGTATTATTGATGGCCGATTCGTTAACACGTTATGCCAGGGCGGCGCGCGAAATCGGCCTGGCCGCGGGTGAAACGCCAGCAGCCGGTAGTTTTCCTCCCAGCGTCTTTGCAGCGATGCCGCGTTTGCTGGAACGAACCGGCAATAGCGATCGCGGCAGTATTACTGCGTTTTACACGGTATTGGTCGAAGGGGATGATATGAACGAACCGGTAGCTGACGAAGTTCGCTCACTTTTGGATGGTCATATCGTTTTGTCACGGCAATTGGCAGGAGCGGGGCATTATCCAGCGATCGATATTGCGGCCAGTGTCAGCCGAATTATGCCACAGGTGGTATCCGCAAAGCATTTGGCACTGGCGCAAAAACTACGCCTGATACAGGCACGCTATCAGGAGATTGAATTATTGGTCCGTGTAGGTGAATATCAAACCGGTCATGATCCTGAGGCGGATGAAGCCTTGCGCCGTTATCCCGCGGTTTGTGCTTTTTTGCAACAGGGGAGAGAGACACATTGCGATCTGGAACAAACATTAAAGCAGCTCGAGCACGTGCTGGAGTCATAACCCTGGGCCGTTTGTTGGGGATCCGCGAGCGCAGGGAACAAAGTTTGCGTCGTGGTATTGCGCAGTATTGTCAACAACAAGCGGAGCTGAATGAGCAGCTAGCGGCCAGTCGTGTTAAACGTCAACAACTTTGCCAGCAATTACGTGAGCTGACACAATGGTGTGGTTTGTTAGCGCCGGCTGAATTCAGTGAACAAAAAGATCAATTACACCAGCTTTATCAACAAGAACGTGGTCAACAATCGCAAATTAGTGAATTGTTGGAACAAGGTCAGCAGCTTGCCGAAAAGGTAGAAGAACAACGAGCATTGTTGCAGCGTAATTTGCGTGAGCAGGAAAAACTACGGATACTGATTGAAGATGAGTCGAATCGATATTGAAGGTGCCATACCCGTGAGGGCAAGCATCGCTAATGACCCTAAACAGGGCGATCAGCGAGACCGAGAACGTTTTGCCGGTTATCTGCAACCACAGTTATCTCATAAATTGGTGGCAACTAAGGCCGCGCAACACGGATTGGCATCACCGGATCAGTGGGCGGATTACCGTATTGTTTCTGGGGTCCTTAATGGAACGCAAGTGCGTGTCACGCTAACCGCAAGCGGCTGGGTGTTACAGTTGCGCTGTTCCAACAGTAAGACGAAACGCTTGCTGTCCCGGTTCAAAGCGCGTTGGCAGCGCGCGCTAACACGGCTTGGTGTTCCCTGTTCGTTGGAGGTCGTTGATGCCGTTGAATCTATCCCCTGAGTTAACATCGTTAAGTTCACTACTGGGAGACGGCCGGACACAAAATGCGGTAACAGTGAGTCTGAAAGTGGTCGAAGGTGCTGGCGTTTATCTGCCGGTGACGCTGGATCGGGTTAGCGCTGGCGTTTGGCTGCCTCAACAAGAGTGGACTGACTGGCTAGAAACTGTGCTTGCTGTTCCTGACGCCAGCTGTCTGGACGAGGATTTATTGGTTGGTGTGTCTCACTGGGCGCTTGCGCCATTAACATCGGTATTTCTTCCATTGGCGGTGACTGATCAGTTGCCGCGTGAAGAGCATTTATTAAAACAGTGGGCAGTGGTCTGCACGTTTAGCCAGGAAGATCGGCAATTTCATGCTGTGTTAGTCGATTGGCCGTTGCGGGTGTTATCTCAAATTTTAGCGGATTGGCCACGTAATAAATCGTCTGCGTCAGGTGAGCGTCTACCATTGCAGTATCAATGCGGATTGGTGGTGGGTTGGTGTCGCTTATCGTTGGTACAATTGCAAAGGATTCACGTTGGTGATGGGTTGCGGTTATCTGCTGCTGCCGATCTTGAGGGGGGCTGCTGCTGGTTGTGGCAGGTCGCGGGGCCGCAGATTCATATCAGGTTAAGTGAGGAAAACCAGATGACAATACTAAATATAAATCAGGATATTGATGAATTACTGGAGCTGGATAGTGCCGCTCTGTCGCCATCAAAAAACCAATCCGTTTCTTTACATCAATTGCCTCAGACACTAACGATGGAGATTGGCTGCCTCACCCTCCCGACGGCTAAAATTGGTCAACTCAAGGTGGGGCAGACATTGAACTGTCAAAGCAATCACTACGGTGAAGTCAGCATTCGATTACGTGGGCAGCCAGTAGGCTCTGGCTGCCTAGTCAGCTGTGACGATGAATTATTGGTGAAAATCGAACAGTGGTGGCTAACACCTTAGTGGTATAAACAACAAGCCCTAGTGGAATCGGCAATGGAATTACTTAATAGCTCCTACCAGTTGATCGTTTTGCTGTTTTTATTATCTGTATTACCACTCTTGGTGGTGATGGGGACGTCGTTTCTAAAGTTATCAGTGGTATTTTCTCTGCTACGTAACGCGCTCGGCGTGCAGCAAGTGCCGCCGAATATTGCTATTTATGGCCTGGCGTTAGTATTAACGGTGTTTATTATGGCACCGGTTGGGTTAGATGCGTATGAACGCCTGCAAGGAGAAAAATTGCCAGATGATATTGCCGCTCTTGCGCAAGAAATTGATAAAAAAGCATTGGAGCCTTATCGCGCTTTTTTACTGCGTCATACGGCGTCCGAACAAACCAGTTTTTTCTCTGATATCGTTAAAAACGATTGGCCGGAAAAATATCGCGATAAAATTAAATCTGATTCATTGCTGATATTGATGCCAGCCTTTACTGTCAGCCAACTGACAGAGGCGTTTAAAATTGGGCTATTACTCTATCTGCCTTTTGTGGCTATCGACCTCATTGTGTCTAATATATTACTGGCGATGGGAATGATGATGGTATCACCGATGACCATCTCTTTACCCTTTAAGCTACTTGTCTTTCTTATGGTCGGTGGGTGGCATCTGTTGTTGGGGCAATTAGTAGGATCATACACATGAGTAATGCCATTGTTGTTCAACTCACCACCCAGGTGTTGTGGATTGTTTTAATGCTTTCCATGCCAGTCGTGGTCGTTGCTTCAGTCGTTGGATTATTGATCAGCCTGTTTCAGGCCTTAACTCAGATACAGGACCAAACATTACAGTTTTTGCTTAAATTATTGGCAGTCTCGGTGACTTTGTTAGCCAGCTATCATTGGATGGGCAGTACGCTGTTGAACTATACCCACCAGGTTTTTTCACAAATCGGCAATATGCGTAACTGAAGTGGCTGAGCATCTATTTTGGGTAGCAGCATTAGCACTGGCGATGGTGCGACCATTTGGTATGTTATTGATTTTACCTTTGTTTACTGCTCGTAGTCTGGGTAGTAGTTTACTGCGTAATGGTTTAGTGGTGGCGATTGCTTTACCCATGACGCCGTTGTTTGTTTCATCGCCATTGATTACTTCCGGCTCACTGATCGCCTGGTTTTCACTGGTGTTGGTCGAATTATTGATCGGGGTGATCATTGGTTTTTTTGCCGCTTTGCCGTTTTGGGCGATAGATATGGCCGGCTTTTTGATAGATACCATGCGCGGTGCCACTATGGCGACCTTGCTTAACCCGACGATGGGGATGCAATCCTCTATTTTCGGTATTTTATTCACCCAGGTTTTATCCGTGCTGTTTTTGATCTCTGGTGGTTTTAATCAATTACTTTTGGTGCTGTACGGTTCTTATAAACTGTTGCCTCTTGGGCAAGGGATCATGCCTTCTGCATCCTTTTTTACCTTTATTAAAATACAGTGGAGACTCATGTTTGAACTCTGTATGACTTTTGCCTTGCCTGCATTATTGGTGATGTTATTAACAGATTTAGCCTTGGGGTTAATTAACCGCTCAGCACAGCAACTTAATGTTTTTTTTCTCGCTATGCCGATCAAAAGCGCGATGGCCCTATTTTTATTACTTATTGGTTTGCCCTTTGCGTTCCACCATTATTTGTCTCAAATTGATAATATTGAGCAAGATATGGGTAGGATCATTCAGTCATTAAGGAGTAGTGAATAGTGGCTGAAAAAAACGAACAACCCACCCCGAAAAAAATTAAGGACGCCCGTGAAAAAGGACAGGTAATTAAAAGTGTGGAAATCACTTCGGGTGCACAGCTGGTAGTGGTGTTGGTCTATTTTATGTTGACGGGTTACGATCTGGTCGATCAAGTCGCTGCGTTAATTATGAGTAGTATTGAACAACTAAATCAGCCGCTCAATATTGCGGCATTGCGTCTTGGTTCAGAAGCAACGTCACTGCTGGTGCATGTGACAGGTATTTTGGGCGGTGCCTTAGTATTGATAACCTTATTGATGGGGATTGTCCAAGTGGGCCCCTTATTGGCAACCAAGGCGCTTTCTTTTAAAGGGGAGAGGATTAATCCTATCAGTAATTTGCGTAATTTAGTGTCATTACGTAGCCTGTTCGAATTGGCGAAATCATTAACTAAAATTATTTTACTGTCATTAATTTTCGGTTATTTACTCAGTCGTTATGCTCCTACCTTTGGCTATTTATCCTATTGTGGCAGTGCCTGCGCCGTTCCGGTATTTGGTACGTTAATGAGCTGGCTGCTCGGTTCATTAATTGCCTGTTATTTATTGTTTGCTCTGCTCGACTATTCTTTTCAACGCCATAGCGTGATGAAGCAGCTAAGAATGTCGAAGGAAGAAGTTAAACGGGAACATAAAGATACCGAGGGCGATCCCCATATCAAACAGAAACGGCGGGAATTGCAACAGCAAATACAGAGCGGTAGTTTGGCGTCCAATGTGAAGCGATCAACCGCTGTGGTGCGTAATCCCACGCATTTTGCCGTTTGTTTGTTTTATCATCCAGAAGAAGCGCCTTTGCCCGTGGTGATCGAAAAGGGACATGCTGAGGTGGCAAGAACCATTATCAGGCTAGCGGAACAAATGGAGGTGCCAGTAGTAGAAAATGTGTCGCTAGCGAGGGCATTACATAGTGATGTCAATTGTGGTGATGTTATCCCCGAACATCTGTTTGAACCTGTCTCCGCATTATTGCGGATGGTATTGCAATTGGATTACCAAGCTGAGGAAGAGGAAGAGGGATGAGTGAGCAGGTTTGCACCGTTGATTGCCGCCGTTGGTGTCGGCTGAAGAGAGCTGGGTGCATCAGTGGGGAATAGAGGCATCGTCTGTACTAAGGTTTCTATCTCGGCAGCAGTTATTTCCTCTTCCTCTGTTCGTATTTTTTCGATTTTATTTTCCGAGGAGGTGAAATAGTTTTTAATGGTAATAGCATCATAGGTATTTCGCCATCTGATCATAATTTGCAAATTATCTTTATTTCTTTGAAAAAGCATTTCTTCTCTCCATATCGCTCCACTCAACAACAAGGTATCAGTACCGCCGCTGTCTTCAATTTCATCATAACCATCACCACGGGCAAAAT
The DNA here is from genome assembly GCF_964030845.1 of Candidatus Fukatsuia endosymbiont of Tuberolachnus salignus. NCBI lineage: Bacteria > Pseudomonadati > Pseudomonadota > Gammaproteobacteria > Enterobacterales > Yersiniaceae > Candidatus Fukatsuia > Candidatus Fukatsuia endosymbiont of Tuberolachnus salignus. Next base: position 1,948,039 of record NZ_OZ034983.1, read on the forward strand.
GATAGGTGTCATCTCCGTTAGCGCCAAATAATTTATCGTCTCCAAGGCCACCGATAAATGTTTTTTTTCCTGCGCCCGTGGCGATTAAAATATCATTACCTGCACCACCGATTAAGCACCGATCGCGTTCACTGATATCAATGATAATATCGTCACCGTCCAACGCATCAAAGGTATTGTCAGTGAGGACTACTACGCCAGATAATCTAATGATGTCGTTCCCTTCTGTCGCCTGCATGTCACTCTGTGTCTTATCAAGATAGGGTTGTTCTTGTTGGTCAACATTTAATTGATAAAAACCTCCTGATTTATCCATCAAGGCAATATGGCGATAACTGGCATCACGCATAAAATTTTTAATACGTATTGCCATATCGACATTATTATCTGGATCAGCAATCGCTCTGCTCAAAAGAATATCGTCACCGTCTCGGTCAATTTTATTCAGTTGTTCAATAGATAGGTTATGTAGTACCAACAGATCTAATTGAGGATCGGGTTGGGTGTCCTGGTTATCGAGGGTTATTTCTCGGCGCAAGGTAGCCCGGTTTGGCGAAATTTGATTGCTGTAAATATGGTAGATATCCGTCCCAGCATCTCCTTTCAATCTGTCATTGCCGTAGCGGCTGTATAATTGGTTATTTTGTTTATTCCCTTCCAGGTGATCATTAAAGGCAGTATCTTCAGCCATCAACTGGACAAAGCTGGGCAAGACCACCCTAGTACCCGCCACCGTTACCTCTCCTGGTTGCTCCATATACTGTTGTTTTAGATGAATAAAACCGTTTGTTGTGGGGGTGTTGAAAAAATCGAGGCTGCTTTTTCTGTGATCATAAGTCACCCTATATTGTGCTTTGAATGAGGGTGAAAATGGCCAGCAGTTATCTTCAGTATTCCACTTTATGACTGATGGCCATTCAGGGAATAGCTGCATGCCATCACGGGTTGATAAAAGATACTGTTCGGGTTGATAAAAGATACTGTTTAACCTGCTCAACCTGAGTTTCGTCATTATCAGCGAGCCGATAGACATCCTGTAATCTCAAAATCGTTTCTGTACCATTATCGTTTTGCAACAATATTTCAATTCCGTAGCGCCTGCTTTTTGTATTAAGCCCGGTTATCCTTTTGTCTGGCTTAATAAATGTGACGGCCTTGATGTGATCAACGTGATAATCGAGCATGATATTACTAACTTCTTGCCTGGATGTTTCTTGCGATGAGCTTTCATCAATATTGATAACACTCAGATCAGTTTTTGGGTTTTGCAAAATATGGTAGGTATCTATTCCGTTACCCCCGTCAGCGAAGCCTCTGGCTAATACCAGGATATCATCGCCATCGTTACCATAGACCCCCTTTACCATCGAGATGGTTGCTCTCTTGATTACCGATCAGAATATCGTTAGTCTCAGCATGCCCAACCGCATGTTCAATATTATCAATACGGGCAATTAAAGCCTCTTGTTCGTGATAGCGAACAGTACCCAGTTTGAGATCGATGTTATAACCTGTGCCTGCCGAAGGTTTGCTGTCAGCAATAATAATATTGCCATGACTCTTGCCGCCATTGAGTTTGCTGGCTGTTGTCGGTGCTGCCGCGCCTGTGAGGTAAAAAACATCAGCTAATTGACCACCGGTGTAGTCTTTACTGCCTGCAGCCACTTGAAATATGTTTTTTTTGTTGGGGTGGCCAATGGCAACATCGTTACCGCCGCCAAGATAAAAAAGAATGGCACCTTCTTGTACCATCGCTCCTGCTTGTTGATCGGGCTGTCTCTGATCCGCACTGGTGGGTACTGCTAGCGTTTTTCTTACACTGGCCGTCAGGCCACCCAGTGGATCACTTGCATCAACGACATCATCAACATCATGCAGATTAGTTGGCGTAAAATAGTGATACTGGCTGCTTCTCTCTGAAAAATGAAGTTTAAAGTATTTATATTTATGATGATTACGGTACTCTGTTTTGACACGAGGTATATCTTCTGGGTATATCCTGTCCTGATTGGTGAGTGGCAGTATTCTCAGTTTATTTCTTTTTCGACCAATTATTTCATAAACGAATAATATGCGATAGTTATTTTTTTGCAGATCAAAATCACCGCGGCTGTAATAGACTGTATTGATACCGCGTGTTGATGTGTTGACCATTTTATCTGCGTATTCATCTACAATGCGATCATAGTATGCACGCGCATTTTCCCTGGTCTGTTCCCTCTGTATGCGATTTTGCACCTCGGCTCTTGGCCCTGCTCCCCAGAATAATTGGACATAATTATCTATTTTTTCAGAGAAAGTTAATCGGGTATATTTTTCGATTGTCCGAAGTGTGCGAATAGCAGCATAATTTTGTGTTACCACGGTAATCGCCATGCTAATGGCAATCGATGCTGGCGTGGCGATTACCGCTACTCTGCCTCCTGCTGCTAAAGCAACACCACTGCTGATGCCGACAGCGGCATTGATTGTAGAAAGGGAAGCATTAACGATAATATCACGTCGGACATCGGGATTAATTTCTGATGACAGTTGGGAAAATAAACGGGCAGCGTTGACGATGTCTAGACTACTGGATAAAAGCCCTAAGGTTGGGGCAGCAAATTTAGTTAATTTAGTCGCCGTGTGAATACTGATCTGCCCGGTGCGGGAGCCGAACAGTTTGATCCCAAGGTGGGTGTGGCCAGCCCGAATAACGTGATTGGCGGATTGTAAGCGAGCGAGATAGCGATTCATACCAGTCAGACTGATATCCTGTACTTTATCTAAACCCATAGATGCGATAGTAATGTTTCTTTCAAAGATTAAATCTTCCCTTTGCCTTTTTGTCAGATCATTACGTGTTAACAGGCTGCTATATTGAAAAATGCCGGATATTCCGCTCCAGTAACCGTATTTTTTCATTATTTTGTTAGCATAGTGGTTCATTTGTCTGATCTGTTGCCAGTCAGTCCGTTTTTTATGCAATGATGACCATAATGTATCCGATGTAGCGTCGATTTGTGTTGGCTTGGTGTCGGCATCTACCAACAGTTTCGTTAGCTTAGCCAGCTCAGGAAACCTTTCCTTGGTCGTATCGATATTGACCTTAAAAACCTCAACGGGATACTGACCCTCTACCTGCGTTAATCCCCAGTGTTCCGCTCGAGTTGTGCTACCCCAAACGCTATTTTTTCCTGCCAGGTATTGCTGTACAGCGGCATAAAGTGCTCGCATATTATCGTTAGGATCTGAACCCGTGACGCGCATTTCCCCGATATTGGGTGCGTAGAGCAACGAAGTGTATTGTTCACCTTGCTGCTGATGGGTCAGTGCCAGGACATGGTTACCCACTTTTAATAAATAATGACCGGTCTCTCCGTTAAAAGCCGCTATCTGCTGGTGGGTAAAAAATGGTTGATTGCCTAGTGTTCTTTTTATCTGATTAAATAACTCACGCAAGTGATCTGTTTGTTGTGTTTTTTGCTGTGAAAGAAGGCTATCGGCTCTTTGTTCGTTTAATGCGGTATGAATTTCTAATCCTGTCAAAAACTGGTTTGCCGTTCTCTCTCCTTGAGAGCGGGCATCAAGCCATGCCAGAGCTAAGGTTGCAGTGTGCGAAGGTGTTTGGTGAGAGGTATGAGATGCCTTGTTGTCGGTATACAGCCCCTGTAAGACAAGTCGTGTGTCGATTTTTACCCGCGGTTCGTGATTATTTCTTCCCGCATCTATCAGAGCCACGGCTCCTTCAGTTTGTATCTCATTCCAGTGTTGAATCTGTTGCAGTGCTGCTTGACCACTTAAACCTGACTGAGGAGAAAGGTCTTGGAGTTGCAGCCCATGATGTACATTTTTACGCCAGGCTAAATAATGTACTTCATTAAAGGCGGTCAGTATGACGCGTTTGATGTCCAACTTACCGTCATGTTGGTGGAAAAAATCAGTGAGCAAAAGGTAATCTTGCGTATCCAGTGAATGATATTTTTTGTTACCTGATGCTAAATTATCTACCAGAATAATAATTTTCTCCAATCGTATCGCCATATTATGGGTTAAGGACAAATCAGTTAGATCGAGATGCTGACCTTGTACGGGATTATCGAGGAGGTAACTTCTGGTTGTATTAAAGGTATCGCGATAAAGTTCTTTTGCTAGCGTCGGTTGTTCGATCGCAATAGGCGTGATCACTTCGGCGAAATCTGCTACAGCAACGGGGAAGAGTGCTTGATTAATTTGCTTTTCCAACTGTAAAAAAGCTGCACGACGACGATTAGAATTCGGATTTTTTTCAATATAAGTGCGTATTTGGTTTTTCAGGATAAAGGCCGTTTCGACACGTTCGGTACCTCGAGTGCGATGAAGCTTGTACAGGGAAGTAAGAATATTTTGATATAACGTACCTATGGGTTTCAAGGGTACCCTCGCTTCTTTCAACAGTTGATCACGAGACATCACCCGTCGAAATCCCATATCTGAGATGCTTTCTGTTTTAATAAGCCAGGAGTGTTTTCTATCCTCTTCGGTATTCGCATTAAATTGCTCAAACACATCACCGCTAAAGGGGAGTGTTGGATCGCTTTCATGTGATAACTTTTGTAAAGCACGTTTTACTGCGCCTGGCCCACTAATACCGATGGTTGCTTTTGCTTCGTCGGCAAGACCATCCAAACGGTAATCCATTGCCAGGAAAAGCTGAGGATCAGCATTCCGTGCATAACCATAATCGTGCTCGAATTTACTGGCGTACTCAAGACCTTTTTTTTGGCTAATATCACTGCTTTGCTTAATATTAATCAGTCCAGCTTCTGACAAACGGCGATAATTGTTGCCTATTTGTCGCAGCACCTCGGTTAAGGATCGGCTGTTAGCCGGTGCTACAATAGCGGCATTCGAGGTACCCCATAATATTTTTGCCAGTTGAATACCGTCTGGCGGTAATTTTTGTTGCCCTAATGCTTGGAAGAAATGACTTGGTGAGTGACCGACACTTTGGAGAAAGGTACGCAGCCTATTGACGAGAGCGGCATGTTCTGTACTTTGCCTGGCAAATTCGGCAGCATAATTGTGATATTGATTCGCATTAGCCAACGCCTGCCGATGGGGAAAATCTGCCTGTAAATGTTCCAGTACTAACTGTGTTTTCAGAAGATTGACACTGCCTCTCACCTGCAAGTGTTCAATTTTTGTCGTTATCTCTGCGGGGAAGGGGAGGGGTTTCCATTGAGGTAAAAAATCGATGTCAAAGTAGGCGCCTCCCTGCTGATGCAGTATCTCTAGTCGTAAAAGATCGGAAGCCGCCGCGAAGTTTTGTCGTAAAGCCAGTTCCTGATAGTAGTATCTTTTATCTATCCCTTGCCACGCCAGGCTATTAATGTCTTGCAGTACATAGTCTGTACCGGCGTTAGCGATGAAATGATCGAAAGAAGCCTGATTATCAGATTTGATACGCTCAAGCTTTTCTGCTGATCCTGCTAAATGGGTACAGATAAAATGGGACGCAGCCTGATCAAAGGTTTGATGACTCAGTGCGAGACTGATTTCTCTGTGTGCTTGATTTTGCAGTTGAATGACTTTATCAACCCAATCTCCTTCACCGATTAAGGTATCTTTGGCGGCAAAACTTTTTATCTGTCGACCCAGTTCACTCGCTAATAGTGCTTGAGGATCATACCAGACTTTTATTGTGTAACCCTGCTCACCGCCATTGATGCCGCCCCAGGCCTGAATATAGTCTTGTTGTATGCCACCCAGTTTACCTAACCAAACGAAATGTAAATTTTTGACGATATCTTGTCGTTGTGCAGAGGGGCTGACATTAACGGGATAAGTCATGAGCCTGTCTCCAAGAGACTATTTGCAATAGTCACGTACGTAAACCGCAACCACGGTTGATCAAATACCAGACAAAAGCATAAAAAACAGCAATAAAGGTGGCCAATACTGCAATGGTAACAGTCAGTGACATTTCAGCAACGCCGAGAAAACCATAACGAAAACCGCTGATCATATAAACGATCGGGTTAAGTTTGGAAACTGCTTGCCAGAAGGGAGGCAATAACGTCAACGAATAGAAGACACCTCCCAGATAAGTCAGTGGGGTGAGAACGAAGGTAGGCATCAGGCTAATATCGTCAAAAGTTTTAGCAAATACGGCATTTAACAAACCACCCAGCGAAAATAAAATCGCGGTTAGCAGTAAGATCAAAGCCAGCATTGACCAGGAATGCACCCGTAATGGCACAAAAAATAGAGAGATCAGCGTCACCAATATGCCGACGATAATCCCTCGTGCTACCCCCCCTCCGATGTAGCCAATAATGATGATATGTGTTGGTACGGGTGCCACCAGGAGTTCTTCAATATTGCGTTGATATTTGGCATTGAAGAATGATGCTGCAACATTCGCGTAAGCGTTAGTAATAACCGCCATCATAATTAACCCTGGGACAATAAATTGCATGTAATCAACGCCGCCCATTTCACCAATCCTTGGACCAATCAGACTGCCGAAAATAACGAAATAAAGTGACATGGTAATAATCGGTGGTACGAGTGTCTGGATCCAGATGCGACTAAAACGCGTAATTTCTTTGATCCAAATACTTTGTAATGCAATCCAACATAAGCGGATCATATTGTTTTCTCCCATCCCTTTTATTGATCAGGCTTATTGAGCAGGTCAACAAATAGTTGTTCTAAGCGGTTTGTTTTATTGCGCATACTTTGTATCTGAATACCCTGTGAGCTGAGTTGGCTAAACAGGCTATTTAGCCCTTGTTCACGTTTGACATCAACTTCTAGTGTAGAAGTATCCTGCAAACAAAAGCGATAACCCGCTAACTGCGGCAGTGGGCTTTTGGGTGCCAGATCAAAAATAAATGTTTCCGATTCTAGTTTATTCAATAGCTTCTTCATTGAAGTATTTTCCACTAACTCCCCACCTTGGATAATACCAATATTGCGGCACAGCATTTCTGCCTCTTCCAAATAATGTGTCGTCAGAATAATGGTTGTTCCCTCGGTATTGAGTTCTTTTAGAAAGCTCCACATGGTGCGTCGCAATTCGATATCCACTCCGGCAGTCGGTTCATCTAGGATCAGCAATTTGGGTTTATGCATGAGTGCGCGAGCAATCATTAAACGGCGTTTCATCCCGCCGGATAAACGGATAGCACGTTCGTTACGCTTGTGCCAAAGATCGAGATGCCCGAGATATTTTGCTGCTCTTATTTTGGCTTGCTTGCGAGTGACACCGTAATAACCAGCTTGAGTTGTAACAATTTGTAGCACAGTTTCAAATGGGTTGAAGTTAAACTCCTGTGGTACTAAGCCAAGCTGATGTTTAGCATGAACAGGATTTTTATCAGTATCGTAACCAAACACCTGAACTTTACCGGCTGTTTTGTTAACCAGAGAGCTAATGATACCGATGGTTGTGGATTTACCCGCCCCGTTTGGGCCAAGTAGAGCATAGAAATCTCCTGCTTCGACCTGCAAATCGATACCTCGTAGTGCTTGTACCCCTCCTGAGTAGATTTTGGTGAGTCGGGATAATTCCAGTGCGTAAGCCATAAAAAGACCTTATTTAATGAATATTTCTTGGCTATAGTATATAGCGTGGTTTAGGTAACATGATTGTTTTTATTAATTCATATCAATGTATTAATGTAAATCTTTGCAATAGACTTCTTGCAAGACCGCAGAGAGTGCTGCGAAGTCAAAGCGCATGGAGCGCGGTGCGTGCTGTTGTTAACCCTCATGTATTTGCAAATAAGTTGTTGCGTTCGCTACCTCTTGATAACATCCTACGCCAATCCATTTATTACAGGTCATTTCCATCGATGAAAGAAATAACAGATCTTCTCGCCAATAATCAAACTTGGTCAGACTTAGTGAACAAAGAAGATCCAGGGTTTTTCACCGGTCTTGCTCAAGTGCAAAAGCCCCGCTTTCTGTGGATTGGTTGTTCCGACAGTCGTGTACCTGCAGAACGCTTGACGAGTCTGAAGCCAGGAGAATTGTTTGTTCATCGTAATGTTGCTAATTTAGTGATTCACACCGATTTCAACTGTCTGTCCGTAGTGCAATACGCAGTCGATATATTAGCCATCGAACATATCATTGTGTGTGGTCACTACGGTTGTGGCGGTGTTAAAGCGGCGCTAGAAAACGAGGAGAGAGGGTTGATCGACAATTGGCTACTACATATCCGCGACCTTTGGTATAAGCATAAAGATATACTCGGTACACTGCCTGTGGAAGTTCACCCCGATAGGCTGTGTGAAATCAATGTGATTGAGCAAGTTTATAATCTTGGGCATTCAACCATTGTTAACTCTGCCTGGAAACGTGGAAAAAAAGTGGTGTTACACGGGTGGATTTACGGTATTAAAGATGGTCGTCTCAGTGATTTAAACATCTCCTCAACCAGCAAGGAAACATTGGAAATGAATTACCGTAAAGCTATTGCTACGCTACATAATAATACAGTGCCATAAATAGTCGGGTTGCTGTACAGCAAATAAAAAGCAAGATCCGTGAACAGGATACGTTGCGAGATAACTCTAACAATGATGAAAAAAATCACTTTGATTGCGTTAGTTCTTTTTTTTATTGGATTTTCCTCTATCACTCAAGCGTTGAGTCAACCGGAGGCAGAGGAATTTGCTAATCTGGCTGCTGTTTTCGTTTATCTGCAAAATGAATGTGGCTATAACAATTTGCCAAATGCCGATATTAAACAGGCTTTGGTTTATTTTGCACAACAAAACCGTTGGGATTTAAGTAACTATAACAGTTTTAATATGAGCAAGTTAGGTAACGACAGTTATCACGATCTCAGAGGCATTGCCATTTCAAGACAGAAAAAATGCCGCTTTTTAGCACGTAGCTCATTGGTACCGTTGTCTCACACTAAGTAAGATCCCGTGGATTATCCCACTACTTGAAATTCCGTCGTGCAACATCCAGCAAAGTTGGCTATCATACTGCGCTTATTTTTATAGCAGTTACCTTTTTATGGTATTTACCGTCAGCAGAGGAGCTAAAGATGTCAGCAACAGAGTTCTGGCGTGAAAGGTTACATAACAACGTCGGTCAATATTTTTCAGTCGAAGAAAGGATATACACTGAAAAAACCGAACACCAGGATATCATTATCTTCAAAAATGCGGCTTTTGGTAGGGTGATGGCGCTCGATGGTGTGGTACAAACTACTGAGGGCGATGAGTTTATTTATCATGAAATGATGACTCATGTGCCGTTATTGGCTCATGGAAAAACGAAGAATGTATTGATTATCGGTGGTGGTGATGGTGGCATGTTACGTGAAGTCTGTCGCCATAAACAAATTGACAAGATTACTATGGTAGAAATTGATACCAAGGTCGTTGAGCTTTGCAAAAAATATTTACCCAATCATAGCGCTGGGGCTTATAACGATCGACGTTTTAAGCTGGTGATTGATGATGGGACTGATTTTGTTCAGAACACAGTAGAAAAGTTCGATGTGATCATCTCGGATTGTACCGACCCTGTGGGTCCAGGTAGCAGTCTGTTTACTTCTGAGTTCTATAAAGGTTGTGAGCGTTGTTTAAATGACGACGGTATCTTTGTTGCGCAAAATGGAGTCTGTTTTTTACAGGAAGAAGAAGTGATTAACAGCGACAAAAGACTGAAAGAGCTTTTTACTGATGTCGGTTTTTATCAGGCTGCTATTCCAAGCTATTACGGTGGTGTGATGACGTTCGCTTGGGCATCAAACAATTCGGCCTTACGTCAGTTAGATCTCACAACGTTGCAACAACGTTTTGCCACAGCTAACCTGGAAAAATGCCGTTATTATAATCCAACCATCCATATTAGCAGTTTTGCGCTGCCACAATATTTGCTTGATACACTGTCACCTAAATAAGGAATCAATAGACTTCTTGCAAAATCGACTGTGTGCAGCAGATTCTGCGTTACGTGGTGCTCGCAATTCTCATGTCCTCGCCTGTACACCGTGTTACTGGCACCAAGCGCTTTGAATTTGCAGTACTCGCTACGGTTTTGCAAGAAGTCTAATAAGACATGAGACCTCTTCCGAAATCGACCTACGTGATCCTGTGCTGCGTAGTCGATTTCGAAAGAGGTCTGTTAAATATCATATCCATGAGGAGATAAAATTGCATAAGCTTAAACTACATGGCTTCAATAATCTGACTAAAAGCTTAAGTTTTTGTGTTTACGATATTTGTTATGCTAAAACTGCAGATGGCCGTGCAGAGTACATCACCTACATTGACGAACGATATAATGCCGAGCGTCTGACCGAGATCCTGAAAGAAACCTGCTCGATTATCGGTGCTAACATTTTAAATATTGCTCCACAGGATTACGATCCCCAAGGTGCCAGTGTCACTGTATTAATTAGTGAAGAACCTATTGACTCAGGTGCCACTGATCCTGCAAAACACCTTGGATCATCGTCAAACTCAGTGGTAGCACATTTGGATAAAAGTCATATCTGTGTTCATACCTATCCGGAAAGTCATCCCGAAGACGAATTGTGTACCTTTCGTGCTGATATTGAAGTTTCTACCTGTGGTCTTATTTCTCCGTTGAAAGCGCTTGGCTATCTGATTCGTCAACTGGAATCCGATATTGTCACTGTAGATTACCGGGTACGTGGTTTTACTCGGGATACAACAGGCGTTAAACATTACATCGATCATAAAATCGATTCTATCCAAAATTTTATACCTAAAGATATAGAGGAATTATACAACATGGTAGATGTCAACGTTTATTCAGAAAATATCTTCCATACCAAGATGATGGTAAAAAATCTTGATTTAAAGCACTATCTGTTTGATGCCAAACTGGAACAACTGAGTGGGGAAGAGAAGAAGAGGATTAGTGACAGACTGTACAAAGAAATGCAAGAAATTTACTACGGGTGCAATTTTTCCTAGTTGTCATGGTTGTCATGACTTTATTAACCCGCCCAATAGGACGGGTTAATATCGATTATAGAGCAATCACATCTGCGGCTGAAAGTCCATGAGCGCCGTGATAAAGAGAAAATTCAACATGCTGATTCTCCTTTAACGACTTATTCTTAGTATTGGCAATAGCAGTTTTGTTGACATAAACATCCAACTCATCACCGTAGAGTGAAATAAAACCATAGCCTGCACCTTGATCAAACCACTTCACTCGACCCATTTTTAACATCATGATAAATTTCCTTTTCTTGGGCATCCTAACAAATTATTTTTATTTATTGTTTAGATGCAGTTGCCCATCCTAAAGTTTTCTTAATTAAACCTCTCGTGAGCAGTATTAACAGAAAAAACCCGCCTTAATGCGGGTTTCAAAGTTTGGTTACTCAGGGACACGCAACGTAGTCACGTTGTCATTTTATTTTCCTGATATAACTGAGACATCATTGTCAAATAGCAGTAACGTCTGCGGCGGCCGCCCCGCGAGGGCTATCCTGAATATCATACTCAACCCGCTGATTTTCCTGCAAAGTTTTAAAGCCTCCCGCTTGGATTGCAGAGAAATGTACAAATAAATCCTTCTCCCCATCGTCCTGTTCAATAAAGCCGAAACCCTTACCTTCATTGAACCACTTCACTTTACCCGTTTTCTTCGACATAATTTTTACCTTCAAATCTGAATAAATTTGCCACAAAAGCACATCGCTATTTTCAAGCAACTTGACCACATTGAGCAAGGTTACTTATGGGAGCTGTTTATTGGAGATTATCGAAGGTTCGTCTTTACAGCTGAATCAAAAAGATAACGATTTGGGAGGAACTGCTTTATTCTCTACTTCATACTCATAAATAGCTCTGCACTACAGGCCGGGCGTATTTTACCCATAAATATACCAAGAGTGCAACTATTTTATTAGACTTTTTGCGAAACCGTAGTTCGTTATGCGAAGTCAAAGTGCCTGGAACGCAGCATTACGACAAAAAAGACCACCCGAAGGTGGTCAATGATTTTACTCTTTATTTTTATTCGTTATTAGATAATACTTTTTTCACCGCATCACCAATTTCTGCCAGACTACGGACTGTTCTTACTCCCGCTGCGGCTAACGCAGTAAATTTATCTTCTGCTGTACCTTTACCACCGGCAATGATTGCACCTGCATGTCCCATACGCTTGCCTGGTGGTGCAGTAACACCTGCAATATAGGCAACCACAGGCTTCGTAACATGCTCGGCGATGTAAGCAGCGGCTTCTTCTTCCGCATTACCGCCGATTTCACCGATCATAACAATCACTTCAGTTTTTTCGTCCTGCTGAAACAAGTTAAGAATATCAATAAAGTTAGATCCCTGGATCGGATCACCACCAATACCGACACAGCTTGATTGACCTAGGCCAATATCAGTGGTTTGTTTTACTGCTTCGTAAGTCAAAGTACCAGAACGAGAAACGATACCGACTTTACCGGGCAAGTGTATATGTCCGGGCATGATACCGATTTTACATTCACCTGGTGTGATCACCCCTGGGCAGTTAGGGCCGATCATGCGTACATCACTTTGATCCAGCTTGGCTTTTATCGTTAACATATCTAATGTTGGTATGCCTTCGGTAATACAGATAATTAACTCGATACCTGCATCAATCGCTTCTAGAATCGAATCTTTACAGAAGGGTGCCGGTACGTAGATAACTGATGCTGTAGCGCCTGTTTTTTCGACTGCTTCACGGACAGTATTAAACACAGGTAAACCTAAATGCTCTGTGCCCCCTTTACCCGGTGTTACACCGCCCACCATTTGAGTACCGTAAGCGATCGCTTGTTTGGAGTGGAAAGTCCCTTGACTACCAGTAAAGCCCTGGCAAATAACTTTAGTGTTTTTATCGATTAAAATAGACATTATTTAGTCCCCACTGCATCAACAACTTGTTGCGCGGCATCTGTCAGGCTAGTGGCAGCGATGATATTTAAACCGCTGTCGGCTAATTTTTTGGCACCCAATTTGGCGTTATTCCCTTCAAGACGCACCACCACCGGCACTTTAACACCCACTTCACTCACTGCCCCAATAATGCCGTCTGCGATCAGATCACAGCGTACGATACCACCAAAAATATTGACCAATACTGCTTTTACGCTGTCGTCCGACAAAATAATTTTAAAGGCTTCAGTGACACGCTCTTTAGTCGCACCACCGCCGACATCCAAAAAGTTAGCGGGTTTACCACCGTGCAGTTTTACGATATCCATGGTGGCCATGGCTAAACCGGCACCGTTGACCATGCAACCAATATTGCCATCCAGTGCCACGTAGTTCAGCTCCCATTCAGTGGCATGAGTTTCACGTTCATCTTCCTGGCTTGGATCACGCATGTCACGTAATTCTGCTTGACGAAACAACGCATTACCATCAACCGATAATTTACCGTCGAGGCAAATCAAATCCCCTTGCTTAGTGATGACGAGGGGATTGATCTCAACTAACGCAAGATCACGTGTCAAGAACAACTCAGCGAGTCCCATAAAGATTTTGGTAAACTGAGCCACCTGTTTACCGCTCAGGCCCAATTTAAATGCCAATTCACGCCCTTGGAAGGGTTGTGGCCCTGTTAATGGGTCTAATGCCAGCTTATGGATCAATTCAGGTGTTTTTTCTGCCACTTCTTCAATTTCAACACCACCTTCAGTCGATGCCATAAACACCACACGGCGTGAAGAACGATCGACGACAACACCGAGATACAATTCTTTATCGATATCCGTGACCGCTTCAACTAAAACCTGGCGAACAGGCTGACCAGTGGCATCTGTCTGGTAAGTCACCAGATTTTTACCTAACCACTTATCAGCAAAAGCTTCGACAGCTTCTTTGCTATTCACCACTTCTACTCCCCCGGCTTTACCACGCCCGCCAGCATGTACCTGGCATTTAACTACCCATTTATTACCAGGGATTTTTGTGGTGGCGTCAGCAGCTTCTCGTTTTGTGCTACAAGCGTAACCAATTGGAACCGGTAAGTTATTTTTAGAAAATAATTGTTTTGCCTGATACTCGTGTAAATTCATGTTGTTTTATCCATATAAACGCTGGAAAGATGCCAAAAGCGCACGATCTGACACCCGGATTTTGCCTTGCCGATGATTTTTTTATATGTCGAGTAGCAAACGAATGGGATCTTCCAGTATTTCTTTTACTGTAACCAGGAAGCCTACTGATTCTCGACCATCGATCAAACGGTGATCATAAGAAAGTGCCAAATACATCATAGGAAGGATCACCACCTGACCATCGACCGCCATCGGACGATCTTTAATCGTATGCATCCCGAGGATCGCACTTTGTGGCGGGTTGATGATCGGTGTTGACATCAAGGAGCCGAATACGCCGCCATTGGTAATGGTGAAATTACCGCCGGTTAATTCTTCTACTGTTAGTTTGCCATCACGCCCTTTTACTGCGAGTGCTTTGATTTGTTTTTCAATCTCTGCCATATGCAGGGCGTCAACATCACGTAGCACGGGGGTGACCAAACCTCGTGGCGTGGAAACCGCAATACTGATATCAAAATAGCTGTGATACACCACATCTGTACCATCGATGGAAGCATTCACTTCTGGGTAGCGTTTTAGCGCTTCAAGCACTGCCTTGATATAGAAAGACATAAAACCTAAACGAACACCGTGGCGTTTCTCAAAAGATTCGCCATATTGTTGACGCAGATCCATAATTGGCTTCATGTTGATTTCATTAAAGGTAGTCAACATGGCGGTATTGTTTTTTGCTTCCAGCAAACGTTCAGCGACCCGTTTGCGCAGACGTGTCATTGGTACCCGCTTTTCACTGCGTTGACCTAGCACAGGGATGTCAGATTTTATCTTTGATTCCGTTGAGTTTTTCCGATGGGCTAAACATTGATCGACATCTTCACGTGTGATACGACCACCGACACCACTGCCTTTAATTGTACTGGCATCCAGATTATGCTCTGCTATCAAACGACGAATGGCAGGGCTAAGCGTATCGTTAGCCACTTCTGTTGGGTTAACGGGTTGATCCTGAGTGATATTATTCTCGGTCTTCTTTTCTGGCGGTTTCTGTTCTGTTGTTTTATTTGAACTATCACTTGAAAGAATAGAGCCAACAGCCTGTTTCGCAGTCACGGTGGCCCCTTCATCTTGTAAAACATCACCCAAAATACCCGATTGGCTGGCCGGTACTTCTAAAATCACCTTATCAGTTTCAATTTCTAGCAGAATTTCATCACGCTGGACAGCATCGCCTGGTTTTTTATGCCAGGTGGCCACTGTCGCATCAGCGACGGATTCAGGTAGATCAGGAACCAAAATCTCTACGCTACTCATATCTCTCCATACCTTGTTATTAAATGTTTAGCTACTCAATGTTCAGCGCGTCATTCACCAGATCTCGTTGCTGTTTCTGATGTACTGACATATAACCCACGGCCGGTGACGCCGAAGCGGGACGACCGGCATAACGTAAAGAGGCATCATGTGGTATCACTTCGCGGAAATTATGTTGGCTACAATACCAGGCTCCTTGGTTGAGTGGCTCTTCCTGACACCAAACAAAATCACGTACTCCAACATATTTTTTCAGCAACAGTTCGATGGCTTCATGTGGAAACGGATAAGGCTGCTCGATACGTATAATGGCGACATCTGTTTGATTATTTTTACGGCGCTGTTCCAATAAATCATAGTAGACTTTGCCTGAACACATAACGACACGTTTGACCTCATTCGCTTTCAATTTATCAATTTCATCTATTGCGGGTTGGAAACAGCCACTAGCCAACTCATCAAGAGAAGAGGTAGCCAATGGATGACGTAGCAATGATTTCGGTGACATGACCACCAAGGGGCGGCGCATACTACGCAAGGCTTGACGACGCAGCATGTGATAAACCTGTGCGGGTGTTGACGGAATACACACTTGCATATTTTGTTCAGCACAGAGCTGCAGATAACGCTCCAAACGCGCCGAGGAATGTTCAGGGCCTTGCCCTTCATAACCGTGCGGCAATAGCATCACCAGACCACACATCCTGCCCCATTTTTGTTCGCCTGAGCTGATGAACTGGTCGATAACCACCTGCGCTCCATTGGCAAAGTCACCAAATTGGGCTTCCCAAATAGTCAGGGTGCGTGGCTCAGCTGTCGCATAGCCGTATTCAAAGGCCAATACCGCTTCTTCTGATAACACGGAATCCCATACTTGAAACTCGCCTTGTGTCTTCTTGATATTCGCTAATGGTACATAAACAGAGCCGTTTTCCTGGTTATGAACAACGGCATGACGATGGAAAAAAGTACCGCGTCCGGCATCTTCACCAGATAGACGCACAGGAATACCTTCATCAGCCAGGGTAGCGTAGGCCAACGTTTCCGCGGCACCCCAGTCAAATGCTTTATTTCCTCCCGCCATTTCGGTGCGATCACTGTAAATTTTAGCGACGCGGGATTGCATTTTGACTTCCAGCGGCACTTTGCTAATAGACTCGGCTAGCTCTTTTAAACGTGCTTTGTCGACTTTATTGGGGTATTTGGCGTCCCATTCGTGATTGAGATAAGGAGACCAAGTGGCAGAGTTCAATGTCATCGGACGCCATTCTTCGACGACGCAATCACCGCGATCCAAAGCATCACGGTATAAATTGACTCTTTCCGTCGCATCTTCCTGATTAATTATTTTTTGTTCAATTAGCTTATCAGCATAGATTTTGCGCGGAGTGGGGTGTTTTTTGATTTTCTGATACATAACCGGTTGTGTCGCACTGGGCTCATCCGCTTCGTTATGGCCGTGTCGACGATAACAGACGAGATCAATCATCACGTCGCGTTTAAATTCGTTACGAAAATCTAATGCTACGCGGGTGACAAAGGCAACAGCTTCAGGATCATCAGCATTAACGTGAAAAATCGGCGCTTGTACCATCTTGGCAATATCGGTGCAATATTGTGTAGAGCGGGCATCTTGCGGGTTAGAGGTAGTAAAACCAATCTGATTATTAATCACAATACGTACGGTACCTCCCACTTCGTAACCACGAGCCTGTGACATATTCAGTGTTTCTTGCACCACACCTTGGCCAGTAATTGCAGCATCCCCGTGAATAGTGATCGGCAGTACCCCATCACTTTGTGTTTTATCCAGACGATCACGACGGGCACGTACCGAGCCTATCACTACCGGGCTGACAATTTCTAAATGGGATGGGTTAAAAGCTAACGCGAGGTGAACCAGGCCGCCGTCTGTTGTTATATCAGATGAAAAGCCCTGGTGATATTTAACGTCACCGGTGCCCAAATTTTCTTTATGTTTACCGGCAAATTCATCAAATAAATCGTCGGGTCTTTTACCCAACACGTTGATAAGAACATTTAAACGCCCACGATGAGCCATGCCTAGTACGACTTCACGGGTGCCGTTTTTACCGGCATAACGGATCATTTCTTTTAGTAAAGTGACCAGTGAATCACCGCCCTCCAATGAAAAACGTTTAGCGCCTGGGAACTTTGCTCCAAGATAACGTTCTAGACCTTCAGCTGCAGTGAGTTCGTCGAGAAAACGGCGTTTTTCATGTTCTTCGAACATAGATTCACCCACTACTGATTCAATGCGCTGTTGGATCCAGCGTTTTTCTTCAGTATTGGTAATATGCATGTACTCAGTGCCGATCGAACCACAGTAAGTCTGCTTAAGAGCATCATATAGATCAGCTAATTTCATGGTTTCTTTGCCGATAACAAAAGAACCGACATTAAACGTTTCCTGAAAATCGCCTTCAGTCAAATGATGATAGGCGGGATCAAGATCAGGAACAGGTTCTTGTTGCCATAAACCAAGGGGATCAAGATTTGCGTGTTGGTAACCACGAAAGCGGAAGGCATTGATCAGCTGCAACACCCTGACTTGCTTAGCATCAGTATCAGGATCGCTAATCGGGGAGTGATGACGAGTGGCATTTTGTGCCAGACGGCGGAAATAATCACGTGTTTGCGAATGAAGTTGATCAGGTTTTCTTTCCGTCGTCGTTGGCAGTTGATTAAAAATCATACGCCAACTATCGTCAACGGAAGCAGGGTTGATTAAAAAATCTTCATAGAGCTGTTCTATATAAGACTGATTCGCGCCAGCCAGATAGGAGGAATCCAGCCAAGCCTTCATGGTGCCGTTCTGCATTATGATCCCTTAAAGTTTTGAAGCTTTAGTTTTCACTGTGGTTAATATCTACACCGTTATTAAAACGGCTCACCGGAGATGCTCATGCCAGATTAAGCAAGAGGTCTACTGTTTGTTATACACTTTACTCTGTTAGAACCTATTCGAAATCTCTTGTGCTCGCCGTGTTTTGGTTAAGTCATTCGCCAAAAACACGCTCAAAATGCTCACTCACTCCTTTTTTGTTGTATACAAAGAGTAATCTACGTCTTTTCACCCATTTTTTCCTCTTCTGAGCACAGAGAAAAAGATTTGGAACAGGCTCTTAGTACTACGCTATTATGCACTGCGCTGCAGCAACATTGACTTAATGTGGCCGATTGCCCGCGTTGGATTAAGACCTTTAGGACAAACACTGACACAATTCATAATACTGTGGCAGCGAAAAACGCTAAAAGCGTCGTCTAAATCATCCAAACGTGATTGTGTTGCCGTGTCCCTGCTATCGATCAGGAAACGATAGGCTGCCAGTAACCCTGCGGGACCAACAAATTTATCTGGGTTCCACCAAAATGACGGACAGGATGTTGAACAACAGGCACAGAGAATACATTCATACAATCCATCCAGTTTTGCTCGTTCTTGCGGCGACTGTAAATGTTCGCGCGCCGGCGGATTTTTGCCATCATTGAGCAGATACGGCTTGATTTTCTCGTATTGAGTATAAAACTGCCCCATATCGACCACCAAATCACGCACCACCGGTAAACCCGGCAGTGGACGAATGACGACCTTTTTATTACCTCTCGTCAGCGTTGATAAGGGCGTGATACAGGCTAGGCCATTTTTACCATTCATATTCAGACCATCAGAGCCACAGACGCCCTCACGACATGAACGGCGGAAAGCCAAGGTCGGATCTTTTTCTTTTAATTGGATAAGTGCATCCAGCAACATCATATCCCGACCCTCTACCGTTTCCAGGCTATAATCTTGCATATGTGGTGCATTATCTACATCTGGATTGTAACGATAAATTGAAAATTCGAGTTTCATCACCTATTCCTCTGCAACCGGTTAACTCAATACAGAATTCATGCCGCATCGACGGCGCTTTCGCTCCCCTGATTCAAGTTCCCTCGATCCTCAAGTCGTCTCAGTAAGAGCGTACTTTTGGCGGAAAGGGCGCGCGTAGCTTTGGCTGCATATTCACTTCACGCCGTGTCATGCTTTCGGTTTGTGGCATGTATAATGAGTGACATAGCCAATTAGCATCATCACGTTCTGGAAAGTCGAAACGACTATGGGCGCCCCGACTTTCAGTGCGGAAATTGGCCGATACGGCTGTTGAAAACGCGGTTTCCATCAGATTATCCAGTTCAAGACACTCAATACGCTGAGTATTAAACTCGCTGGAGGTATCATCCAAACGCGCATTTTTCAGACGTTCACGAATGTCTTTCAGTTCGGCTAACCCTTTCGCCATTGCATCCCCTTCACGGAATACAGAGAAGTTATTTTGCATGCAAGATTGTAGATCTTTGCGGATTGTAACGGGATCTTCGCCAGTACGGGTACTCTGCCAACGGTTCATCCGTTGCAAAGAAGCTTCAATATCAGATTCACTGGCATCACGGCTTACACCTTGTTCCTGCAGTGATTCTTCTAAATGCATACCGGCGGCACGACCAAATACAATGAGATCCAGTAGTGAATTACCGCCGAGACGATTAGCCCCATGTACAGAAACACAGGCAATTTCCCCCACGGCAAACAAACCTGGTATCACCACATCCTCTCCTTTTTCATTAACGGTAATGGCCTGACCACTGACTTTTGTTGGAATACCACCCATCATATAGTGGCAGGTGGGAATAACCGGAATGGGTTCTTTTACTGGATCTACATGTGCAAAGGTGCGTGATAGCTCAAGAATACCTGGCAGACGTGATTCCAGTACTTCTTTACCTAGGTGATCCAGTTTTAACTGAGCATGTGGCCCCCAGGGACCGTCACAACCGCGACCCTCGCGGATTTCGATCATGATGGAACGTGCTACCACATCACGCCCTGCCAAATCTTTGGCATTAGGGGCGTAACGTTCCATAAAGCGCTCGCCCTGCTTATTCAGCAGATAGCCGCCTTCGCCGCGACATCCTTCAGTGACCAATACGCCGGCACCAGCGATGCCTGTCGGATGAAACTGCCACATCTCCATATCTTGCACCGGAACACCCGCACGTAACGCCATACCTACGCCATCGCCGGTATTAATGTAAGCATTGGTGGTAGATTGATAAATACGTCCAGCTCCCCCAGTAGCCAAGATAGTGGCACGTGCCTTAAAATAAACTACCTCGCCGCTTTCGATGCAAATGGCAGTACAACCAACGATAGCATTGTCTTGATTCTTGACCAGATCCAGTGCATACCATTCAGAAAAAATGGTAGTGTGATTTTTTAGGTTCTGCTGATAGAGGGTGTGTAGCAAAGCGTGCCCTGTACGGTCAGCTGCCGCGGCAGTGCGTGCCGCCTGCCCGCCGCCAAAATTGAGAGATTGCCCACCGAAAGGACGTTGATAAATACGTCCATCGTCTAAACGAGAAAAAGGTAACCCCATATGCTCGAGTTCTAGCACTGCTTCTTGACCAGTTTTACACATGTATTCGATGGCATCTTGATCACCGATATAATCGGAGCCTTTAACGGTGTCATACATGTGCCATTCCCAATTATCTTCATGATTATTACCCAGCGCGACGGTGATACCACCCTGCGCCGATACTGTATGAGAACGAGTAGGAAAAACTTTAGATATCAGTGCACAAGATAGCCCCATTTGAGAAATCTGTAGTGCAGCACGCATACCGGCACCACCAGCGCCGATAACAACAGCGTCAAACGCTCTGACGGGCAGTTTCATTTAAATACCCCATATCACAATGGTTCCGTACAGTAAATAAACCAACAATGCGATAACGACCACCAGTTGTAATACCAGTCGTATCGCCAGAGGCTTGACATAGTCAGTAAGTACTTGCCACAACCCGATCCAAGCATGCACTAGAATCGAGAGCAATGTCAGCAGGGTAAACACCTTAGTGAGGGTCAAAGAGAAAAAACTGCGCCAAATTTCATAGGTGATATGCGGAACAGTGGCAATAAAGCCGAAGAGATAAAGAATGTATAAAAGAATAATAATTGCGGAAGCACGCAGTAACAACCAATCATGTACACCATTACGCCCTAACGCAGAGGCATTGCCTACCATAGAAGCACCCCAGCCAAAATTGATAGCACTAAGGTTAGCATCATTGCCACTTGGGCAGAGCGGGTACCTGTTGCTAAATTTTCTTCGATATAACCGAAATCCATTAATAAGTGACGTATGCCTCCACAAATGTGATAGGCAAGTGCGGTGAGTATTCCCCAAAAAATAAATTTGACCACGGGGCTACTCAGAATGGTAGCAGCTTGCATAAATCCTTCTTGAGAAGAAAGAGAAATACTCAACAACCACAGGAGGATACCGACGGCGGCGAAGGTGATTATGCCGGAGATACGGTGTAAGATGGACGCTATCGCAGTAACAGGCATTTGAATCGTTCGTAGATCCAAATTGACAGGTCTTTGTTTTTTCACGGTTTGCCTATACAGCTTTATATTATTTTATTTCTTCCGGCTCTGGATAAGGCTCAAGCAGCGCTAAGGGCAGAAAATCATCGAGGTAGTGTGTAAACAAACAGTATGCTTAAACGCTATGATCGCTATAACGCTGGATGTTCTTACTTCAGGGGAATCCGAAAACCCAGCGAGAGTATAAGGGGTTCACATTCTTATTACAATTCTCCCCTAAAATGATTGGTGATATTCCCCCTGAACAGTGATTAAGATCACGATTTAATCTGTGATAAGATTGACTCTTTAGAGAGCATAGTCTTTGTTATTCTGGAAGATGTACAATGCAACGGCAACGAGGGATCATAGGTAGGTTGGACCCGGTAGTATTGAGAATAGTATCCGCCGGTTAAGTCCACAGCCTTTGTACAATCTGCTGTGGTACTTGATGTAATAAAATTCTGACGGGCATACCATGCGCATTCACGGCCAATTCAGTTCGATTGATTGTGACCTTTTTAAAATTTATTGATTTTTATTACAAATTAAGATGTGCTGGGTATTTGCGCATTACCAAGGTGGCGTTAGTACCACCAAAACCAAAGCTGTTCGACATCACTGTGGTTAATTCACGCTTCGTCATTTCGGTAATGATGTTCATGCCTCGTGCCGCTTCGTCGATGTTGTCGATATTGATACTAGGGGCGATAAAACCGTGTTCAACCATTAGTAAAGTATAAATGGTTTCATGTACCCCCGCGGCACCTAAAGAGTGGCCGGTCAGTGCTTTGGTTGCTGAGATCGCTGGTGTGTGATTGCCAAAGACTGTTTCGATAGCACCTAATTCTTTCAGATCACCCAAAGGTGTGGAAGTGCCGTGTACATTGATATAGTCGATGGAGGTATCACCATCCATACCTGTCATTGCCATTCTCATGCAACGAACGGCGCCTTCACCGGAAGGTGCCACCATATTGTCACCATCAGAAGTTGCACCATAGCCAATGATTTCAGCATAGATATGAGCACCACGCTTTAACGCGTGTTCAAGCTCTTCAACTACCACCATACCGCCGCCACCGGCGATAACAAAACCATCTCGATCCTGATCGTAAGGACGTGAAGCTTTCTCCGGTTCGTCGTTATATTTGGTCGAAAGTGCACCCATAGCATCGAATTCACACGCCATTTCCCAGCAAAGCTCTTCACCTCCACCAGCAAAAACCACATCTTGTTTACCCAGCTGGATCAATTCAACGGCGTGACCGATACAGTGAGCAGAGGTAGCACAGGCAGAGCTAATGGAATAATTTACGCCCTTGATCTTAAAAGGGGTTGCTAAACAAGCTGAAACCCCAGAAGCCATCGCTTTAGTCACCATATAAGGGCCAACACCTTTCAAACCACGAGAACACATTGCATTGGAGCCGGCAACTTGATTTTTGGGAGACCCCCCACCAGAACCGACCACCAGACCACTACGTTCATTGGATATCTGGTCAGGTTCGAGGCCGGAATTTTCAATGGCTTCTTGCATGGCGAGGTAAGCATAAACGGATGCATGGCTCATAAAACGTGACACCTTGCGTTCAATCAAATGAATAGGATCGGTCTCGTATTTAATGTTACCCCATACCTGGCTCCGCATACCGGCATCTTTAAACTCTTGCGATGAAGTGATGCCAGAACGTCCTGCTTCCAAAGATGCTAGCACTTCCTTCTGGTTATTACCTATGCTGGAAATAATACCTAGGCCAGTGATCACCGCACGTTTCATTCAATACCTCTTCAAAATTTTATTATATCCGGGACGTTATCCCGCACTTTAGCGTACAGTTGTACGCTGAACAAGTCCGATCAGAATAAAATTCACTGATCACCTGGAACCTGTTTCATATTTTGCTATTGATTTCTCTGTCTGCTTAACGTGGCTTGATAGACCTTGAAGCGACCATTCTGCGCAAGGGTTTCATGGCTGCCGAAGGTGGCATCGAGCAGAGAGGGATAAGGCAAAAACGCATTCGCGACAATACGCAATTTTCCGCCGATATTGAGATGTGCCTTGGCACCGTGGATCAGCCTCTCTGTGGTGTGTAGGCTGGTTTGTAATCCTTCATGAAATGGCGGATTAGAGATAATGAGATCAAAACGACCGTCAATATCAGAATAAAGGTTACTGGCGATCACTTTTGCTTCAATATTGTTGATGATTAAAGTGGCACGACTGGCTTCGATCGCGGCAGCACTAACGTCGCTGAGGGTCAGCTTAATTTTGGGTGAATGTTTAGCCAAAATTGCGGCTAATACACCACTACCAGACGCGATATCCAACACGTTTCCTTCTAGATTTGGTCTGAAAGTGGAAAGTAGTAATTGGCTACCTGCATCCAAGCCATCACGGCTAAAAACACCTGGCAGAGTTTTTATTATCGTGTCACCAACCTGGTAGTTATGCCACCAACTATTATGATCAAATTCGACCTGTCTATCCAAGCGACCATAATAAAGTCCACAACGGCGTGCACGGTCAGTTTTTCTCAGTGTTGTCATAGGGGTCAGCATTTTTTCTACGCTGCGCACACCGCTACGGTTTTCTCCGATAATAAAAATATCGCTACCGATTGCTAGCAAAGAAAGTAGGTTGGACAGTTGAAATTCGGCTTCTTGTTTACTTTTTGGCCAGTAATAAAGTAACGTATTGCACTCTGCAATCATATTTCTACTTGCTAGTAGGCCAAATTGAACTTTTTCTTCTAAAGTATTTTTTAGTGCTTGCCAATGATGATACTGACTAGTGTGAACCTGCACTTTTGCTGCTTTGAATTGTGCTGGTAGGTTGTCTTGTAAATCACCGGCAAATAAAATAGAGCGTTGAGCAAATTCATCACGATGGCGCAGTATCATTTCACTGGCGGGGGTTAGTGTTGACATCAGAATTTTTCCTTAGAACCTGTTCGAAATCGTTATGAATGCCGTGTCACGTGGCTTGATTATTATAAAGGTTTGTTGGCGTATATCCGATGGGTTTGTTAGCATAGCAATGAATGAAGGCTTGTTGTTGACAGGAAAAAGAATGGCATCAAGACGAGACTGGCTGTTACAACAGCTTGGGATAACGCAGTGGACACTGTATCGCCCAACCGTCTTGCGGGGTGATGTTACCATTAATTTGCCAAAAAATATTCGCTTACTGATTGTGGCACAGTCGTTGCCTAATTGTGCTGATCCGGTGCTCTGTGATGTTTTACTGAGTTTGCATCTCACTCCTTGGCAGACTTACAGTTTGACGCCGTATCAGGCCATGATGTTGCCAAAGGAAACTCAGTGCAATAGTTGGCGTTTAGGCATTGATGAACCTTTAGCGGTTGAGGGTGTGCAATTATATAGCCCGGCTTTGGTCGAACTTTATCAAGATGTGCACGCCAAACGTGCACTTTGGCAGCAGATTTGTCAATATGAAGCAGATTTCTATCCTGACGCCAGCAGATCTGGCGCATGCCTACCAGATTGAGCAAACCAGTCATGCTTTCCCGTGGACGGAAAAAATTTTTACCAGCAATCAAGGTAAGTTATATCTTAACTATAAATTAAGTATCGATCATCGAATAGTGGGTTTTGTCATTACACAAAAAGTACGGGACGAAGCGACATTATTTAATATTGCCATTGATCCACAGCATCAGCGTCGCGGCTATGGTCGTTTGTTGCTTGAGTATTTGCTTGAACAGCTAATGGTGCATAGTGTTATTACTGTGTGGCTAGAGGTGCGTGAGTCAAATGTTGGAGCCATTGCTCTGTATGAAAATTTGGGTTTTAATCAGGTTTCTCTACGGCACAACTATTATCCCTGCGCGCATGGACGCGAACATGCAGTTATCATGGCGTTATCTGTAGCTTAGGTCTATTGTGTATTACAATAATATTGGATCTTTTAACCTGTGTGGAGAGATGATGAAATCAAAATATTTATTCATTTTTATGATTATCGCTTTATTGACGGGGTGTAGTAGCAATATATTTAATGTATTCGGAACCTCTGATAATTTATCTACCCTGACAGTACGCGGATGTGGCGCCGACTTGAAAGTAACTAATAGATTAACTCCGGTCAATTTATACCCAAAAATGGTCGAATGTATCGATAATAGCCAATACAACAATGCCGTTATTCTATTCTCGCTAGCGGGAACTTACTCTTATTTTGATGTGAACAGAGCTGCCGATAGTAGAACGGGTAATGTCCATGCTTCTTTGTTAGCGAATGCCATGAAATCTGTTGGCGATGAGAATAAACGTAAAATGTTTGGAGAAGAACTCCAACGGACACTCGGTGATAAGGCTAGACTGGCAAAAATTTGTACGCAGATCCAGCATATTGGTATGCCTGATTATTCTCCTGACTATATTAATAAAAACACCTCTGTAGCTAATGATGTTGCAGGGAAGGATGTTGATCCGCAAGTAAACTGGCAAAATGCTCTGGAAGGGTATTTACATTGTCCTGGATAAGTTGTCTTCGTTCGATCCCATTTCCTATTATGAAAGTTATTCCATCTCGTGAATGTTGGGATAGCCTTTTATCAAAAAATACTGAAAGCATACCAGTGGAATGTTAGAATTCTTTTTTAAGCAACCTGGTGATTTTCTGAAATGGGTAAAAACGTCGTCGTACTGGGCACTCAATGGGGTGACGAAGGTAAAGGCAAAATTGTCGACTTGCTGACTGAACAGGCTAACTATGTTGTACGCTATCAGGGAGGGCACAACGCCGGCCATACTTTAGTTATTAACGGTGAAAAAACGGTTCTTCATTTAATTCCTTCTGGGATTTTGCGTGAAGATGTGACCTGTATTATTGGTAATGGTGTCGTTTTGGCACCAGATGCTTTAATGAAAGAAATGGAGCAGCTTAGAGAACGTGGCGTTCCGGTAACTAAACGGTTACTAATCTCGGAAGCCTGTCCATTAGTCCTGCCTTATCATGTCGCCTTGGATAATGCACGCGAAGAAGCACGTGGTGAAAATGCTATTGGAACGACAGGCCGTGGTATTGGTCCTGCCTATGAAGACAAAGTTGCTCGTCGTGCTTTGCGTGTTGGTGATTTATTCGATAAAGAGATCTTTGCTACCAAGCTAAAAGAAATTGTGGCATATCACAACTTCCAATTGGTGCATTACTACGAAGTTGAAGCTGTTGATTATCAAAAAGTACTGGATGGGGTACTGGCTGTTGCCGACGTTTTAACTTCGATGGTAGTTGATGTTACACAGTTATTGGATAATGCACGTAAAAAAGGTGCTCGGATCATGTTCGAAGGTGCACAGGGTGCCCTGCTGGATATCGATCATGGTACTTATCCCTACGTGACTTCATCTAACACTACTGCTGGTGGCGTTGCTACGGGTTCTGGCATGGGGCCGCGTTATGTCGATTATGTTTTGGGTATTGTAAAAGCCTATGCGACTCGTGTCGGCGCCGGGCCTTTTCCTACTGAGTTACATGACGAGAATGGTGAGTTTTTATGCAGTCAAGGTCATGAATACGGTGCCACCACTGGTCGTAAGCGCCGCACTGGTTGGTTGGATGTCGTGGCACTGCGTCGTGCCATTCAGATTAATTCTATTTCTGGTTTTTGCCTGACCAAACTGGATGTATTGGATGGTTTGAAAGAAGTTAAGATTTGTGTCGGTTATAGTGTACAGGGTAAACCTGAAGTTAGTACGACTATTGAAACGATTGGTGAGACAACGATTAAGACGACTGTTGAGACAACTGTTAAGACGGTTGTTGAGACGACTCCGTTGGCAGCAAAGGACTGGGAAGGCATCGAACCCATTTATGAAATACTGCCAGGCTGGCAAGAAACTACTGTTGGTGTGAAGGAGTATTGTAAGTTGCCGCAAGCAGCCCGCGATTATATTAAACGTGTGGAAGATTTGACGGGTGCATTGGTAGATATTGTTTCCACTGGTCCTGATCGTGTAGACACTATCATTCTGAGAGATCCCTTCAGATGCCTGATTGCGTAATATGGTATTGGGTAATATTAATGTATAAACCGGGTTTTTGCCCGGTTTGTCGTTTTTTGGCTTAGCCTTACCGACAAGAATCCGTGTACGATGCGGCCTTCACTAAGGAATAGGGTGCAATCATACTGGCAATATACCCATGACGATCCCCAGCTGAATAGCAATCACCGAGACACCGCAGGCAAATACCAGTATCAGTGCTGGTTTTCCACCCCATACTTGATAATGATCGTGATGAGTTTTTCGTACTTTCCAAACTAGCAACGACGGCAGCAATAGTGCCAGTATTGCCAGTGCCATTGCAGCAAAACCCAGAGCCGTGATGAAACCACGTGGATAGAATAGCGCAAACATTAATGGTGGCAGAAAAGTGATTAATCCAGTTTGCAGACGACCGTTTAAGTTATTACTACGCTTAAATAAATCGGCTAGATAGTCAAACAACCCTAATGATACGCCGAGGAATGAAGTGATTAACGCGAGATTGACAAATAGGTGCACTGTTAATTCAATATGTGGTGAAATTACAATAGTGTGCACTGCCTGTAACAGGCCGTTCAATCCCGTGTGCTCCGCGAGGATGCCAATAAAAGTGTGCGAGGGAATAGAACCTAAGGTCACGAACTGCCAAAAAAGGTAAGCGATCAGTGGGATGGCGCTGCCAATAATAAAAACCCAACGTAATTTGCGAACATTTCCCTCCATATAATTGACAATGCTAGGTACACTACCGTGAAAACCAAATGAAGTAAAAATAACCGGTATTGCAGAAAACACTAAACCTTGTTCTAGTGGCAAAGTCATCAGATTACTTTTCTCAACATAGGGCATGATCAGTGTGAGTAGCACAATCAGAAAAATAATTTTCGCACTAAATAAAATGCGATTAAAGAAATCTACGGAGTGAGTACCGATACACACCACGCTCCCGGCGATGAGAGTAAATAGCAAAGCGCCAAAATAATGGGGTAATAAGTGCCCCGCCCATTGGCTCATTGTGGTCGCCAGTAATTCGCCTGCACCACTAATATAAGCGGCAGTGAGTGCGTACATCAAAAACAACATGCTAAAACTGGTTAACCATTGCCAATGATTGCCGAGATGCCGTTTAGCCAAAGTGCCTAGCCCAGTATCAGCCACTTCATGCTGATAAACTTCGACCAATAGTAAAGCGGTGTAGCACATCAATAGCCACAGTGCGATCAACAGTGTAAATGTCATGCCGAAACCTATACCTGCAGCGGCTAGCGGCATTGCTAGCATTCCTGCTCCAATAGTGGTTCCTGCAACAATCAAGATACTACCCAAAGTCCGATTTCTCATGTTTTCCCCTACGTTTTTGCTATTGGCCAAGGATATATACTTATCACCCTTCAAAACACTGGAAAAATTGGATTATCTAATAATGCGTAGCATTATGATTTTTATTAAAAATTGATAATATTCTTCTAAACACAAAAACCAGTATCTTCATGTCAAATAGGCATATTCAGCTTATTAAATACGGTAGGGTAAAAGAGCATCTTAATGATGTCAAATAAAATTTACAATTACTGTAAAGTTAAATTTACATTTATGCACATGTGTTAGCATTATGTAATTCACATTACGCATAAAAATTTCGAATAGGTTATTGGATCTAAACCCCTTGTATAACAACCTACTGTGTGGAGTGCATTCGGTATTACGTAGTGCTCGTAACCCTCATATACTCGTATGCACACTGCGGTTGCAGTGCGCCTTGACTTCACATAACGAACGACGGTTTTGCAAGAAGTCTATTGCGAAACCGACTATGTGGGAGGTATTTACGATGGGATCATTGGCTGCTTAGTCTTCATTTTTCCATTTCGGGAACTCCATGGCGTCGTACTTGACTACACGGGTGCCACGGGTCAACTTATAGCTAAACCAAATCACCAAGAACAGTGGAATACCGATATAAGTTGCTGTCACGGCATACCAATCGATTTGATTTGCCAGAAAAGCTTGATAATTTTGTCCCAAGGTAATAGTAAGACATAACACAAAGGCAAAAATCGGCCCCAACGGGAAGAAGGCAGAGCGGTAGGGTAAATCGTTTGGATCAAGCCCTTGTGCTATATACCCTTTGCGGAAACGGTAATGACTGATGGCAATCCCCAACCAGGCAATAAAACCGGTCATTCCAGAGGTATTTAATAGCCATAAATAGACAGTCTTATTGCCAAACATTGAACTCAAAAAGCACAAACCGGCTACTGCAGTGGTAGCATACAATGCATTACGAGGCACCCCACCTGTCGATAAACGGGCAAAAATCTGCGGAGCTTTACCTTCCCTTGCCAAGGTAAATAGCATACGGGTAGAGGCATACATCCCTGAATTACCTGCTGATATCACTGCTGTTAAGATCACTGCATTCATCACTGCGGCTGCAGACAATAATCCCGCGTTCTGAAATACCAGGGTGAACGGACTAAGACTGATATCCTCTACATCATTGCGTAGCAGATTTGGGTCAGTATAGGGAATAACCAGGCTGATAATCAAAATCGCAAAAATATAGAACAACAGAATACGCCAAAAAACTTTGCGCACTGCCTGTGGGATACTTTTGCCCGGATCTTTTGATTCGCCAGCAGCAACACCTATCAATTCAGTTCCCTGAAAAGAAAAACCGACGATCATCGCCACTCCTATCATCGCAGAAAAGCCACCGGCGAAGGGGGCATCACCTATCGTCCAATTATGCCAACCTGCATTTTCACCACCACGGATAATCCCGCTGATCATCAAAACACCAACAACAATAAACAGTACGACTGTAGCGACTTTGATTAGCGATAACCAGTACTCTGCTTCACCAAATCCTTTAACCGAAATGTAATTGAGCAAAAATATCAGGCCAAGGAATAAAGCGCTCCATATCCAACCAGGTGTTTCTGGGAACCAATAATGCATCACCAATTGAGCCGCAACCAAATCAACGGCGATAGTCACTGCCCAGTTATACCAATAATTCCAGCCTAGTGCGAAACCAAAACCTTCTTCAACATATTTTGAGCCATAGGTAGAAAATGAACCGGAAACGGGCATAAATGCCGCAAGTTCACCGAGACTGGTCATCAGAAAATAAACCATCAAACCAATCAGCGCGTAGGAAAGCAAGGCTCCACCTGGCCCTGCCTGTGAGACTGTCACACCCGAGGCAATAAATAAACCTGTGCCGATAGAGCCACCGATAGCGATCATCGCCAAGTGCCGTGATTTAAGTTGGCGACGCAATCTCGGAGCGTCTTGTTGCTCCTGCGTACTAATATCTTGTTGAATCACTCTTAACCTCATCCATTGATAAAAGAATAAAACAGGATTGTAACAAATCTTACTGAAGGGAATACCATCAATTTTCTTATATAAAACTAAGAGCCTGTTACGGGACAGCAATACTCCTCGAGTATCCAGGTGGTCAATAAATAGACTTCTTGCAGAACCGTAATTCGTTATGTGAAGTCGAGGCACTCGGCGCGCAGTTACTGTGCGGTACATGCGAGTTATCGCTTACATATTTATGAACTTTAACTTTAATTACAATATAAAAAATAATCCAAATGAGTTATGTCTGAACGACATAATAATGATTATGCACTATATAGCAGGGGCCGTATAAGTTGATTATGAAAATCAGCAATAAAATATTGATATTAAATAATATTTATTAACAAAAGTGATCACGTTACATGGCGCCTGCTATATTGAGAGAATAAGGCGTCAAGGCTGCAATTTAAGTCCCTTCTTTTGCTTTTGGCTTGTGCCCATTTATGTTCAATGGGATTGAGATCAGGTGGGTAGGGAGGGAGATATTCAATCCGATGCCCGGCTTTACTGATAGCCTGCTGAATGTCGAGACGTTTGTGGAAACTGGCGTTATCCATCACGATGACACAATGAGGAGGAAGAGTAGGCAAAAGGCGCTGGGTAACCCAGGCGTAAAAAACATCACTGTTAATGGAACAAAAAAATAATCCGACCGCCATCAGGACGGTTCCCAGTAACGCGCCAATGACATTTGTTCGGCCCTTGGCCTGCCCATCCTGGGTACCCCAACAGCGTTGACCTCGTGCAGCATAACCGTGGGTTCGTGGCCTATCGTGTGCGAAACCGCTTTCATCCAGATAAACGACCGGTTTTCCCTGCTTTTTATAGCAGGCTATCGTGTCCTGGAAGGCGCGCCGTGTCTCTTCGTCTGCCTTGGGATGACGCAGGGTTTTTTTTATAGGTGACGCCCAGGTTTTTCAGTGCCTGCCAAATGGCTTTCTGGCACACCTGAAAGCGCGCCGCCCGTTCCCGTTGGTAAGCATCGGGATAAAGTGCAACATCTTCAGCTAACGCCACTTTATCAAGCTTACGCCGACGGGGGGAAGAAGGTTTAACCTCGATACGACTGAGCCAGCGGGTAACGGAAGCTGAACCAATGTGGAAGCGTTTAGCGGTCTCTCTGATACTCAAGTTTTCTTGCTCTCGAATACCCAGAACTTTACGGCGAAAATCGACAGAGTGGCTCATCGCTAACTCCCTGCTAAATAATTTAGCTATACATTGTAATCAAAATTAATACGTTATGCTATACCTTATTGCGCGATAAAATCGCCCGAGAATTACCGGTGATTATCCGCCACCTGCTGACCCGTTTTGTTGAGCCTGCCAAAGCTAAATGCTTATTGCTTATTGCTTATTGCTTATTGCTTATTGCTTATTGCTTATTGCTTATTGCTGGAGCAGCAAAAATCAGCCGAAGCGCTTAATGTCAAACGGAGTAATGATTCGCTGGTAGATTTTTGTGGCTATCTGTTAACCTCGGCTGAGGCGGATGGGATGTTGGTAGGCAATGCGGAGATTATCCCGTGTAACCCGCGTCAATATCTGTATCACGCTTATCTTGCGTACATGAGAGGTAACAATCTGGCTAAACCGATATCAATAACACGTTTTGGCAGTGATATGCCGGGCTCCTTAGCGGAATTTGGCTTACAGTATCTACGTAAGAAAAGCAGGCAGGGGATCCGTAGCAACCTGAATTTGAATGTAGACAGTGCGGATGAATGGCTACCCCGAGCGACAGGCATCGCTGATTTAAACAACTAATGGGGGGTACTAAAAATTATTCGAGCCATCGCTAAACAGCTTCACCTATAGCGTAACGTATTAATTTTGATTACAATGTATAGCTAAATTATTTAGCAGGGAGTTAGCGATGAGCCACTCTGTCGATTTTCGCCGTAAAGTTCTGGGTATTCGAGAGCAAGAAAACTTGAGTATCAGAGAGACCGCTAAACGCTTCCACATTGGTTCAGCTTCCGTTACCCGCTGGCTCAGTCGTATCGAGGTTAAACCTTCTTCCCCCCGTCGGCGTAAGCTTGATAAAGTGGCGTTAGCTGAAGATGTTGCACTTTATCCCGATGCTTACCAACGGGAACGGGCGGCGCGCTTTCAGGTGTGCCAGAAAGCCATTTGGCAGGCACTGAAAAACCTGGGCGTCACCTATAAAAAAAACCCTGCGTCATCCCAAGGCAGACGAAGAGACACGGCGCGCCTTCCAGGACACGATAGCCTGCTATAAAAAGCAGGGAAAACCGGTCGTTTATCTGGATGAAAGCGGTTTCGCACACGATAGGCCACGAACCCACGGTTATGCTGCACGAGGTCAACGCTGTTGGGGTACCCAGGATGGGCAGCCTAAGGGCCGAACAAATGTCATTGGTGCGTTACTGGGAACCGTCCTGATGGCGGTCGGATTATTTTTTTGTTCCATTAACAGTGATGTTTTTTACTCCTGGGTTACCCAGCGCCTTTTGCCTACTCTTCCTCCTCATTGTGTCATCGTGATGGATAACGCCAGTTTCCACAAACGTCTCGACATTCAGCAGGCTATCAGTAAAGCCGGGCATCGGATTGAATATCTCACTCCCTACTCACCTGCTCTCAATCCCATTGAACATAAATGGGCACAAGCCAAAAGCAAAAGAAGGGACTTAAATTGCAGCCTTGACGCCTTATTCTCTCAATATAGTGCATAATCATTATTATATCGTTCAGCCATATCACGTAATACGGTACGCCGTTATTTACGGAATATCGCCAGAACACCCCGTTACAGCCAGCGTACTGCACCGTTATCAAAACTGGATCCCTTTAAATTTTATTTACTCGAACGGATTAAAGCAGCAAAACCTGACTGGATCCCTGCCACTGTGTTATTTCGTGAACTTCAAGCGCGAGGCTATGAGGAAAAAGACGGTATCCTGAGGAATTATCTTCGGCAGTTTAAAACCAAAACGGATGAGCCAGCACAACGCTTTGAAACGCCTGCTGGCAAACAGTTGCAGGTAGACTTTACGACCATTCGAAGGGGAAAAAAGAAGCTCAAAGCGTTTGTCGCGACACTGGGATATAGCAGGGCAACTTATGTTCTGTTTAGCCAACATGAGCGACAAGAAGATGGGTTACATGGTATTGAAGCTGCACTGGATTATTTTGGGGGTGTACCCCAGCAGCTCCTGTTCGATAACGCCAAATGCCTTATGATTGAACGCGATGCCTATGGTGAAGGTCAGCACCGTTGGAATGTTCATCTTCTCACCCTGGCAAGAGACTACGGTTTTAGCCTCCGCGCCTGTCGACCTTACCACCCCAAGACAAAGGGCAAAGTGGAACGTTTTAACGGCTATTTGAAACACAGCTTTATCCCCCCCTAGCGGCTTCACTGAAGCAATTAGGTCTGGAATGAGATGTGGATATAGCGAATGGTCAGATAGGGCAGTGGCTGCATGATATCGCTCATCAGCGCATCCACGGGACAACAGGTGAAAAAACCCAGCTGCTACTTGCGCAAGAACGCCAAAGTTTACAACCACTGCCCGTTAAGCCTCCGACAGACAGCTTGTTACCCGTATTAACACGGCACCAGGTCATACCTACAGAAAGTTTACAGCACCCCTTATCGGTGGACGACCCGTTGCTAGGAGTCACATCATGAACTTACAGATGGAGCGTATTGGTGAGGCCTGTGACACGCTAAAATTGCCTGCTATTGCCCGTGAGTGGTCTGCTATAGCTGACCGGGCCGCCGGTCAGGAAATGTCATTCGCCACATTCCTCAATGACATTTTGCAGGTTGAAGTTAACGCAAGAAGGCAGCGTACATGGGACATGCTACTTCAAACGGCCGAGCTTCCCGTGATTAAGCATTTTGATGACTATGATTTCCGCTTCGCCACTGGCGCCCCGCGTAAACAGCTTCAGGAGCTCACCGGCTTGGTTTTTATCGAACAGGCAAAAAATATTGTGCTTCTGGGGCCAAGTGGTATCGGTAAAAGTCATCTGGCCATCAGTCTGGCTTACAAAGCCATTACCCAGGGGACGAAAGTTCGCTTTATCACCGCCGCAGATTTAATGCTACAACTTGGCATAGCAAAGAAACAAGAACGGTTAGATGCCTACCTGAAACGAAGTATTTTGTCACCAAAGCTGCTAGTGATTGATGAAATTGGTTATCTACCGTTTGGACGAGCAGAAGCTAATCTGTTTTTCAACGTTATAGCCAAACGCTATGAACAAGGTAGCGTGATGGTGACAAGTAACTTGCCTTTTTCACAGTGGTCAACGGCTTTTGCAGACGACCAAACCTTAACTGCTGCTTTACTGGATAGGTTATTGCACCATGCACATATCGTCCAAATCAGCGGTAACAGCTACCGATTAAAAGGAAAAAAAAACAGCAGGTATTGTACCTATCACCTATCTGGAAAAGTACAGCTCTGCCAAAGAAAGAGAACTGGCACGGATACGCCGCTTGGACCCATCAGGAGCTTTGCATTGAGTAGTGGCTCAAATTTTTTGCAAAAATCATCCATTAAGCAATAAAGTTCGGTAATATCGTTCATGAGTGTCTCGCTATTTCGTGATGAATAATGTCCGCAAACATCATTATTTTGAAGTACGAGGCACTTATCTCTTCTTGAACAAAAAATTAGAGAAAATAAACGTCAATTTCTTATCCCGAACTCAGGTTAAAATTAGAATAGGAATTCGGTAGAGTATCACAAATGCAACCAAGTCTTTAAGAAGCCGTCTTAAAATAATCTCATAGTAGTTTGGCAAGAGTAAGACGTACTATATATAGTGTCGTCATAAAATTTTGAGCCGTAGATCAAGGCATCGTATTTGTACAGCAGCGAGAAAAGAAGCGGTATTTTTTGCATAACGTGTAGCAATCCCCCGCCAGCGCTTGAGATGCAAAAAAGCATTTTCCACAAGATGTCGATATTTATACCCAAGTGAAATCAAGATGCAGGATTTAGCGCCTGGAAATTATCGTTTAAGCGAGATACCAGAGAACTTGCCATTTGTGGTAGCTTCACTTCAAAGAAGTTTAAGATATCGTTCTTAAAACTCTGTTTAGATGGGTAATATCTATTGTTTCGTGTTTGCTCATTCATCACCTTCCACAATCGCTCTATCGGGTTTAGATTCGGGCTATACGGCGGAAGGTAATGAAGCTGGATATTCAACGTAAGCGCGGCGTCTTGCACAAGCTGTGAACGGTGATAGCCTGCACCCTCGAGGATCACATGTGCCGTTGTCGTGATGGGATAATGCGCGCGAATGGCAGACAGGAAGTGAACCACATTTTCGCTGTTAATCGTCTCATCATCACGGATTATGGGGTTAGCCACATTCTGGATGTTCAAGGCTCCCATGATATTCAACCGCGTTCTGCTCCCGGTGGTCTCTATCGTTTTATCCTGGCCTTTTCGTATCCAGCCGTAGCTTATTTTGGTGGTTTGTGTCGGATGAACGGCATCAATAAACAGTATGGGGTCATTACCCGCGGCGTCTTTCAATTCGCTGTAGGTCTTTATAAATTGCTGCTGTTTCTCAACGGCAAATTTATGCGGAACACCTTTCGGCTTTTTATAGCTAAAGCCCTGCTGCTTCAACCCTTTATACAGACCTGATACGGTAAAGGTGATGTTCCAGCGTCCAGCGATATACGCCACAATTTGGTGATTGTGGTGGTAGAGCGGCTGGGTG
This sequence comes from Candidatus Fukatsuia endosymbiont of Tuberolachnus salignus, assembly GCF_964030845.1. Lineage (NCBI taxonomy): Bacteria > Pseudomonadati > Pseudomonadota > Gammaproteobacteria > Enterobacterales > Yersiniaceae > Candidatus Fukatsuia > Candidatus Fukatsuia endosymbiont of Tuberolachnus salignus. The sequence goes on from NZ_OZ034983.1 coordinate 1,984,908, forward strand.
AGATGTTCAACCAGCGACGTGGTCTGTTCCGCATTGAGATAGCCATCGGAGCCGCCATTTTCAGGCTTGAGCTTGTTGAGTTTATGATAGTCTGTAAGGTGGCGCCGCACCGTGGTTTCATTAATGAGCTGTGAGTGAGCAATCATAGGGGGAGTCCAGCCGTCTGCGGACAACAAAACACACCGGATCCTGTCACAGACACGGCGGTCATGGCTTTGACGATGTTGGGCTTCGAGGGTAATTTTCTGGTCAGCAGTCAGCTCTATTTTCATGGCTATGAGCATGATCCTTATCGACTTCAAAATCAAGCATCTTCATTGATCACGGGTATAAAGGTCTTTCGTACAGGGATAGTCTGACATCTCATTACCATTCTTATCTTTTTTCCTACTCTCCTTTTACCATCATTTAGTACAGTGCGAAACTCGTGTTTATATGAGTGCAAGTTCTGTCGGCTATCTGAAGCGGACAGCACTACAAATAAAATTTCACTAAGGGTAGAGTTTTCCTCCCTCTATTTTCAAGTCTTCTCGTTCTTCAAAGCACTCTGTAAATTCTTCATTGACTCTACTTTCATTTGCTCTGTCATGCTCTGGTAAAAAAAGAGATAAAAATTACCTTATATAAGACTCGTCAAGTGACATTCGATGGGACAACCATTGAGATCAATGGTTAAATAGTTGATTAAAACACTCAGGAATGACAGACTTCGCGCTTGTTTTCATAATTTATTATGACTTCTTGCAAGACCACTGCTCGTTAGTGAAATCAAGGCTCATAATGTGCAATAGCCGCGGGCAAGAAGTCCATTTTAAAACAGGTGCCCTAAAACTATGAGACTTACATCCAAAGGTCGTTATGCCGTAACAGCTATGCTTGATGTTGCATTACACTCCCAAGATGGATCAGTACGGCTGGCAGATATCTCTGAACGCCAGGGGATTTCGTTGTCCTATCTGGAACAACTTTTTGCAAAATTACGTAAACATGATTTAGTCACCAGTGTACGTGGCACAGGGGGTGGTTATAAATTGGGTCAAGAAGCCGCACAGATAGCAGTCGGCGCAATCATTAACGCCGTTGATGAGTCTATCGATGCTACCCGTTGTCAAGGCAAAGAGCCCTGCCAGGCGGGTGAACGCTGTTTAACCCATACTTTGTGGTGTGATCTGAGTAAACGAATCAGTAGTTTTTTGAACAATATTACTTTGGCAGAATTAGTTGATAATAAAGATGTTTTAGCCGTCGCAGATCGGCAAGATAATGATATTCTTGGTATCAATAAGCGTCGATCACAAGAAAAACTTAACATTAAGCTGCCGTTCTAAAATTTAGGAGTCAGGTGTCCACAGTTTCCGTGGGATCTATCGTATCACAACGGTTTTCATGTATGGAGTCAGGTGTATTGTAATGAATTTACCTATTTATCTGGATTATGCAGCTACAACACCGGTTGATCCTCGAGTGGCTGAAAAAATGATGCAGTGTCTAACATTGGACGGTATTTTTGGTAATCCTGCTTCCCGATCTCACCGTTTTGGTTGGCAAGCGGAGGAAGCCGTTGATGTCGCACGTAACGATATTGCCACATTAATTGGCGCAGATCCACGTGAGATAGTTTTTACCTCCGGTGCCACTGAATCAGATAATCTGGCAATTAAAGGTGTGGCCAATTTTTACCAAACAAAAGGTAAACACATCATTACCTGCCGAACTGAGCATCCCGCGGTGTTAGATACGTGCCACCAATTGGAGCTCCAAGGCTTCGAGGTCAGTTACCTGTCTCCACAACCTAACGGGATTATCGATGTAGAACAGCTGACAAAGACTCTACGGCAAGAGACTATTCTCGTTTCTATTATGCATGTAAACAATGAAACCGGTGTAATACAGGATATTGCAGCTATTGGAGACATCTGCCGTGGTCAGGGTATTCTTTTCCATGTCGATGCGACACAAAGTGTAGGTAAATTACCGATTGATCTCACAAATTTAAAAGTAGATTTGATGTCTTTTTCGGCACATAAGATTTATGGACCTATGGGGATTGGCGCGCTGTTTGTGCGACGTAATCCAAAAGTACGTATCGAGGCTCAACAACAGGGAGGAGGTCATGAACGTGGTATGCGTTCAGGGACGTTGCCAGTGCATCAAATTGTCGGCATGGGAGAGGCGTGTCGTATCGCCAAAGAAGAAATGAAGCGTGAATCTCAGCATCTGACAAATCTACGTAACCGTCTATGGCATGGAATCAAAGAAATAAAAGGCGTTCATTGTAACGGCGAGATAACACAGCTAGCACCTCATATCTTGAATGTCAGTTTTGACCGTATTCCCGCGGAATTACTGATACTCAATCTGAGAAATTTAGCGGTTTCTTCCGGTTCAGCCTGTACCTCCGCCCGTGTGGAACCTTCACATGTGCTACGCGCATTGGGTGTCAGCGATGAATTGGCTCACAGTACGCTCCGCTTTTCTCTCGGACGTTTTACCACCGAGGAAGAGATCGACTACGCCATTAAATCAGTGTGCGAATGCATTGAGAGTCTGAGTAAGCTCTCTCCAATAAAGTTAGGCAGCTATAAGATGCTCTAGACTACAATCAATTCTGTTGGAATATTATGACTGAAGAAATTATGCAGGTATCGTTATCAAACAAAGCTGCTGATGCCCGTTGGGGCAAAGTGGTGCTTGTCAGCAGCAACGACCAGGGTATCACTGTTCATTTAAACGCTACAGTGAACGGCACTAAATTGAACGCTATCCAGTGTGCTGCTCGTAAGATCGCGGTTCAAGGTATCAAAAAAGTAAAATTGGCAGGTGCCGGTTGGCAGTTAGAAGAAAGCTGGGTCTTCTGGCAAGGGTTTCGTGATGCCAAAAAACAGCACAGAATAGAATGGGCAGCGCTCTCAGTAGATGAATGCCAGGAATTGAAATGGCGTCTAAAGACTATTGACTGGCTTCGTGACACCATCAACATGCCAGCAGAAGATCTCTCCCCTGAGCAACTAGCGGCAGAAGCTATCTCTTTGATGAAGAATGTGACGCCAGAAGGTGCTTTCAACTATCAAATCATTAAGGGAGAAAATCTGCATAAACAAAAGTATCACGGTATTTATACCGTAGGTCGTGGCTCGGATCGTCCGCCACTGTTGTTAATACTGGATTATAATCCGAGCCGTGATGCAAGCGTGCCAGTATTTGCATGTTTGGTAGGTAAAGGGATCACCTTCGATTCAGGTGGCTACAGTTTGAAACCCAGTTCTGCTATGGATTCAATGAAATCCGATATGGGTGGAGCCGCAACCGTTACCGCTGGGTTGGCATTAGCAGCAGCGAGGGGCCTGCGACAACGTGTTAAACTTTATCTGTGTTGCGCGGATAATATGGTTAGCGGCAATGCTTTCAGACTAGGTGATATTATTCATTATCGTAATGGCAAGACGGTCGAAGTCATGAATACCGACGCTGAAGGGCGTTTAGTGTTAGCCGATGGTTTGATTGATGCGGCTCAACAGAATGCACCCTTGATCATTGATGCCGCAACCTTGACTGGTGCTGCAAAAGTGGCACTGGGTAACGATTATCATGCATTGTTCAGCTTCGATGATCAATTGGTACAACAGATGCTCATCAGTGCTAATAGTGAAAACGAACCTTTTTGGCGTTTACCACTGGCAGAATTTCATCGTCAGCAATTACCTTCCCAGTTTGCTCAATTAAATAATGTCGCTATCCCTAGTGCTACCGGTGGTGCCAGCACCGCCGCGGCGTTTTTATCACATTTTGTAAAAAATTATCAGCAAGGCTGGTTACACATCGACTGTTCAGCAACTTATCGAAAAACAGCGGTAGAACAATGGGCGGCAGGTGCCACCGGTTTAGGAGCCCGCACCCTGGCGAATCTTTTAATAGCCAGAGCAAAATGACAGTACTCTTACACAAGCTGGCGTGTGCCGTAGGTTGAACGCACCACACCGCTGGCCGTTGTTCCGGTGGAAGATGACACCTAGCCTCGCCTGATCACCTTTTTTATATAGATCCTACGGTAAAATAAATTTTTTCATCATGAGCTGTTAATTTTGTTGCTTAGTGGGAGCAATAGCAATTTCACGAATACAGACATTTTGGGGTAATTGGTAACAAAAAACCACAGCTTTTGCTACATCTTGGGCTGAAATAACACCGTTAATACTCGATTTCCACTCAGTGTAACCCTGTTTAATATCCTGTCTAGATGTATGTTCTAGCAACTCTGTTTCCGCCGCCCCTGGTGAAACAGTTATCACTCTTACATTGTAAGGCGCCAGCTCCCAGCGTACGGTTTCAGTGATACCATGTACCGCAAATTTAGTACCAGAATAGGCAGCATGATGCTCAAATGTTTTCCTTCCGGCAAGAGAGCTGATGTTGATTATTGTCCCTGATTGGTTCTTTTTCATTTTTTTCAGAACGAGTTGCATCCCATGTAATAATCCCAATACATTGGTTGCAAACATATTTTCCCATTCTTCGGCGTCTTGTTGCTCTATATTTCCGAGCAACATGACACCCGCGTTGTTAACCAGACAATCCACGTTGCCAAATTGAGACTCTGCCTCCTTAATAGCTTGTTCAAAACTATGACGATCCGTTATGTTTACTTGGCGACAAAGCGTTTTTGGCAATTTCAGCGCTTCAAGACGTTCAATTCGACGAGCAAGAAGCAAAAGAGGGTATCCTAACTCGCTTAATTGTTTAGCAATTTCAGCACCGAATCCAGAACTCGCACCAGTAATAACCACTAATTTCTTTTCCATTAAAAACCTCAGCACTCGCTATAAAATTTGGTGGAGAATTACCAGACAAAAGATTGTCTATAACATATCGTTTCAACCACTTTTGATGGGACTCTCCGTCATACTAACACTTTATTTTTGGGTTCCATCCTATATTCCTTCAGTATGGACGTAAAAAAACCGCACTACTTACGTATGCGGTATTCGCTGGTTAAGGATTCAACAACTTTAACGAAACATCCCCTGTGGCTGAATCATCGTTCAGCCTGTCTGGGTAACGGGTATTCTGGCTTAAGAAATTTGGACCCTGAAACGGGGAAAAACTTTAGTGAACAAATTGAAGGTATAAAAGCAGACCTGATTAGCAAGAAACCTAAGCCATCCGAAGCGTTCGTAATGGGTGTGGCGCACATTAGACCTCTTCGGAAACTATAGCAGGCGCCATGTAACGTGATCACTTTTGTTAATAAATATTAATTAATATCAATATGTTATTTCTGATTTTCATAATCAACTGATACGGCGCCTGCTATAATGGCAGCACCTGATCGTTTAACATATCTGCGGCAACCAAGGCATTTTTCTCTGTATCTACTCATTCAACTTGAAGGTCTGGATTAGATGGTTTGGAAATTATCGTTAATTCTGCCCCTGAGAAAGGGAGCAATTTTTGCCAATGTACTATCAAAAAATTCGGCTATAGCCCCACGAAACTCTTTGGCTGAAGAGAAAAATCGGTTGTTTCTGACACGCTCGTTCATGACCTTCCATAATCGCTCGATGGGATTAAGATTAGGGCTATAAGGGGGTAAATAATGGAGTACGATAGCCTTCTCTAATGCGGCGTCTTTGACTCGCTGACGGCAATGATAGCCAGAATTATCTAAAATAATGTGTATCTTTTGTGCATCAGGATAAGCAGCTTTGAGCTGCTCAAAAAAAGCGACGGTGGTTTCTGAATTCACCTGCTCAGGACGGGCACTGACCACCTTCATGGTGCTCAATTCAATGGCTCCCATGACATTAACCCGTGTTTTTGCCCCTGTTTTGACCAGCGGCTTATCTTTGCCTTTCCTTATCCAACCGCAGACCACTTTAGTAGCCATCGTTGGAGGGGCTGAATCCATAAAAACAATCGGTTCATTCTTAAGAGCACTCTCTAGCAAAGTGAAATAAGACGCGATAAACGCTTCTTGCTGAGCAACATCCACTTTAACCGGCGTCGCTTTGGGCTGCTTATAGCTAAAACAATGCGCTTTCAGCCATTTTGTCATGCCAGATACGGTGTAACAGACGCCAAATTGGGTTTCCACATAAGCACAGATATCGATGACACGGCTATAAGTCGTGCTTTCAATGTGTTTTTCAAGCAATAAAGATTCATGCACGCTCAACTTACTATACGAGCCGCCATTTTCAGGCTTTAATTTTTCGTCTGAAAGCCAATCTGTTACATGTTGCCTCACTGTTTCTTCATGAATACCTAATGCGTGGGCAATCGCTTTGTTATTCCAGCCTTCATTTTTCAACAACACGGCTTTGATTCGATCTCGAACACGGCCATCGTGTTCGTAACGATTAAGGCGTTCCAAATCTTGTTTTTGAGAGGCTGTCAGTGAGTTTATTTTCATGACCTTATTTTTAATCTAGTTGAGCAAATTTTCCAGTGGTTTTAATGCCGATGGGTATATATCTTTTATTGCGGGGAAGCTGTTCAGTTGGCCCAGGTTTGGGCGGTATAGGATTTTTTGCCGGCATACTGGTAAGATTACGAGTTTCGCTCAATCGTGTTGAGAGGTCATTTGGCTGGTCATGATTTTGCTCTAAAGGTGGATCCGCCGCTGCAGCTGCAGTAAAAACCGCATAAGTTTCACTGTCAAAGAGTGAGAGTGACTCGATTTGTTCCACAGGCAAAACACGCAGCTATAACAAGCCAGAAGAATAATTTCACTATCACAGTTCCATTCTATGTTCCAATCTATATCTTGTTAATTATAAAGGTGAACGATATACCCCAATGCGCCCCATAATTGATGGTATGGAGTTGACTTGGCAAGAGCAAATCGAAAAACTTAAATCGCGGTTTTCCAAAGGAGTCAGGGAAATCATGATCCCTACTGCTGGAGGTGATCAAATTATGTGGTGTCTGGCTCTGAGAAAGCTTGCTGCATGGCTCAACACAATCAGCCCGAATAAAGTTAAACCAGAAATCCGTGATAAGGTTATTCAGTATCAGGAAGAATGTGACGATGTTTTGTACGAGTACTGGACGAAAGGAAAGGTTAAAAAACCAACGCACTTGTTCTAAGTCCCCTGAACTGCTTAGCGGCGACGATATTGGCAGTCTCTTAGAACTAGTGGGCTGGCCTGCTGTTGCTGCCTGTTTGTCGCATTATGCAATATTTTGTTGCTTTTCGCATTTTTTTGCTTATTATGCTCTTAACAATAAACAGGGCAAACAACATGGGGGTATGAATATGGCTATCAGTATTCGTCTTGATGAAGATTTCGTAACTGACGTTAAGATTTATGCCGATGTTTCCAGTAGAAGTGTACCAAAACAGATCGAACACTGGGCGAAAATTGGTCGCATAGTTGAAGACAATCCAGATTTACCGTATGGTTTTATCTTGGAAACGTTGCTAGCAAAGAGAGAAATCGAAAAAAATAAGGTATCGCGCTATGTCAGAAGGACTAAACGGACAGAAGGTTGATGTTTATGAATCTAACCGTTTTTCCAAAGCATTAGCCAGACTCCCCGAAAAACTATTGAGACTTGTAGAAGATGAGATTGAACGGGTTATCATAAATCCTGAACTCGGAGAACCAAAAAAAGGTGACCTCAATTATTTACGGGTGCATAAATTCCAACTCAATAGTCAACTTGTTTTATTAAGCTATAGCTGGATAGGGAGTAAGCTGGCGTTATATTTTTTAGGTTTAGGCTCACATGAAAATTTTTATCAGGAACAAAAGCGTCAACGAAAATCAGATCTCAAACTGATCGAATAGATTAAAGCCTAGGTTGATCACAGAGGCTTTTGCATTTTGAGTGAACCCGCTTTATTAAACATTTTTTCGGCTATTTAAGATACCATCTTGCTTACATTTGACCACAAGGTTGCATAAAGATGAGAGAACCTTTCATTTTCTGACATCAGGTTCAAACGTTGTTTAGCATCGAATGAAGAAAGGCTGGATACCAATGTATCAATATTATCACCCCTGAGTTCACCATCTATTGTCTGGATTTTTTCGATTCTATTCGCGGGCGATTTAAAATATTCTTCTACTGTGATGCTATGTTCGGCCAGGAGTATTTCTAAATCGTCGCCATTCTTCTGAAGAAAAATTTCTTTTTTGGTGATCCCGCCAATAAAGACAATAGTATCATTCCCCCCTATATCATTGATGAGATCCCAGCCATCATCAGGATCAAAAAGATAGCTATCATCTCCTTGACCGCCAAAGAGATCATCATTGCCTCTGCCACCATAAAGTTTATCGTTTCCTGCATTACCATAAAGTTCATCATTGCCTTTATCGCCAAATAGCTGATCGTCTCCTTCTTCACCATCTACTATTTTTATTCCTTTACCACTGGTGATCAAAATATCATTACCCGTCCCCCCGAATAAGCTACGATCGTATTCACTGGTATCAATAACAATATCGTCACCGGCCAGGGCAAAAAAGGTGTTATCCGTAAGTGTGACGGCATTGGATAAGAGAATAACGTCATCCCCTTCCGTTGCTTGTGTTTCACTCAGTTTATGACCGAGATAAGGACGCCCTTGTTTGTCAACATCCAGCTGATGGAAATCCCCTTTTTTATCAACTAGAAAAATATGGCGGTAACTGGCATCACGCATAAAATTCAGCATACGTACCTCAACGTACCCGCCAGATGATTCGAAGGGACCTAAAATAATATCGTTATTTTCTTGTCTAATATGCTTGATCTGTTCAATAAAGACCGGAAGTATTAGCAAATCCAGCTGAGGGTTCCCTGCTGTGTCTTCGTTATTAATCGAAATTATTCGAGAGATATTTTTTCTATCGGATCATCATGAAGATAATAAATGTCAGCACCTTCTCCACCTGTCAAGACGTCATTACCTCGACGACTGTGGAGCATGTTATTGAATTTATCACCCTTGATGTGATCATTAAACGGGGAATCTTCCGCGACCAGCTGGATATATTCAGGCAACAATTTGACGGTATCATTGATGGTGATTTGTCCTTGCCCGCGCCCATTATCCTGTTGTAGCTCAATTTTTGGCGTTGCGGATGGGTTATTGGCAAAAAATTCTTGCAGGCTTTGATCATGTACAATGCTGTATTGTGCTTTAAAGGTAGAAAAAAACAGCCAATTGCCGCTATTATCTTGTTCAAGGATTTTTGGCCATTCAGGAAATAATAATAATCCGTCACGGGTTGATAAAATGTATTGGTTAACCTGTTTAAGCTGTTTATTATTACCAGCAGCAAGCTGATAAGCGTTTTTTAATAATAGCGTCGTTTGCGTGCCATTATCGTTTCGTAAGCGGATGGATACTGAATACTGTGATCTGCTATGATTTTCTGCTAATAATGAGATGGTTTCTATTTGATCAATATTATGGTTGAGCATAATATTATTGACCTCTGGCACGCCATTATTTGACATTAAGGGATCATACAGCGTTATTGTGACGTCTCCTGCTTGTGAATTCTGCAAAATACAATAAGTATCGATCCCCGTGCCCCCTTCCGCGGCCCCCTGCTCGAGTGACAGAACATCATTGCCTCCCCTCCCCTGAAGATTATCGAAGCCTCCTCGGCCATTGAGCTGGTTGTCACCCTCATCTCCTATCAGAATATCACCCCTTTTATGATGCCCCAACGCATGCTCAATATTAGCGACAGTGGCAACGAGACCGCTCAGGCCAATATAACGGACTTCACCATAGGTAAGATCGATCATATAACCACTGGCTCCGATAGGCGGGGAGCCTGCGGCAACCAGTGTGTCGTTATCTGTTAACTGATTTTTATCAAAAATATGTCCGTCTTGCGGTGCAGCAGCTAATGGCACAGCTTCTTCACCATTGAGGATACTATACCGGTGCGGAGTAAGAGCACCCATTAAATAAAAAGTATCCGCTAATTGACCACCGGTATATTGTTTAAAACCTGCCCCCACGGTAAAGATATTTTTTTTATTCCGATAACCGATGACGGTATCATTACCTTCCCCAAGTTCAAAAAAAGCAGCAGTACCCGCCTGTTGATTTCGATTAATCGCCAAGGGATCATGCGCATTGCCAAGAATATTTTCTGTATCATGGTTTTCTAAATAAGGATTAGTATCACTTGGCTGGTTTAATAACATCTCTGATAACGTCAGCCTTCTCACGCTGCCCTGCGTATAATGGTTAACTGTATCAGTGCTAACATTAATGTTATCGTCAACACTCTGTAACACGGTTGGCTCAAAATAAAGTAATCCACTTTTATGGGTGGCAAACGCTCCCTCGTTTAATCGATGAGCCTGTTCAAGCTGTGCTTTATCGAGGTCTTGTAGCCGAACTTTTTCGCTCAAAATAATCAAATGCTGATCAGCCGGTTTGACAAATGTCACACCAGGAGAAACCAATATTAAGGTCAAATACTCTTCTTCTAATAAAGTAAAACTCCCACGGCTATAATAGACGACATCAACCTGTTGCCCAGATTTTTCCAGAATTTTACCTGCGTGCTCATCTAATTGTCGGTCATATTCTTCACGTACCGCTTTTTGGCTTTCCAATTTTGCCAATCTATTTTGCACGTCTTTGTTCAGATCCATGCCGAAAAAAAGCCGGCCCGTATTTTCCAATTGTTCAAGTGTGGTTAATACGATATTTTTGTTGATTTTTTCCATGGTACGGTTAGCAAAATAAGCTTGACTCACCGCGATGATAGTCATACCCAAAGCAATGCCCAATGGGCCAGCCAGTGTGGCGGATGCTCCCCCCATAGCAAAGGCAATGCCAACACTAATATTAACAGCAGCAGAGATAACTGCTAGTGACCCGCTGAAGATAAGATCTTGCCGGGTTTCAGTATTAGCCGTGGTCGCTAGCTGAGCGAATGCACGATGAGCACTATAAATATCAAAGCCACTCGATAGAATAGTTAACGTTGGCCCACCAAATTTTGCTATCCCGGTACTGGCATTAAAGCGCATCTGCCCTAGGCGAGCACCGGTACGCATGGTTGCGCCCGTTATTCTATTCCCGCGAACAAATTTACTGAACACATGCTGGGTGCGGTTGATCATGGCTGCCGGGCCTGTGGAAATAAGCTGTTGTCCCCATTTAACCAAGCCGTATTGGGTCGCATCAATCAAGACATTGGAGCCAAACGAAGCCAGCGCTAAATTTCTTTCGTAGACCAGCTCATTTTTTTCTTCGTCAGTGAGAGAGTCACGTTTGAGCATTTCACGATATTTAATCAAATCATAGATACCGCGAGTGTAGCCATATCCTTGCATTCCTACACCAACACGATGGACTGATCGGTTAAAACGGCTCCAGGCTGTTGCATCATGTAACGATGGCCATAAGCCAGACATGATATGCCCATTTTTTACATGGTAATTAATTTTATCCAATAGCACGATGGAGGCTTCGAGCGTACTGTTATTCTTGCCTGTGGTTAACAGACCGGCCAGCCTCCCTTTTTGCAGAAAAATTTGTTGTTTGAGTAATAGCACCGTCTGGGTGGCAACAGGATCATTTTTATCCAGTTGCATTAGGTAGTTATTCAGTTGCGCGGGGAAAAAACGTAACCTGGCAAGCAGAGAGGTATCAGTGAGATGGCGGGGAGAAAGCGGCTCTCCGTCAATGTTTGCGCCAATTTGGCTAAGTACGCGAGCAGGCAGGGTAATATTACCAAAACGGACATCTCCTGCCTCTGTCATCCTCTGGCGGTGAGTACGAAAATCCATCAACAATGTTTGCAATTGAGTCAGTGCAGGTAACCGCCGAGCGGCATGAGTGACATTCACTTCGTAGATAGTAAAATGATATTGATTGTTTTTTTGTGTGACCCCGTATTGCTCTGCTCGAGTGTCAGGATCCAACAGCGCGTTTCTACCTTGCAGGTAGTCGTTCAGTATCGCTTTAAGAGCCAGACTACTATTACCGCTGTCTTTACCGCTACAGCGTATTTCACCAACATGGGGATCGTACAGATAGTAAGTAGGTTGCCCGTTTTCAATCTGGCTGACTAGCATCAACGCATGGTGTTGGCTTTTAAATAAATAATAGCCGGGTTTCCAATCAAAGGGTGATACCAGCTGCTGAGTAAAAATTTTTTGGTCATTTAAATCAAAATTTTTTAATTCGATAAATTGCTGACGGAAAAGATTGGCCTGGCTCATTTCACCGTCGGTAATCATCCCATCGGTATCCGCTTTTTGTTCGTTAATCAGAGCATGGGTGAGTAAACCATTTAATAGGCGACGGGTTTCCGGTGTTCCCAAACATCGAGCATGTAGCCAGGCCAGCCCTAAACTGATGGCGTTAGATTGCGTGTGCAGCTCATTGCCACCGATATATAAGCCTTGTGGCGCTATTTGCATTTTAACACTGACACCGCTGTTATTTTGTTTCATGCTCGCTTTAGCCAGTGCGACGATATTTTTTTCTTGGATTTTGTTCCAGTATTGGCTCTGCTGCAATGCAGCCTGTACGCTTAATCCGGATAATTGAGGATGATGAGTGTCCTGTAGTTGTAGCAGTTGATAGATTTCGTGACGCCACGCCAAATGTTCCATGTTATTGAACGCGGTTAGCATTAACTGTTTAACATCCAACCTCCCTTGTTTTGATTGAAACGCATCGGTCAGATCAGCCAGCTCTTCCAGATTCAATGCACTATATTTCAGTTCACCTGAGGCCAGGTTATCGACCAGGCTTAATACCCACTGCAAACGTATCGACAGATCCGTGGTCGGGACTAATCTGCCTTGTTTATTCCAGGTTAGAACTAATTTATTCTCACTGACCTTATGATTCCAGAGGCCTTTGCTATCCAGTGTAATTTTTTGACCATGAGGCGTAACAGCCATGTCAGTACGGTGGGCGGAGACATTGGGGTAGATATCGTACTTACCGAGTTCTTGAGCAAATTGCCAGGCAAAACCCCTTTCTTTACTCATCTCGATCAATGAACAACCCACCAGGCTAACGGAGTGGGGATTGCGATTAATTCTAAATTTAGCACCGAAGGAGTAATGAAAGCCTTGCAGATTGTTCGCCAGTGCTCTAGCGGACTGATATGCCAAGGTCACCTCTCTGTCCTGGACAGAACCATGACCAACCAGCTGCCAACGCAGTTTTCCCTTCAATTTTTTTGCATCACCAAAAACGACACGGTAATAGCCATTTTTATCTAATTGTACTAATACTGACTTCTTATGTTTGCCTGCCAAATAGGCGGCGGATTTGGCAACAACCCTATCATTTTCTAACTGAATAATGATTTGACCGTCATAATGAGTGTCGCCACCATTGTGCGCGGTAACTTCGGGGATATCCCAAAAATCCAACTCAGAGGCGGGGCTACTACTGTCCCTGCTGCTATAACTATTTGTATCATCGAGTAAATCGTTTTGTATTCTATTGCTTCCTTGCATAAACATTGCTTCCTTTCATAAACGTTAAATAAATTCTATATTTAGATTGCATTAAAAATAATTAAGATAGTTCTCTGGTCAGGGCGGGATTCCACTTTGCTAATTTTTTAACCAAAAATAAGTTTACTACGAAAATCGGCTGACCAGGCGGCACGTCTACGTTTACTGGCAATACTATCTTGTTTACCTTTGTGCTGTTTAATCACACCCAACGCGACGCGATTGAAAAGAGCGACATGGGCTGCTCCATCCGGAGCTTTTATCAAGAGTTCATCTTCTCTAAACACCACATCCAATACCCAGTGAAGTTGATTTTCTATCCCCCAATGCAGCCGAATTGCCTGTGCCGCTTGTTCTGCATTCAGCGTTAATGAGCTGACATACCAACGTGACCGACAGTGGGTGACATTATTTTTTGTTCGTTCACTAGCGACCTCAATGAAAGTACGAATGGTAGGCCACTTCGCTTTTAATTCATTGGGTAATTCCGCATTAATTTGCATAACCGTACGTTTTTCTATCCGGCCATGCCCCTGATTAGTCTGCGTATATTCGTGCAATTTATCGCTATCATAGGCAAAAGCAAATTGCTGTTTTACCTGTTCAAACAGCTTCTTTTGAGTCGCTTTAAGCTGCACCACAAAATTGCCTTTACGTTGCGTGATAAGTGATGAAGTTGAGGTTTGGCAATGCAATGAATCGAGCGTCACAATAGCATTATCCAGCGCTAACGCGTCAATGCTCTGACGGGCTAATTCTCCTTCTTTTCCCTTATTGTTCGCCGCTTTTTGATAAAGCGTAATACCAGCATCAACATCATAGGCACTCACCACATGCAGCGCAGTGCAAATCTCTTCAGACCAGGTTCTCCGCAAGGTTTTACCGTCGATGGCGAGCAACGTCTTACCGGCTCGTTGGCGTCGTTCGTTAATCCATAAAAACAAGGATTGAATCAGCAAATTTGTATCTAATGCATTGATGATTTTAGCAATACAATGACGACGTGGGCTCTCACCATGATAAGAGCCATATTTTTTTAGCCAATCGAGCTGAGCTTCGCCAAAATCCTGGATGGATTTCCATCCCGAGGCCCCACTTAACACGGCGGCAAAAAACAGGAAAATAACATCGAGCAGGTGATGTTTGATATTAATATCTTTACGCGGGTCAGGGATCAGGGCTAATTGCTTTAAAATACTCATGATTACATATTCTTTAGGATACATAATATTATGAGCTTACTGCCTATTATTAGTTCACATTAAAGTGGGATCCCGCCCTGGTTCTCTGGTAGAGATAGATTTATATTCACGGCACCTGGTGAATATCGCTCTGCCGAGTTAAATTTGAGCTACTATATAATAAGTATTCATTTGATATATTATAGAGGAGCTTTCTATGCTTTCAATTACTTCCACGGCACTCGATTTAAATCACGATAGTCAGCCACCACTCAAGACCCCGATAGAAAATCTCGAGGATCTTGTAAATGCAGTTATACAATCACCAAAGCCGGTGAGTAATGAACCACTGGTATTTAACGAAAGTATTAAAAAGAGTTACGATTCCGCAAGGGGTCTATCATTAAATGAGATCGGTGAGGGATCCTACACACGTATTTTGGCGCCTTTGCAGCCTGTCGATGGCGCTTCATGTGATATGAAATTTCTTGAATCAGTTTTAAAGGAATCTAAAGATGAGAATAAAAAGATAGAGGATTCTTTATCTCTTCTAATCTATGATAAATACCTAGTCTTAATTAATAAAGATTATCTAACAGTAGAGCGGCTCAAAGAGCGAGATGATCTTAGTCGTACGTTTAATAGCCTTTTGCTCGAGCTTTCACTATCTGCGCAACATTATGGCTCTGCCGTTCGAACTTTATTTGTTCAAGGGGTTTCCCATTTAATGCGTTACTCGATTGATGAATCTAAATTGGAAAAACTAAAAAAAACCATCTTTGCTTTTCCGATACCAACGCCTGGAAGCGAAAAAACATTAGAAGATTTTGCTGTTCCACCTGGTACAGACGACCCTTTAGATAAAATTGATGCTTATGTTGTGAATAATCATCAGTGAATATGTGTTACTCAGAGCCTCGGCAGACATCTTATTTTAAAGAACGAGTGGGCAACTGCCTGAGTACTTATTGTACAAATTTCAGTAATGGAAAGCCCCCCCGATTTTTGGTTATTTAAAGCATCAAAGATTCTCTTTAAAATGAGCACCAAGGTATTGACGAATACGGGTTATCAAGGGTTACATAAGCTCCATGCCAATAGTGCGTGGCCAAAGCAAAAGTCAAAAAAATGCCCACTGACTATTGAGGATAAAAAACAAATAGAGCACTATCAAGTCAGCGAGTTCTGAATGAGAATGTCATTAGAATGTTGAAACGGGTTAAAATTATTGCAGATAAATATCGAAATAGACGAAAGCGATTTGGACTGCGGTTCAATTTAATTACCGGAGTTTATAACTATGAATTGGATTTTTAGGGTTTGGAAAGAACTCTATTAATAAAAATGGCACTATTTCGCCAATGAACAAAAGTGGAGATTGCTACACCCTTTACCCTCATTTCGATGAACTTATCCTGCTTAATTTTGAGTTAATTGATTTCATCGGTATTTCTCAGAATGCAAAATCGCACTCTGGAATAAAATCCACCGGTTGGCTAGGGTTCACGCTGTTTCTTCATGTTCATTTTATTATACCTGATTAGCAAGGAACCTAAGCTAGGTCTCCATAATTATGCTTAAAACAAATAACTCATTGATTTAAAATTATTTAATTTCAATGAGGGAATTATCTTTCTATATCAAAAAATGGCTTCAGTACTGGCTCCACCGAAATGACCGATTAACATGGCTTAGCTTCCTTGCTAATCAGGTAATTATATGTCAGTTAAATGAGCGTATTGCTCTACAACTGGTTGCGGGTTTTTTTAGGCGGTCAAATTGGCGTTGGTGCTGCTCTCCCTGATTATCGTAGGGGTTGCCCTGATGTTAATATTTGACCCGCTGCTCTCTTATTACGTCAATACGATGCCTGTGCTTAATGGCACTGAAGGGACCGTTATCATTATTTTCGCATTCCTGGTACTGTCCAATGCTGTTTCTGCCACATTGGAGTGTGGGGTTGGTCTGTATGTCGATAACCCTGTATAGTATCAGTTATTTAACAGTTACAAGGGCTCAAGCCCGTAATACGTGCGGGGGTGGCCATCTCTTTACTTGTAAACAAAATATGAGCGCAATTCTGCTTCTTTAGGGGCGGGTCAAGCGAACGGTGTTATCTAAATTTTGCCCAATCTCTTCGGTGCTTTAACCTCATTTTTAGAAGGGGATATTTGTTGGTTTTTTATCCGTTGTAGGTACTACCTATCTGCTGAGAAATAGAAACCTGCGCAATTTCATCCGTTGTTCACAATACCCCGTATTTGGAGAAATCTATGCAACAATTGCTGTGTTATAAGACACTGCTGCAGTGGAATAGTCAGACAGTCCCGGATAATTTTAAACAGAAACATAATACTAAACCAACAACTTGGTCAAAATTGACCGTCCTGCACGGCACATTGACCCTTGCCTTAATGACCGAAGCTGGCAAGGTGACCGAAACCTTAATTTTTAATCCGCAAAGCCGGGTACCGTTTATTGAACCACAGCAGTGGCATCGTATCGTCTCGTTTTCGGATGATATGCAGTGCCAGTTAGCGTTCTATTGCACTGCTGAAGATTATTACAGTAAAAAATATGATCTGACAGCGACGCATTCTGAAGTCGTCGAGGCGGTAAAACTGATACCTGCAGGTAAGACATTGGATCTCGGTTGCGGAGGGGGACGAAATGCACTTTACCTCAATCTGAAAGGTTTTGAGGTTACTGCATGGGATAAAAATGCGGGGGGTATAGATGCGCTCAATCGGATCATTGCATCGGAGCGGCTGTCGCATATCAATGTCGAAGTTAGAAATTTGAATACTCATCGCTTTAATGGTGCATATGATTTCATTTTATCGACCGTAGTACTAATGTTTCTTGACCGTCAAAGCATCCCCCAGTTAATTGGAGATATGCAAAACAGTACTATCAGCGGAGGTTATAACTTGATTGTTGCCGCTATGGATATGCCTGATCACCTTTGTACGTTGCCATCGTCGTTTACTTTTACTTTTAAATCCCAAGAACTTGTAAATTATTATCAAGGGTGGAACATTATCAAATATAATGAAGACATAGGGCAATTACACCAAACGGATGCACAGGGTAAAAGGATCACATTACGTTTCGCAACACTGGTGGCGTGTAAAGCATAAATAAGTAGGGAGTAATCCCTATTAAGAAGGGCGTTCTGTTTTCGCTCCGGATGAAGCGTTGGTGCATGGATGATAGCTTTAACTTTTATCGACATCATCTTATGACATGTCGATTGCATCAACACAGGAGCACAATATGTACACGATAAAAGTCAGTTTCGGCGACGATCAAGGCGAAACCGGTTATCCCACCACAGAATGGCACTGGAACCGCAACACCAAACACCTCAATATTGTCTCCAACGGTATCAGCGATGCCATCCATTTTGCACCTGCCGATACGGTCTCGGTGCTTAATGCCGCAGGCCAGACGGTGGTGAGCTACAGCCACCTCGATACCTCCCCCTAACCTAAGGAGCTCTCACAATGGCAAAACCCGATTGGGAGGCCATCGAATCGGCTTCTGTTGTCTTGTCTCATCGAGTTGATTTGGCAGGCTGGCGGCAGATTGCCAACCATCTGAAAACCTTCCTCGCTCGTACCGTTATCACCGAAGACAATCATGCTGCTCTTGTGAGAACGCTCAGCGCCGGGGTGGATGCCCAGCTGAAACTGATTAAGGGCGAGCGCGATGCCTATGGCTTGAACAACGAGACTGCCCCCGGCGCAGAGAAAGAGTTGGCACAATGGATGAAAGACCTCGCGGAAGACGACGCACATGGCATTCAATTCGACGCTGAAAACACAGTTATAGCTGAACAACATAATAATAATGACATCATATATTCTGAAAATAAGGTATCGATGTCACAATTGAGGTCTTTTTTCTTACTTTTAGCCTGAGCCCATTGATGTTCAATGGGATTGAGGTCTCACTTTTACCCACAATTTTTGTTATTAAGAATAATGAACAATCTCACATTTTCTTGCAGGATCTCATACCCTCGCCAAAGCGACATGATTCCCGGTAAACCCTCGGCACGTCGGTTAAGAAATCCTCCCAATTGACCCAGCCATGTTATTGCCTGAAGCACTGTGGGGGGATGCTCGGGAAGGCGGCTTGTTGTCTGTATTCTGCAATACAGCGTTTGCCATTCTATCGTTGACAACACATCGGTGCAGGTAGCCTCAGGACACAACGCTGCCATTTTGGTCATATACATCAGTTTGAAGGCGATAATGCTTTTGAGGGTGATCATTTTCGTTAGTTTGGTTGCCGTATTTAAACGACATTGTTCAACACAACATCCTGATTTCAGTGTGTTGAAGAACTCTTCTATCTTCCATCTCAGTCTATACCCGTGATCAATGAAGATGCTTGATTTTGAAGTCGATAAGGATCATGCTCATAGCCATGAAAATAGAGCTGACTGCTGACCAGAAAATTACCCTCGAAGCCCAACATCGTCAAAGCCATGACCGCCGTGTCTGTGACAGGATCCGGTGTGTTTTGTTGTCCGCAGACGGCTGGACTCCCCCTATGATTGCTCACTCACAGCTCATTAATGAAACCACGGTGCGGCGCCACCTTACAGACTATCATAAACTCAACAAGCTCAAGCCTGAAAATGGCGGCTCCGATGGCTATCTCAATGCGGAACAGACCACGTCGCTGGTTGAACATCTCACCCAGCCGCTCTACCACCACAATCACCAAATTGTGGCGTATATCGCTGGACGCTGGAACATCACCTTTACCGTATCAGGTCTGTATAAAGGGTTGAAGCAGCATGGCTTTAGCTATAAAAAGCCGAAAGGTGTTCCGCATAAATTTGCCGTTGAGAAACAGTAGCAATTTATAAAGACCTACAGCGAATTGAAAGACGCCGCGGGTAATGACCCCATACTGTTTATTGATGCCGTTCATCCGACACAAGCCACCAAAATAAGCTACGGCTGGATACGAAAAGGCCAGGATAAAACGATAGAGACCACCGGGAGCAGAACGCGGTTGAATATCATGGGAGCCTTGAACATCCAGAATGTGGCTAACCCCATAATCCGTGATGATGAGACGATTAACAGCGAAAATGTGGTTCACTTCCTGTCTGCCATTCGCGCGCATTATCCCATCACGACAACGGCACATGTGATCCTCGAGGGTGCAGGCTATCACCGTTCACAGTTTGTGCAAGACGCCGCGCTTACGTTGAATATCCAGCTTCATTACCTTCCGCCGTATAGCCCGAATCTAAACCCGATAGAGCGATTGTGGAAGGTGATGAATGAGCAAACACGAAACAATAGATATTACCCATCTAAACAGAGTTTTAAGAACGATATCTTAAACTTCTTTGAAGTGAAGCTACCACAAATGGCAAGTTCTCTGGTATCTCGCTTAAACGATAATTTCCAGGCGCTAAATCCTGCATCTTGATTTCACTTGGGTATATATCAATTCACTTTCTCTTCTGCTTCAAAGGCGTCAGTGGCCGTCAAATTGGTCAATAATACCCATTCGACAGGCGCTATTCCTTCTGGAGGAGGCTGTTCTTTAACACTGATGGCAGATACGTGAACCTTTTCATGGATATGCCGTGAAGCGTCTTTATTGGTAGGCCCATAAACTAAATTATTTCTAATGGGGAGCCAGCCTGAAGTGGAGCGAATATCCACATAAGCCGTTCTTGCTACCCTTTGCTGATTTTTGGGCAGAGTGAGCGCTATGGTTTTTAAAATCGGCGTCTTTGACAAGGCGGTTTGCACCGTTGTTTTTTTCCCCTTTTCATCGATATAGCGTAGGCTGTATAAATTGATGTATAATTTCAAGATGACTTATCCATTAAAATTTCGCCAACATGTATTGGCTATTAAAGAGCAAGAAAAGCTTACATATGCCCAAACGGCCACACGTTTTTGTATTGGGACCGCAAGTCTGATGCGCTGGGCTAAACGAATAGAACCTTGTCTGACACGTGATAAACCCGCCAGTAAAATAGCTCGAGCGGCGTTGATTCTTGATGTGGAAACCTACCCTGACGCGTCTCAATACGAGCGAGCCCAACGTATGGGAGTGAGCGCTAGAGGTATCTGCCATGCGTTGAAACGGGCAGGGTTTAGCTATAAAAAAAACATTTTATCATCCAAAAGCCAACGCCCAATCCCGAGAAGATTTTCAGATCAAGATCCAGGCCTATGAAGCCAGCGAGACCCCTATTATTTACGTTGATGAAAGCGGTTTTGCTCATGACATGCCCCGCCTCTACGGCTATTGAGCTAAAGGTAAGCGGTGTTACGGTCAACATGATTGGCACGCTAAAGCACGTACCAATGTCATTGGCGCTCAGCTTAACGGAAAATTAACCACCGTTTGTGCCTTTGAATACAATATCAATAGCGATATTTTTCATGCGTGGGTAACCCAAGACTGACTGCCAAAAATCCCTCAAGGTGCTGTTATCGTGATGGATAATGTGAGCTTTCACAAACGCCAGGATATCCAGTCTACTAGACAAAAATCTGGTTTTATTCTGGAATATCTCCCGACGTATTCTCCTGACCTCAACCCGATTGAGCACAAATGGGCTCAGGCTAAAGCCCTTCGTAGGAAACGACAATGCGATATCGACACTCTCTTTTCTGACCCTTTATTTTGAATCAATTTATACGGCTACAGCCATAAACTTTCTGTCTTTCCGGTTGCGGATAATAAAAAATGTTTTTAGTGAGCTTGCAACCCGAAAAAATTCGAAACTATCCGCTTCTCTGTCTCCCAGCGTGATTAAGCGGCTATCTTTGGGTATCAGCGCCGCTGTCTCGTAGAGGGTCTCTATCCACTTAATACTTTCTTTTTCTTTCATTAGACCTCTTCGGAAACTCTGATTTATCTAATTTCCATGTTATAAATTGCTGCAATCAGATTAAATCGTAATCCAAAACGTTTTCGCCTGTTTCGATAACGATCTGATACGATTTTAAATCGTTTAATCATACCAATGACATTTTCGTTTAATACACGCTGGCTTGATAACTCACGATTGTTGCGTTTATCTTCTTTTGTTAAGGGATTTTTCTTTGTCTTTTTCTTAGGCAACGCCGAGTTTGAATGGATCTTGCCAAGCCCTTGGTAACCTGTATCTGTCACTGTTTTGATTTCAGGATGTATTCGCACGCCAGACTCTTTGAACAACCTAAAATCATGACGCCTCCCATGAGTAAAGCTTGTACAGATGACTGCTTTGCTTTTTTTATCGACGATCACTTGGGTTTTTAAGGTGGGTCGTTTCTTTTTTCCTGAGTAAAACTGCTTTTGTTTTTTTGGGGACGTTCAATCGGCGTTTCTGTGGCATCAATAAGAACGAGCTCATACTCCCTATCACTTTTTAATAAAGCTTTGCGTCCAGGGAGTGCAAAATCAGGATGCTTTATTAGCGTATTTTCTATCCATTTAATCGTTTCATAGCAGGTGCTCTCACTCACCCCATCGCTTCGGCTAACATGAAAATAAGTGCGATATTCCCGTAGATACTCAAGGGCCATTAATAAGCGATCTTCTAAACCCAGCTTGGGTTTCCGACCTCCGTTCCCTTGCTTACATTTATCTGCTTCATTCAATATCTTTATCATCTTTTCAAATGTACTGCGTTTAACTCCGGTTAAGCGCCGAAATTTTTCCTCTTCCAATACCTTTATTTGTTCATATTTCATGGGGGCTCCTTGTTCAGGAGATTTTTAACAACATTCCTACATGAATGCTATAGCAGGCGCCGTATCAGTTGATTATGAAAATCAGAAATAACATACTGATATTAATTAATATTTATTAACAAAAGTGATCACGTTACATGGCGCCTGCTATAGTTTCCGAAGAGGTCTAATATGATGCTGAATTAACCGCCCGACTTTTCGGGAGAGTGGAGCAAGTGAACCCGCAGCACATCGAAGTCAAACAGTTAGCCCGCTTGTTAGCCTGTGTCCAAGAGGTGAATCAGCAGGCAATGAGTACCCTGTATTTGTCGCTCAGTGAGGAATTGCTAGCCTTTGCCGAGCACGAAGCGGGTTATCACTGCCGTCTTGTTGATAAGCTGCTGCCTGATGGGGTGCTACACCGCTATCCCTTAGCGATTATCACCGCAGAACAGGTTTACGCGGCAGCGATGGCGGAGCCCTTTCAAGGGCGTTTACTGCACGACTGGGTCAGTCATCTGGAAAGCGATCGCTTTCAGCGTATCAACAACGCGGTAAAAAACGGGTTTCTCTTGGGTGATACCATCGAGCAAATTACACGCAAAGTACGCGGGAGCAGGGCAAAACAGTATCAAGATGGGGTACTGGACATCAGTCGCAAAAATCTCACCAGTGTGGTCAAAACCGCTGTTAACCATGTTTCAGCGGTAGCACGGGATAAATTTGCTGAAAATAACGCCGCAATGATAGACAGAAAACAGTGGCTCAGTACGCTGGATAACAAAACCTCATCACCCTGTGTTATCCGTGACCGTTTGTGCTACACCCTAGCCGGCCAGCCACTCGGCCATCACATCCCCTATCTACAAGGACCGGGGCGACTGCACTTTTGCTGTCGCTCAACGGAGACACTGGTCATCAAATCCTGGCGCGCCCTGGGCATTGACCGGGATGAGCTGGACCCGGGCACACGCGCCAGCCTGGACGGGCAAGTGCCTGCGGATACCACGTATTCTGACTGGTTACAGCAACAACCCTACGCGCGGCAAATCCAAGTCCTAGGTAAAACCCGCGCTAAAATGCTGCGAGAGGAGGGACGGCGTCCCGATGACTTTTTCAGCGACAAAGGGGAATGGCTCACCTTGGAACAGCTGCGTAAAATCACCCAAACAGAGTAAAAAATAAACATTCACACAGGCCACCCCAGGGTGGCTTTTTTTATGAACAGCTGTGAGCGGAGGCGCCACAGCGCCCGGGTCGGATGACCGGTTAACCCAGCCTGCGGGCGGAGAAAAGAGCAATGAAATTACACCTCGATACAGAAGGAAAAGCAGTACTGGAAAACGGCATGCCGGTGTATTTGCATGAGGACGGCAAAGCGATCCCCTTTGATGCGGTGGCGGCCTTGAACAAAATTAGCGCCCTCAATGGCGAGGCCAAAGGCCACTGTGAGGCCAAGGAAGCACTCGAGGCCAAACTCAAGGCGTTTGCAGGCATTGACGACCCGGCGAAAGCCCGTGAAGCACTGCAAACGCTCACCCACATCGATCAAAAGAAATTAATCGATGCGGGCGCGGTTGATCAGGTGAAAGCACAAATCACTCAAGCCTTTCAAACCCAGCTTGACGAGGCCAGCAGCAAAAATAAAACCCTGGAAGCCCAGTTGTATCAAGAGATGATTGGCGGACGTTTCAGCAGTTCGGCGTTTATCCAGGATAACCTGGCTATTCCAGCGGATTTGGTGCAAGCCCGGTTCGGTCAGGCGTTCAGCATTGACGCGGGCAAGGTGGTCGCCACGGATGCGGCAGGCAACAAGGTATTCTCACGCCGTCAGCCCGGGGAAATCGCGGAGTTTGAGGAAGCCTTAGAATACCTCATCGAACAGTATCCGCACAAAGACCACATTCTGAAAGCCTCCGGCCACCGTGTGGGCGGCTCGCAGCCCACACCCCAGCAGCACGGACAAAAAACACTCAAACGCAGCGCCTTTGATGCCTTGGACATCGGCAGCAAACAGGCCGCATTCAAAGACGGTATCTCGATCGTCGATTAACTGTACACACATTACCCTGGAGCAATAGCATGGCAAACACCTTAACGGGGTTGATCCCCACGATTTATACCGCATTAGACAGCGTTTCCCGTGAGCAAGTCGGTTTTATTCCCGCCGTCGCCCGTAATAGCAAAGCGGAAGCCGCCGCCCTCGATCAAAATATCACCGCACCGGTGGCCCCCATCGCTAAAACGGTGGACATCGTGCCTGGTCCCACCGCAGCAGGCAGTGCGGAACAAACCATCAGTACAGTGGAAGTTAAAATCAGCAAATCCAAAATGGCGCCCGTGCAATGGAACGGGGAAGAACAACTGGCTGTCGGGTCGGCAGGCACCTATAACCTGCTGCTGGCTGACCAGTTCAAACAAGCCTTTCGTGCCCTGGCGAACGCAGTCGATCGCGATTTAGGGGCACTGTACACCGGCTCAGCGCGGGCTGTCGGAAAGGCAGGGAGCACTCCCTTTGGCGTCAAAGAAGACCTGGCCGATTTTGCCGATGCGCGTCGCGTGCTGGAAGATAACGGAGCCCCGACCACCGATTTGCAAATGGTCTTGGGGTCAGCGGCTATTTCCAACATTCGCGGCAAACAATCCGTCTTGTTTAAAGTCAACGAAGCGGGCAGCGAAGCCCTGTTGCGTGAAGGGACCATCGGGCGTATCGAAGGCTTTAATTTGCACAATTCCGCGGGCATCAAACGGGTCACAGCAGGGACAGGCAGTGGGTTTCTGGTCAACAAAGCGGGCGGTTATCAAATCGGTGATCAACTGATCGCGGTGGATACCGGCAGTGGCACGATAAACCGAGGGGATATTGTCACCTTTACCGGCGATACGCATCAATACGTGGTGGCCGCGGCCAGCGCCTCGACTATCACCCTGTCTGCACCGGGCTTGTTGCAAGACCTGGCGGACAACACCGCTGTCACGCTGGTTGGTCACTATGGCTGTAGCCGTATAAATTGATTCAAAATAAAGGGTCAGAAAGAGAGTGTCGATATCGCATTGTCGTTTCCTACGAAGGGCTTTAGCCTGAGCCCATTTGTGCTCAATCGGGTTGAGGTCAGGAGAATACGTCGGGAGATATTCCAGAATAAAACCAGATTTTTGTCTAGTAGACTGGATATCCTGGCGTTTGTGAAAGCTCACATTATCCATCACGATAACAGCACCTTGAGGGATTTTTGGCAGTCAGTCTTGGGTTACCCACGCATGAAAAATATCGCTATTGATATTGTATTCAAAGGCACAAACGGTGGTTAATTTTCCGTTAAGCTGAGCGCCAATGACATTGGTACGTGCTTTAGCGTGCCAATCATGTTGACCGTAACACCGCTTACCTTTAGCTCAATAGCCGTAGAGGCGGGGCATGTCATGAGCAAAACCGCTTTCATCAACGTAAATAATAGGGGTCTCGCTGGCTTCATAGGCCTGGATCTTGATCTGAAAATCTTCTCGGGATTGGGCGTTGGCTTTTGGATGATAAAATGTTTTTTTTATAGCTAAACCCTGCCCGTTTCAACGCATGGCAGATACCTCTAGCGCTCACTCCCATACGTTGGGCTCGCTCGTATTGAGACGCGTCAGGGTAGGTTTCCACATCAAGAATCAACGCCGCTCGAGCTATTTTACTGGCGGGTTTATCACGTGTCAGACAAGGTTCTATTCGTTTAGCCCAGCGCATCAGACTTGCGGTCCCAATACAAAAACGTGTGGCCGTTTGGGCATATGTAAGCTTTTCTTGCTCTTTAATAGCCAATACATGTTGGCGAAATTTTAATGGATAAGTCATCTTGAAATTATACATCAATTTATACAGCCTACGCTATACACCGCTAACATGGCCTTCGATCGCAATGCGTTTCTGCTGGCGTCACGGACACCGGCGATGCCTCAAGGCGGGGATATCGCCGATGATGTGATGAATGTCACCGATCCGGTCTCCGGCATGACTTTCCAGGTGGCGCACCAATGACATTTGTTCGGCCCTTGGCCTGCCAATCCTGGGTACCCCAACAGCGTTGACCTCGTGCAGCATAACCGTGGGTTCGTGGCCTATCGTGTGCGAAACCGCTTTCATCCAGATAAACGACCGGTTTTCCCTGCTTTTTATAGCAGGCTATCGTGTCCTGGAAGGCGCGCCGTGTCTCTTCGTCTGCCTTGGGATGACGCAGGGTTTTTTTTATAGGTGACACCCAGGTTTTTCAGTGCCTGCCAAATGGCTTTCTGGCACACCTGAAAGCGCGCCGCCCGTTCCCGTTGGTAAGCATCGGGATAAAGTGCAACATCTTCAGCTAACGCCACTTTATCAAGCTTACGCCGACGGGGGGAAGAAGCTTTAACCTCGATACGACTGAGCCAGCGAGTAACGGAAGCTGAACCAATGTGGAAGCGTTTAGCGGTCTCTCTGATACTCAAGTTTTCTTTCTCTCGAATACTCAGAACTTTACGGCGAAAATCGACAGAGTGGCTCATCGCTAACTCCCTGTTAAATAATTTAGCTATACATTGTAATCAAAATTAATACGTTACGCTATACCATCAATTTATTAGCTCAAAAAAACAGCTCTGACAACAATTGTGGAATAACTTTGTTCGTGATTTCACATGGAATACTAGAAAATGGTCAGTTAATGATTGACTTAGATGGTGAATATATAAGTTGTAGCGATTTTTTTGCGAAGATTGGGCAATGTACGGATAAACCTGTAAATATATTTATGACAGCCTGTCACGGTGCTGCTGCAATTGACAACGCAGCATTGTTACCTAAAGGTTCTTCGTTAGCTGTTGTTTCAGACAGAAATGAACCATCGTTAGGAGAAAATCTAGATCATTTTTATTCATTGATAGAAAAATCCCCTGATATCAGTACACTGTCTCTTTTATTATTATACAACTGTACACTGCAAAATAGGACATCAAGTTCTCTATGGATTAATAATAATGCGTATCATCTGAAATATTTTGTTCCAGGTATCCTTGGTCGTCATTTTTCAGCTACAGAGCGAAAAAAGGTTCACAGTGCTTTGGACAATTTTATGAATAAATCCGACAGAGAACACATAGATTTAGTAATGAATAAAATATCAAGAATTAAATCTATTGATGATATAACTGCTGCTGACTACGGGATATTACTCGCCATTACTAATGTGCTCTGTTGCAAAATTCCAGATGAATGTGTGGATATATCATTAGTCTCGCGGATTAGTGGAAGTAAAACCGAACTGCGTAAGAAGGGGATGTTATCTCGGGTGAAGGGGCGTGTTCAGACTTGTTGTACTCTAATCTAGAAGTCGAGTTTGGATAAGTACAATAGGGTCATTATGTTGGCTCCCAGCACGCAACAACCCAAGACGGGATTCCATTTTATATTATTTATAATCAATAAGGTTTGTATTCAAGCATTTTACAGATCAAGACTCCTCACAAGTTCAATTAACATAAAGAAATTGAATATTTTACAACCTTAAATTGGTTAATTAATGAGTATAATCCTGCTTTAATGCATGGGATGGGCTCATTGTGCTGTAAAATGAAAAAAATTTACTATAAACAAAATAAAATACATTTTATTAGAAGATAATTTTTTCAAGAAGAGTCTAATTAATACATGACTCACGCAAGCCCAGTGTATTTCGATGTAAAAAAATTAAAAAAACACTTTATCTCGCTAGTGGTTGAAAAGATATTAATCCTGGGCTTTATGTAAGTCCTGTAACAATAGGATTATTTTTGTGACAAAATATTTTAATAGAAGGTAGAAATGATAACCAATAATACATTCTTAAATTTTCAAGGCACGCTTGTGGTAGTAGGGGGCGAAAGAATAGGGGCTATGCTCAGTGGAGATAGAAAAAAAGCGACACATATGAATTTTCTTTATCGGTTTTTTGATTTATTTAGAAGTGAAAGCAGAAAAAAAAGTTTGAACGATTGTATGATGAATTACATCAAAATTAGAAAAAAGACGATAGTCTCGAAAAATGTAGGATTTTTGCAGACATAGTAAAGATGGCTGGGAAGGGTGGAGAAGAGCAATGTACTGTTTCTCTAAATAATCATAGCCAAATGAGATTTGATATAGCTGGAGAATCTATTTTCAGTCAAGATATTGATGATATTTCCAAAAAATGGGTCAAAATGATTTTTCTTCAACCATCAACCTCATATCCTGACTCATATAAAATAAGGAATGATAAATTTGGATTATTATATAAAAAATTATGTGCAATTCAACCAGATGATGGCAGAATGAAAATCTATCAAGATCAGAGTTTAAATAAATTAATGTTTTTCTCGGAAATGAGAGATTTAGCGGATGTTGATGAAAAAAATGAATTTTCCGTCTCTCTACAAGAAGGAAAGATTTTTTTTAATATCTATGGAATATCTATCTATAATCAACCTGTTAATGAGTCATATAAAACAATTATACAAAATGGGTGTGAATTCTTTAGTTTGCCTGGAAAAAGTGCAAATGAATTAGAAAAGTTTATAGAAAAAAATATCGTTTCTATAAGCAAAAAAATTGCAAACTATTTTTTAAAACATGAAAAAACCTTAAAGAAAAAAGATGAAAAAAAAGGTACAGATCATGAATTTTTGGAAATGAAATATAGTGGGACTAATCTGACACATAAAAAGAAAATATATTATTTTGATATGAAAAGGACATATTCTGAACGTGTTATTTGTACACCAGGTGAAGAGCTTAAAGATGAAGATCAGATAGAAGGTACGTCTAAACGTTTAGTTCAAAGAAATGGGCGAGTTGTAGTATTTATACCCAGTCGTAACCTTATTTCTAGGAACTGGACTGACTTTGATGAAGGTAATAACAAATATTATAGACTTCTACGAGAGACACCGACAGTAATAAGTGGTTTGGTTGTCGCTAAGAATAAAATAGTGGCGCCTAATGCAGGTGAAGATTTATTTGATTTACTCGAAAAAGGAACCATACTGAAGGTTAGTGCATTTAAAGATGCAGCATTTGATTTAAAAAAATTACATAATAAAGATATATATTTAACAGATATTAAAATAGAAAACATGACCTTGAATAAAGGAAGCGTTAATTTTATTGATATAAATATAGTAAAAAAAGGGATGAAATATAGAGAAGTAATTTTTACTGGATGTAATACCACATATGGTTTGGTAAATAACTGGGATAGAAAAGATCCTGTAACAAAGGAAATGGTTTATGATTACTCTTATTTAAGAACAGCGGATAACTATGCGCTTTTACTGGCTATGATAGTAGCCACGACAGAAGATCCTTTACTTCAAAAAGCGGCAATGTCCCCTAAGGTAGATATTATGCATGAAATATATCCAGACGATTACCCCAAAGACATTTATAAACATCCCGGAGCGATAAATCCTGAAAGCCGCAGCTTATTTTTAGCGTGGATATGTAAAAATGTCAAACCTGAATTCCATGGGATTGTCAAGTCTTTATTAACAAATCCAGCTGAAGTTGCAAAAAATTCACCTAATTGTAAAGATCTAGCTGATATGCTTTATTTTGATGATGAACTGAAGAGTGAGGCAAAAAAGAATAGCTTTTTTTAAAATGAATAACTTTACGATGAATTACAGAAAGGAATCTTCGTTCAGAGCAAGACGATAGGTCGAAATGAAGAGGCAACATATTGATAAATAGTGACTGAAAAGTTGTGCTTTGTCGTGTTTTGTTGCCTATTATATAAGCAAAAAATATTTTATCTATTTGTTTTTTATTGGTTATTTTATCTTAGTGTAACTTTATTTCACTTAGAGCCTGTTTCAAATCTTTTTTCTGTGCTCAGAAGAGGAAAAAATGGGCGAAAAAACGCAGTTTTTTCTTTGTATACAACGGAAAGGAGTAAATGGGCATTTGGGGCGCATTTTTGACGAATTACTTGACCAAAACACGGCGGGCACAAGAGACTTCGAACAGGTTATTAGCGTAAAAAAACATCAGAAAAATTATAATAAGATAGGAGGAACTCGAATTGCAGCACTTACAGATTGCCATAGGTATTGTCCGCAGCACACAACAAGAAATATTTATTACTCAACGCGTCAATCATTCACATATGGCCGGATCTTGGGAATTTCCTGGGGGTAAAATTGAGCAAAATGAAACGCCGCTTGCTGCTTTAAAACGCGAGTTACTGGAGGAAATCGGTATTACTGTACAACAAGCCTCACTGTTTAAAACACTACAGCATCACTATACTGATCGTGCCTTGACCTTACATTTTTATTTGGTAAAACGGTGGCAAAACGAGCCCTTTGGTCGCGAAGGACAACCGACGCGCTGGGTGCATCAGAGCGAATTACGGAGTACTGAGTTTCCGCCAGCTAACGGCGAAATTATTGAAATGTTAACTCAACCCTTTTGCGACTGAAAGCAACCTGAAACCTGCCGCGGGGCCTGGCTCCCACATGAGGCCTCTTTTGAAACCTACAGAGAATTTTGCGGATCCATAAAATCCCTGAACGCAGTGGAGATAGTTTCAGCCCATTCAACAAAAACTCCTGATTTTTCTAAAACTCTTGATAAACTTCAATAGACTCTTTGCAAAACCGTTGTTCGTTACGTGAAGAGTAGGTTTTACAAGAATTCTAATACAAAAAGGATTTAAAGTGTTGGATATCAGTGAAGTGACCCTGCAAGGTACCGAGCAGAATATTCGTGACGCTCCATCAAATGAAACTCATTCCGATCAGGCCAAACGGGATAACGTCGATGAGTGGAAAAAACCAACGGTTAACACGCTCAATCGTGGCTTCCACTCTCGGTTTGACAGCCAAATTATTCTTCAGCTTGAAGATGACCCCGTGGTCATGGAAGCTGCTGCGAGATTAGTCAGCAAACATCCTGATCGTTCAGTGCTATTTCAGCTTGATGTACAAGGCAACTACCATCTCGTTTATGGTAATCCGCGTATGCTAGCGGGTAATCTACGCTGGCAGGTGGTGGGACATGGCCACAGTGTTGAAGGCGAACTTAATCACCAAACACTCGCAGGGTACAACCCTGCTGAGTTGGCAGAAAGTATCAGGCAGTTTAGTAGCAAACTGAAAACTGTCTATGGTATCGACAGTGATCCCAATTATATCAGCCTGGTGGGATGTTCACTCACCGACTATCACCTACAAACCGGCGGCTACGCTCGGCAATTTGCGCTATCACTGGATGCGATAGGGCTCCGTGCTGATGTCGCCGCACGACGCACGGATGTCTCCATCAATAGACTCGGCCAGAAGGCCACGTTGGGCGATGACGGCGTCATGTACCATAAAATGAGTGATGACAAACTGGTATTAACCTGGAACAAACAAGATGTATTGGTCCCTGCCTCCGATCTGGCAGAACGTCTGGTGCGCGCTATCGTGCTGGTTGACAAACTCGCTTCGGGGAAGCTGAAATTCTCAGCACTGGATGAGCAGCAATACTTTGATTTGGCGGATTCTTTCCACCGGGAAGAGGGCATTTTAGACATAGAACAATTAATACTGACCACCTTTGATGATAAACATTACCAGGCATGGCGTTATGACCTCCATCAACTGCTACAACTGCAGGATTCCTACATTCAGTTGCAGGGATTCAGTGGGCAAAAAGCTCTCCATCAGAGTAAAGGCTGGAACACCAGCCAGGCAAGCAGTATCGCCGCATGGCAGCGTGTAAGTATGGAGAATCATACACCCGGCATAGCAATTCAGACCCGGGTTACTCCACAAGGACTGTTTATCGGCGATAATAGCCTTCATGCTCTTTCAGCGGCAACCGAGATAGGACTAGGTTGGCTGAATGCACGCACATTGGGAGACCCTCAAACACAAGATTTTCTCAATGCTCTGATGACACACGCCATGATTAACGAACAAAGGGCAGAGGGTGCTCTATCCGACATCGATGCTTCACAGCTTAATAATTTCCGGCAAAAATTCGCTAATTTAAGATCAATCGACCTCAGCAATCAGGACATTTTTACTCCCATAGAGGGGATTAGCTCCGACAGCGAGGGAGAGTATCTATTAAAGGGTGCGCATAATGTGCTGATGCTGTCTAGCCGTTACCAAGGACAACAGCACATCTACTCTTTGTATGATCCCTATGTTGGAGAAGTCAACATTAGCAGCACCAATGCTGAAAATAACGGGAAAGTCATAAATACGCTACTGCAAACCTATCTAGCGGGCCTGCATCACCCCCTTGATAACCAGAGAACTCGCGGACAACATTACGGCATGATACAGCAGGGAGAGCTTTTCATGTTTGAAGCCACCTACAAAATAAATATGAATAAGGCCAGACAGCACTATCCGGCATTGACGATATTCCAGACATTTCTGAGCGATTTCCACAGCGAACAACAGCAGCTAGCAGGGGCATCAAATATCACCTTAAACGGAGTCACCTTGCCGGCTCGTGTACTGAGCAAAATGGGTGCCACCCTGGCGGGTAAAGCATTTTCTCCCATGTACGGTAGCACTGAAATCACGCTCACCTCACCGTTGCAGTTTGATTCCGAGCGACTCTGTCATTACCTGAGCCAAACAGATAAAATCGCCGTCGCACAGGCTGTACTGTTTTTGAAACAGCAGCTTACTCTCCTAGAAAACGTTAATTACCTGTTGACACCCCAAAGCGATCCCGCAGCAGGGACAGTAGCAACTCGTCTGCTCAATGAAATTAATCAGCAAGTAGAAGGAGCTCAGATTAAGCCGGCGCTGTGGTCAGAACTGCAAAAAATACCCCGTCGCTGGCGGCGAGTGACACAATTCAACAATCGTGTTGGTACTGGGCTGCAGGGATACGGCTATCTACGCGGGTTTTATGATCTGAAAAAATATCGTGAAATGCTTAAAGGTGATGTGTTGACCCAACAACAAAAGGATGATTTGGCGTTTGAAGAAAAGCTAGCCATAGCGTCTTTTTCCTCCAATTTCGCCATTGATATAGCTCAATACGGCCTGGGTAGACTGGGATATTCTCTCGCTAATACAGCGATCTCTGGCTCACGTCTCGGTCAAATAGGCACCAGTGCCGGTTTTAAGATGGTAAGATTTGGTGGACCATTGTTAGGGGGGATGTCCAGCGGTTTTGATCTCTACCAGGCTACTCGGTCGTTTAAGGCGTTAGACACCACCTCAGATCTTAAAATTCAACAAGATCTGATGGTGAATGGTTCGCTCTCACTGATGGGCGCAGCCGTTGGCATTGGTACCGCTATTTCCTTTGCCTTAGGTGGCACCGCGGCCACAGTGGCAGGCCCCGTTGGTTTAATCGTCGGTGCGGGGATCATATTAGGAGGTGAAATCTATTCTTCTGTTCGCCAGATAGAAAATATTGGGCAATATGTGCATTTAACACCCATGGAAACACTACATAATGGCTGGCGGGTATTCACTGGGCAGGGAGCAGATCCCGAGATAGAAAATCGGGTCGCATATATAAAAACAAGAGAAACGGTTCGCCAGCAATATAGTCGCCTACTAGTAGAACAATCCCAGAAAATCCTGCAGTCTAACGGACAAATTAATATCCTTTATACCAGTCTCGGTGAGGTTGAAGTGGAAGGGCATCCCTATAAAAAAATAGTGGCTAAAGATCTGGCTGGCAGAGAGCACGTGATACGGGATCACATTCTGCCCAGTGAAGATATTCAGGCGATGATATCTCGGGCGTTGACCGAGTACTTAGGACAATATTCTCTGGGGCAGCATCCGCTCATACTTGATAAACCCCGTGTGGTTCCCAGTGAGTACCACTACTATACCCCGAAACGACTTCTACATACTGACGATACCATCAATAATAGCGAACTTAGCATTAATGTCGTTATGACAACATTTAGTGCTCAATCTCAACGGGTAGGTCAGTTCATCGATCAAGATGGTGCATCACTTAATAAACATATGGAGGCAAATTATCACAGCGTGATGGGCGATTTTAACGGTGACGGTCGACGCGATATCGGCTATTTCACTGCGCAGCGCCTTTATCTGTTACTGAGCAATACCAACGGCAGTTATACGGAGGCACCGCCCATTGATTACAACTCGGGAGAGGTGCCTACAACAGCCCGCTATCTGATAGGCGATATTAACAATGATGATCGGGATGACATCATACTCATTATGGATGATGAAGAGCGTATCGATATTTTGTTCATACAGGAGGGTGGTGGTTTTGTCAGGCAGCACATTGCAATACAAGATGAAGGTGGAATACGGGTGTCAGCTCCATTACAAGCAACACCTGTGTTAGCGGATATTAATGGTGATGGCTATGCCGATTGGGTATCATTTACTCGTTCTGATGTTAACATTAATTATGGTGGATCGGAGGGAACTTTTAGTACGGGGATCTCTGCATCATTAGCGGCGTTACACAAAGGCGATGCGTCACAATATATCCATCATATGACAGGGGATATCGATGGTGATGGCTGTGATGACATCGTTTCACTGACTAAAAACGGGCGTTTACATATCCTATTAGGAGTCAACAAAAACCAGCGCCGGGTGCCGTTTAAAAAGGGATCGGAGCAATCCTATGCCGCAGTGACTGCACTACTGGCTGACTTTAATCCCGAGCAAATACAGCTTGCAGATATAGATGGTGACGGTCGTGCTGATTTGGTCGTGATCCAGAATGACGGACGCTATACCCTCTGCCACGGAAGACAAAATGGCCGCTTTGGCCCCGTGACCGATGATACACAGCGTGAAGAAAGGGGTCAGCGGGTGGCTTATCGCCCCAATCGACTGGCCGTACGGGGTGAGCAACAAATCTTAGGAATCACCCTGGATAGGGACGACAAGCCAGCCTTATTTTCACTCAATCAGGCCGGCATTGTGTTCACCCATACGTTGAGCGCTATTCCGATACAAGAGACCATCACAGATGTGAGACTGGGTGGCGGCAATGATGTCGTAAAGGGCAATCAGGATCAAAAATATAGCTTTGAAGTGGAAGAAGGAACCAAAAACTTTAGCGGTGGCCGCTATGCCGATCGCTTTTTGTTGATGGGTAAACCTGCACCCCATCAACCCAGTGTGCTTGACGGCGGAGAAGATCCGACGTCCACTGACCAGCATGATACCGTGATTGCTGTCGCCAGACCGGCGGAAAATGATGGGTATATCATCAACCTCAATACTGGCACAGTCAGTTATACATCCAACCATAAAAAAATCATTGCCAATTTACTACATATTGAACATGCACAGGGGCATAGTGAAACCAATGATATATTGCGGGGCAATGAGGATGATAATCTTCTGAACGATGTAGGTGGAAAAGATTCACTATTCGGCGAGGGCGGTAATGACATTCTAATGCTGCAGGCGGGCATTGCCCTTGGAGGAACAGGGACAGACAGCTACCGTATTTTGCAAAATAACCGCCCTGAAAATGCGATGGTAACGGTATTCGAGGCCCCCGATACGCAGGAGATCAGCAATGTCCTGCTAGATTACACAGCAGAACAAATCGTCTCTGTTTCTCATAAAGAGGGTTTTGTCCTGCTCACATTGCGCAATGATAACAGTACCCTCACCACGCTAGGATTGTATGGTATGTACAGTGATCCCAAGGAGGATCCTCTAACTCACCAACCTGGTGCCTATCATACTCTAGCTGATAAACCGTTTTCTTCTAACGCTTTCACTGACAAATCTGCTCGTAAAAAAAGATCACGGCAACATAATTTTCTTTTGTATACCCGTGATGGCTTCATGATAAGCGGGTAGCCACAACAACTCATGCCTCCCTCCGACGACAGTGAACCGTTACTACCCCGTCTAGCCGCACGGTATAAACCTGAATGGGATCGAAATTGGCAGAAATTAACCCAAAGATCAAAACCAGCAGACATACAAGTTCATTTGTCTACCCAAAATGAACAAGGAAAAATCACCATTAATATTGCCGGACGTGAGGTAAGAGCCAATCTGTTGCCAAGCTTTATGCAACTGATTATCGCCGAAACCCCGTTTAACGATAGACTCGAAGGAGATGATACCAATAATCGGTTACAGAGTGCGCAAGGCAACGATATTCTGATAGGGAAAGGAGGTTCAGATCACTATGTTATTGAGCATAAAAAGCCGGGTCGTCAAATTACTATCAATAATTATGATGATACAATCGGGGATCTGTTACCTCAGGACACGTTGGCATTACCACTATCGATTAAAGATATCCATCTGCAACAGGAAGCTAACGACATTATTCTTAGCTATCGTGACATGCCAACATTATATCCTACGGTGCGTATTACTAATTTTATGCAGGACGTGCGTTACCGTCATATCAGTGTACAAGACGAAAACGATACCCTTCTACCGTTAGTCCGCAACAACGCAGGGAATCTATCGTTAGGGCGATTGGAGATCACTGCAGGTGATGACGTTGCCATTGTGTACCATGAAAGTGCGCTGCTCAACGCACTGGTTAATGATCAGTTAAATTTATTGGCTGGCGATGACATCTTCATCGACCTTACCAATAACAGCAACTACACCCTGATCGGAGGTAAAGGTAACGATACGCTGTTAGGGGGTGGCGGAGACAATACCTATTTGATAGCACAGGATGACGGTCACGATATTATTGAAGAAAGAGGGGGACACAATAGCCTCAAATTTACCTCGGCGAATATCAACAAAAAAACACTGTGGTTAAAACAACAGAATAATGATTTGATAATACTGATTAACGGGGCAAATAACAGTGTGACGATCAAAAATTATTATGATCAATCTGAGTCGAAAATAGACAAAATAGAAGCCGGAGGATTTCAGTTAGCAGGCAGCAACATTGATCAAATGGTTTTAGCGATGTCTATTTTTTCTTCTGCAAATAGCCATTATCTACAGAGTCTTTTCTCGTGGCACAATGAAGAACTGCAAAACAAATTTAACACACTGTGGAGAGAAGCGGTACATTGAAACTTCTTGTAAACTCGAGTTCAAACGTGTTAGGGCTTGTTCTAAATCTTCTCTTGCCTTATAGCCCTCTCTGTAAGAAGGCGTTTTCCTTCCATGCTGCAAGGCGAGCATGGTGATTAACAGCCAGTAACCGCTCTTTGACAGCGTGATCATTGTCACTCACTAAATGATATGAAACCTGTGGTTTGAGTTTACTACGCCCAAGCTGTGCCAGCACTTGATCAGCACGGAAAACCTCCCAACCACGCTCATCCCATCCTATCTTGCCAATGCCCATCATCTCATTTCTAAAGGGATGATTAAAAAGTTTCTGTAACGCCAATGCCGCTAGCCTTGATGTTTCTAGTGGTTTTATACCCGTGATCAATGAAGATGCTTGATTTTGAAGTCGATAAGGATCATGCTCATAGCCATGAAAATAGAGCTGACTGCTGACCAGAAAATTACCCTCGAAGCCCAACATCGTCAAAGCCATGACCGCCGTGTCTGTGACAGGATCCGGTGTGTTTTGTTGTCCGCAGACGGCTGGACTCCCCCTATGATTGCTCACTCACAGCTCATTAATGAAACCACGGTGCGGCGCCACCTTACAGACTATCATAAACTCAACAAGCTCAAGCCTGAAAATGGCGGCTCCGATGGCTATCTCAATGCGGAACAGACCACGTCGCTGGTTGAACATCTCACCCAGCCGCTCTACCACCACAATCACCAAATTGTGGCCTATATCGCTGGACGCTGGAACATCACCTTTACCGTATCAGGTCTGTATAAAGGGTTGAAGCAGCATGGCTTTAGCTATAAAAAGCCGAAAGGTGTTCCGCATAAATTTGCCGTTGAGAAACAGCAGCAATTTATAAAGACCTACAGCGAATTGAAAGACGCCGCGGGTAATGACCCCATACTGTTTATTGATGCCGTTCATCCGACACAAGCCACCAAAATAAGCTACGGCTGGATACGAAAAGGCCAGGATAAAACGATAGAGACCACCGGGAGCAGAACGCGGTTGAATATCATGGGAGCCTTGAACATCCAGAATGTGGCTAACCCCATAATCCGTGATGATGAGACGATTAACAGCGAAAATGTGGTTCACTTCCTGTCTGCCATTCGCGCGCATTATCCCATCACGACAACGGCACATGTGATCCTCGAGGGTGCAGGCTATCACCGTTCACAGCTTGTGCAAGACGCCGCGCTTACGTTGAATATCCAGCTTCATTACCTTCCGCCGTATAGCCCGAATCTAAACCCGATAGAGCGATTGTGGAAGGTGATGAATGAGCAAACACGAAACAATAGATATTACCCATCTAAACAGAGTTTTAAGAACGATATCTTAAACTTCTTTGAGGTGAAGCTACCACAAATGGCAAGTTCTCTGGTATCTCGCTTAAACGATAATTGCCAGGCGCTAAATCCTGCATCTTGATTTCACTTGGGTATAACCCAGTGTCGTAACGCACTTTTGCTAACACCCATGGCCGTACTCGCTTGGGAAATAGTGTAATTTTGCTCAATCACTAAGTTAGCCACTTCATGTTTAAATTCTGGCGTAAATTTCTGGGGAGACATCTTCTTTATACCTTAATCTATTCACTAGACCTCTTCGGAAACTATAGCAGGCGCCATGTAACGTGATCACTTTTGTTAATAAATATTAATTAATATCAATATGTTATTTCTAATTTTCATAATCAACTGATACGGCGCCTGCTATAGCATTCATGTAGGAATGTTGTTAAAAATCTCCTGAACAAGGAGCCCCCATGAAATATGAACAAATAAAGGTATTGGAAGAGGAAAAATTTCGGCGCTTAACCGGAGTTAAACGCAGTACATTTGAAAAGATGATAAAGATATTGAATGAAGCAGATAAATGTAAGCAAGGGAACGGAGGTCGGAAACCCAAGCTGGGTTTAGAAGATCGCTTATTAATGGCCCTTGAGTATCTACGGGAATATCGCACTTATTTTCATGTTAGCCGAAGCGATGGGGTGAGTGAGAGCACCTGCTATGAAACGATTAAATGGATAGAAAATACGCTAATAAAGCATCCTGATTTTGCACTCCCTGGACGCAAAGCTTTATTAAAAAGTGATAGGGAGTATGAGCTCGTTCTTATTGATGCCACAGAAACGCCGATTGAACGTCCCCAAAAAAACAAAAGCAGTTTTACTCAGGAAAAAAGAAACGACCCACCTTAAAAACCCAAGTGATCGTCGATAAAAAAAGCAAAGCAGTCATCTGTACAAGCTTTACTCATGGGAGGCGTCATGATTTTAGGTTGTTCAAAGAGTCTGGCGTGCGAATACATCCTGAAATCAAAACAGTGACAGATACAGGTTACCAAGGGCTTGGCAAGATCCATTCAAACTCGGCGTTGCCTAAGAAAAAGACAAAGAAAAATCCCTTAACAAAAGAAGATAAACGCAACAATCGTGAGTTATCAAGCCAGCGTGTATTAAACGAAAATGTCATTGGTATGATTAAACGATTTAAAATCGTATCAGATCGTTATCGAAACAGGCGAAAACGTTTTGGATTACGATTTAATCTGATTGCAGCAATTTATAACATGGAAATTAGATAAATCAGAGTTTCCGAAGAGGTCTACTATCTCTTCACTAAAATTTTTCCCTTCTTTAGTGTCCAAATTTATTAGGCCAGAATAGTGCCAGAAAGCCATTTGGCAGGCACTGAAAAACCTGGGCGTCACCTATAAAAAAAACCCTGCGTCATCCGAAGGCAGACGAAGAGACACGGCGCGCCTTCCAGGACACGATAGCCTGCTATAAAAAGCAGGGAAAACCGGTCGTTTATCTGGATGAAAGCGGTTTCGCACACGATATGCCACGAACCCACGGTTATGCTGCACGAGGTCAACGCTGTTGGGGTACCCAGGATTGACAGGCCAAGGGCCGAACAAATGTCATTGGCGCGTTACTGGGAACCGTCCTGATGACGGTCGGATTATTTTTTTGTTCCATTAACAGTGATGTTTTTTACGCCTGGGTTACCCAGCAGGGCGGGATCCCACTTTAATGTGAACTAATAATAGGCAGTAAGCTCATAATATTATGTATCCTAAAGAATATGTAATCATGAGTATTTTAAAGCAATTAGCCCTGATCCCTGACCCGCGTAAAGATATTAATATCAAACATCACCTGCTCGATGTTATTTTCCTGTTTTTTGCCGCCGTGTTAAGTGGGGCCTCGGGATGGAAATCCATCCAGGATTTTGGCGAAGCTCAGCTCGATTGGCTAAAAAAATATGGCTCTTATCATGGTGAGAGCCCACGTCGTCATTGTATTGCTAAAATCATCAATGCATTAGATACAAATTTGCTGATTCAATCCTTGTTTTTATGGATTAACGAACGACGCCAACGAGCCGGTAAGACGTTGCTCGCCATCGACGGTAAAACCTTGCGGAGAACCTGGTCTGAAGAGATTTGCACTGCGCTGCATGTGGTGAGTGCCTATGATGTTGATGCTGGTATTACGCTTTATCAAAAAGCGGCGAACAATAAGGGAAAAGAAGGAGAATTAGCCCGTCAGAGCATTGACGCGTTAGCGCTGGATAATGCTATTGTGACGCTCGATTCATTGCATTGCCAAACCTCAACTTCATCACTTATCACGCAACGTAAAGGCAATTTTGTGGTGCAGCTTAAAGCGACTCAAAAGAAGCTGTTTGAACAGGTAAAACAGCAATTTGCTTTTGCCTATGATAGCGATAAATTGCACGAATATACGCAGACTAATCAGGGGCATGGCCGGATAGAAAAACGTACGGTTATGCAAATTAATGCGGAATTACCCAATGAATTAAAAGCGAAATGGCCTACCATTCGTACTTTCATTGAGGTCGCTAGTGAACGAACAAAAAATAATGTCACCCACTGTCGGTCACGTTGGTATGTCAGCTCATTAACGCTGAATGCAGAACAAGCGGCACAGGCAATTCGGCTGCATTGGGGGATAGAAAATCAACTTCACTGGGTATTGGATGTGGTGTTTAGAGAAGATGAACTCTTGATAAAAGCTCCGGATGGAGCAGCCCATGTCGCTCTTTTCAATCGCGTCGCGTTGGGTGTGATTAAACAGCACAAAGGTAAACAAGATAGTATTGCCAGTAAACGTAGACGTGCCGCCTGGTCAGCCGATTTTCGTAGTAAACTTATTTTTGGTTAAAAAATCAGCAAATTGGAATCCCGCCCTGGGTTACCCAGCGCCTTTTGCCTACTCTTCCTCCTCATTGTGTCATCGTGATGGATAACGCCAGTTTCCACAAACGTCTCGACATTCAGCAGGCTATCAGTAAAGCCGGGTATCAGATTGAATATTTCCCTCCCTACTCACCTGATCTCAATTCCATTGAACATAAATGGGCACAAGCCAAAAGCAAAAGAAGGGACTTAAATTGCAGCCTTGACGCCTTATTCTCTCAATATAGTGTATAATCATTATTATGTCGTTCATCTATATCGAACAGGAGCTGCTGGGATACACCCCAAAAATAATCCAGTACAGCTTCAGTACCATGTAACCCATCTTCTTGTCGCTCATGTTGGCTAAACAGAACATCAGTTGCCCTGCTATATCCCAGGGTCGCGACCAACGCTTTGAGCTTCTTTTTTCCCCTTCGAATGGTCGTAAAGTCTACCTGCAACTGTTTGCCGGCGGGTGTTTCAAAGCGTTGTACAGGTTCCTCCGTTTTGGTTTTAAACTGCCAAATATAATTTCTCAGGATACCGTCTTTTCCCCCATAGCCTCGTGCTTGAAGTTCGCGAAATAACACAGTGGCAGGGATCCAGTCAGGTTTTGCTGCTTTAATCCGTTCGAGTAAATAAAATTTAAAGGGATCCAGTTTTGATAACGGTGTAGTACGCTGGCTGTAACGGGGTGTTTTGGCGATATTCCGTAAATAACGGCGTACCGTATTGCGTGATAGGTGAAGCTGTTTAGCGATTGCTCGAATACTCATCCCTTGTCGATGTAACACGTGAATTTCCACTAGTAGCTCCTGAGTTAACACTTTATTTACACCGCCAATTTTTATGTTAAAAAAGCGGTAATTTTTCCTCAGGTGGGTCAATTTTCAATTGTCATTAGTGGGTCAGTTTTACATTGCTGGTAACAATTCTCTTATTTTTTATCAAGTTATAGCGAGTCTGCCATATCTACATATGACTCTTGTACCAGATCTTAAAATTTTGAGAAGAGATCTTTTTCAAATAAAGTAAGTATATTAGGTATAATTGTTCGAATTTCTTTTTTTTTATTATCCGGATACCAGTAGATTTTTTCTTCTATTATTAGTCTTGCATTATGGTAAGCAGTAAGACTTTTCGTTTTATGATGATAATATAAGAGGTTGAATAGTTCCCCTTCTTTCTCCCCATTTTTTAATTTGGAAAGTTGTTTTTCAACTTCAGGTGTTTTTAGATAATGCTTGATAAATACCTCTGGATCAATCTCTTTAAATTTAATCCCTACCACTGTGCTTTTGTTTAAATTTTGTTGTTTAGTACGATTACATATATCATATGAACCTCTAACACCTCTAAAGGCAGCGCTCATTGCAGAAAAAAATGTATTTTTACAACGGGTTAATTGCTGTAATGAGCCAGAAGATAATACGCTG
The DNA here is from genome assembly GCF_964030845.1 of Candidatus Fukatsuia endosymbiont of Tuberolachnus salignus. Taxonomy (NCBI): domain Bacteria; kingdom Pseudomonadati; phylum Pseudomonadota; class Gammaproteobacteria; order Enterobacterales; family Yersiniaceae; genus Candidatus Fukatsuia; species Candidatus Fukatsuia endosymbiont of Tuberolachnus salignus. The sequence goes on from NZ_OZ034983.1 coordinate 2,027,908, forward strand.
ATACCCATAATCACCTCGTTATTGTCGTAATATTTCTAAATAAATAATGTTATGTATAGAATTTATATTTTGTATTAAACTGCAGCATGTTTTCATTAAAAACGGCTCGGAATGCGTTGAGTACCTGTAATGAGCATGGTTCACAACTGAGTGAGAATCAACCCCTATTCAGATTATTTATCGACATTCGTGGAGTAGCGTAAAGTGTTCTGGTCAAATAATTTTGGACACAAATTCAGGAGTTTTATGCCGCTTAATGTTCTTTCATCAGTGGCATTTGGTAATCATTAACACTATATAGCCTGACTTGATTGTAATATCACGCCCCACAGGCTCCCCTTCCTGTTTAAGTGCTGCCGATAACACACGGGACCCTGCCGATTCTCGACTAGCCTGATGGCGTTCAATTAACTTACTACATCAACTGTGTTTTAGCACCCGTTACCCGGACAGATGCCGTCTTGCCCACCATGATGTAAGTGCTATTTTTGCATCGAGGGACATGCCCGCTTTCAACACACCATACGCCAATTGGAATAATTTTCGCATTGCCGCGCAGACGCCTATTTTACCCCCTTTATGGTGTGATACGAGCCATTACCACTGCACTTTCACTATCGAGTAAATTAACGATAAAACTCTGTGGTGAACGGTGACGAATCTGCTCTATAGCTATACGTTTTAAGTTTGATTACAATGTAAAAAATAATCCAAACGAGCTAAAGATGAATTATTCAGTTGATTTTCGGCGAAAAGTCCTCAGTGTTCGAGAGCAGGAAGGTCTGAGCATATAGCGTAACGTATTAATTTTGATTACAATGTATAGCTAAATTATTTAACAGGGAGTTAGCGATGAGCCACTCTGTCGATTTTCGCCGTAAAGTTCTGGGTATTCGAGAGCAAGAAAACTTGAGTATCAGAGAGACCGCTAAACGCTTCCACATTGGTTCAGCTTCCGTTACTCGCTGGCTCAGTCGTATCGAGGTTAAAGCTTCTTCCCCCCGTCGGCGTAAGCTTGATAAAGTGGCGTTAGCTGAAGATGTTGCACTTTATCCCGATGCTTACCAACGGGAACGGGCGGCGCGCTTTCAGGTGTGCCAGAAAGCCATTTGGCAGGCACTGAAAAACCTGGGCGTCACCTATAAAAAAAACCCTGCGTCATCCCAAGGCAGACGAAGAGACACGGCGCGCCTTCCAGGACACGATAGCCTGCTATAAAAAGCAGGGAAAACCGGTCGTTTATCTGGATGAAAGCGGTTTCGCACACGATAGGCCACGAACCCACGGTTATGCTGCACGAGGTCAACGCTGTTGGGGTACCCAGGATGGGCAGCCTAAGGGCCGAACAAATGTCATTGGCGCGTTACTGGGAACCGTCCTGATGGCGGTCGGATTATTTTTTTGTTCCATTAACAGTGATGTTTTTTACGCCTGGGTTACCCATCGCCTTTTGCCTACTCTTCCTCCTCATTGTGTCATCGTGATGGATAACGCCAGTTTCCACAAACGTCTCGACATTCAGCAGGCTATCAGTAAAGCCGGGCATCGGATTGAATATCTCACTCCCTACTCACCTGCTCTCAATCCTCACTTTTACCCACAACGTTGAATGAAAAATGATTCAGGTGAAATTGGATTATTGGTAGAGTCAATAGTTAAATCAGGAAACAGGCACATGAAAACAGTAACGGGTAATGGGAATGAGTGGATCCGGGAAGAATTTCATTAAATTGATTTCGGAGATAAACGCCTTAAAGAGCGTTTTTTTGAAACAGCGGGCTTCTTATCATCAAAAGCGTCAGGTTCAATTTACCCAAGCTGTCATGGCTCCTGGTCACAGGCCAAAGGAGCTTATCGATTTTTTAGCAATGAGAGAGTGAGCGAGAGCGCGCTATTCCGTACACATTGTGTGCAAACACAAAAACGTCTGGAGGGGCATTCACTGGTTTTTTCTCTTCAGGACACATCAGAGTTGAACGTTGACTCACATAAAAAGACAGAGGGGTTGGGAAGTATATCTAAAGCCTATCACAAACATAAAATGGGGTTGATGCTTCATGCAAGTTTGATGGTAACTCAGGAGGGCTTGCCGCTTGGGTTATCCTCGCTTAAATGCTGGTCACGTGTTTCCCGAGAGGAACCCCCTCAGGAAAAACAGCGGCGGCTTTATCAATCGACAATGAAAGAGAAAGAAAGTATTAAGTGGATAGAGACCCTCTACGAGACAGCGGCGCTGATACCCAAAGATACCTGCTTAATCACGCTGGGAGACAGAGAAGCGGATATTTTCGAACTTTTTCGGGTTGCAAGCTCACTAAAAACATTTTTTATTATCCGCAACCGGAAAGACAGAAAATTTATCGATGAAAAGGGGAAAAAAACAACGGTGCAAACCGCCTTGTCAAAGACGCCGATTTTAAAAACCATAGCACTCACCCTGCCCAAAAATCAGCAAAGGGTAGCAAGAACGGCTTATGTGGATATTCGCTCCATTTCAGGCTGGCTCCCCATTAGAAATAATCTAGTTTATGGGCCTACCAATAAAGACGCTTCACGGCATATCCATGAAAAGGTTCACGTATCTGCCATCAGTGTTAAAGAACAGCCTCCTCCAGAAGGAGTAGCGCCTGTCGAATGGGTATTATTGACCAATTTGACGGTCACTGACGCCTTTGAAGCAGAAGAGAAAGTGAATGGGTATAGACTGAGATGGAAGATAGAAGAGTTCTTCAACACACTGAAATCAGGATGTTGTGTTGAACAATGTCGTTTAAATACGGCAACCCAATTAACGAAAATGATCACACTCAAAAGCATTATCGCCTTCAAACTGATGCATATGACCAAAATGGCAGCGTTGTGTCCTGAGGCTACCTGCACCGATGTGTTGTCAAAGATAGAATGGCAAACGTTGTATTGTAGAATACAGACAACAAGCCGCCTTCCCGAGCATCCCCCCACAGTGCTTCAGGCAATAACATGGCTGGGTCAATTGGGAGGATTTCTTAACCGACGTGCCGAGGGTTTACCGGGAATCATGTCGCTTTGGCGAGGGTATGAGATCCTGCAAGAAAATGTGAGATTGTTCATTATTCTTAATAACAAAAATTGTGGGTAAAAGTGAGGATTGAGAGCAGGTGAGTAGGGAGTGAGATATTCAATCCGATGCCCGGCTTTACTGATAGCCTGCTGAATGTCGAGACGTTTGTGGAAACTGGCGTTATCCATCACGATGACACAATGAGGAGGAAGAGTAGGCAAAAGGCGATGGGTAACCCAGGCGTAAAAAACATCACTGTTAATGGAACAAAAAAATAATCCGACCGCCATCAGGACGGTTCCCAGTAACGCGCCAATGACATTTGTTCGGCCCTTAGCCTGCCAATCCTGGGTACCCCAACAGCGTTGACCTCGTGCAGCATAACCGTGGGTTCGTGGCCTATCGTGTGCGAAACCGCTTTCATCCAGATAAACGACCGGTTTTCCCTGCTTTTTATAGCAGGCTATCGTGTCCTGGAAGGCGCGCCGTGTCTCTTCGTCTGCCTTGGGATGACGCAGGTTTTTTTTTATAGGTGACGCCCAGGTTTTTCAGTGCCTGCCAAATGGCTTTCTGGCACACCTGAAAGCGCGCCGCCCGTTCCCGTTGGTAAGCATCGGGATAAAGTGCAACATCTTCAGCTAACGCCACTTTATCAAGCTTACGCCGACGGGGGGAAGAAGCTTTAACCTCGATACGACTGAGCCAGCGGGTAACGGAAGCTGAACCAATGTGGAAGCGTTTAGCGGTCTCTCTGATACTCAAGTTTTCTTGCTCTCGAATACCCAGAACTTTACGGCGAAAATCGACAGAGTGGCTCATCGCTAACTCCCTGTTAAATAATTTAGCTATACATTGTAATCAAAATTAATACGTTACGCTATATGAGATCCTGTAAGAAAATGTGAGATTGTTCATTATTCTTAATAACAGAAATTGTGGGTAAAAGTGAGGATTGAGGTCAGGTGAGTAAGGAGGTAAGTATTCCAGTCAATGACCGGCCTGGATAATCGTTTCCTGAATGTCCTGATATAGCATCGGCAGTATAAATTGATTTATACTGTTGAAATGAACTCTCCATTAAAGTTTCACTTTCTATAGATGACTTATCCCTTAAAATTCCGCCAACATGTGTTGACTATTAAAGAGCAAGAAAAGCTCACCTATGCCGAAACAGCCACCCGTTTTTGTGTGGGGACAGCGAGCCTAATGCGCTGGGCTGGGCTAAACGTATCGACCCTTGCCTAACTCGTGATAAACCGGCGACCAAAATAAATCACGCCGCGTTGCTCCTTGATGTGGAAACCTATCCTGACGCGTCTCAATACGAACGCGCTCAACGTATGGGGGTCAGTGCTCGAGGGATAGGCGATGCGTTAAAACGGGCTGGGTTTAGCTATAAAAAAACATTTTATCATCCCAAAATCGACGTCCAAGCACGAAAAGATTTTCAGACTAAGATACAGGCTTATGAAGCCTGTGGTACCCCGATAATTTACGTGGATGAAAGCGGTTTTTCCCATGATATGCCGCGTCTTTATGGTTATTGAGTGAAAGGTAAGCGCTGTTACGGCCAACACGATTGGCATGCCAAAGCGTGTACTAACGTCATTGGCGCCCAGCTTAACGGAAAATTAACCACGGTTTGTACCTTCGACTGCCATATCAACAGCGATATTTTTTATGCCTGGGTCACCCAAGATTTATTGCTAAAATCTCCTCCAGGGGCCGTACTTGTAATGGATAATGTCAGTTTCCATAAGCGCCAAGACATTCAGTCTGCTAGACAGCAAGCCGGCTTTATTCTGGAATATCTTCCCACTTATTCTCCTGATATGAACTCCATTGAGCACAAATGGGCTCAAGCTAAAGCCCTTCGTAGAAAGCGACAATGTGATATCGATACCTTGTTCTATGACCCTTTATTTTAAATCAATTTATACCGCCTATGCCATACTTACGGAAAGAAGCGTTGTCCATTACGATAACGCAGCGAAGTGGCAGGGCAATCGCGCTACGGATTCCATGGCCCATAGAAAGGACGGCCTGCAACAATCAATGCATGTCCAAAATCCCACTTTTTGTCTTAAATTTACCTACAGCCGTTACCTGGCTCCATTGAGGCCCAGTATAATTCTAATTCTCGCCTATCCTTTAATTTTTTCATCTTCTGTAATTGCTCCTCCCAGCTATTTTCTCTTTTCTGACAAGTATTTCCTGGTGTGCACGTTTTTCTCATCAACGGCGGCGAAAAATTGTTTTTTACCGAATTCGACGATTCTGTAGACCTATCGGGAGACGCATGGCTAATGCCAGTCAATATCATTGTGGCGATCGTCCATTTAACAGCGCTTTTTATATATATATTCATAGTATATACCCGTGATCAATGAAGATGCTTGATTTTGAAGTCGATAAGGATCATGCTCATAGCCATGAAAATAGAGCTGACTGCTGACCAGAAAATTACCCTCGAAGCCCAACATCGTCAAAGCCATGACCGCTGTGTCTGTGACAGGATCCGGTGTGTTTTGTTGTCCGCAGACGGCTGGACTCCCCCTATGATTGCTCACTCACAGCTCATTAATGAAACCACGGTGCGGCGCCACCTTACAGACTATCATAAACTCAACAAGCTCAAGCCTGAAAATGGCGGCTCCGATGGCTATCTCAATGCGGAACAGACCACGTCGCTGGTTGAACATCTCACCCAGCCGCTCTACCACCACAATCACCAAATTGTGGCGTATATCGCTGGACGCTGGAACATCACCTTTACCGTATCAGGTCTGTATAAAGGGTTGAAGCAGCATGGCTTTAGCTATAAAAAGCCGAAAGGTGTTCCGCATAAATTTGCCGTTGAGAAACAGCAGCAATTTATAAAGACCTACAGCGAATTGAAAGACGCCGCGGGTAATGACCCCATACTGTTTATTGATGCCGTTCATCCGACACAAGCCACCAAAATAAGCTACGGCTGGATACGAAAAGGCCAGGATAAAACGACAGAGACCACCGGGAGCAGAACGCGGTTGAATATCATGGGAGCCTTGAACATCCAGAATGTGGCTAACCCCATAATCCGTGATGATGAGACGATTAACAGCGAAAATGTGGTTCACTTCCTGTCTGCCATTCGCGCGCATTATCCCATCACGACAACGGCACATGTGATCCTCGAGGGTGCAGGCTATCACCGTTCACAGTTTGTGCAAGACGCCGCGCTTACGTTGAATATCCAGCTTCATTACCTTCCGCCGTATAGCCCGAATCTAAACCCGACAGAGCGATTGTGGAAGGTGATGAATGAGCAAACACGAAACAATAGATATTACCCATCTAAACAGAGTTTTAAGAACGATATCTTAAACTTCTTTGAAGTGAAGCTACCACAAATGGCAAGTTCTCTGGTATCTCGCTTAAACGATAATTTCCAGGCGCTAAATCCTGCATCTTGATTTCACTTGGGTATAGGTGCTCAAATCACCTTACACAGCGGTAACCGCATCCGACATCTCGCGGATTTTTTATGTCCAAAATATTATTTTGATATGGTCGGGCGTGCGGCTAATACAACACCTCTGCCGAGGAGGGAATACGCCCGCCGACTGTGTACGGTTTTGAGCACCCGACCACCCTCTCAAAAAGGGTTTAATCAAAATATTGCACAGGACACAAAAAATGACTATTCAACTCACTTTCCGTAGCTATCAGTTCGAACTCATTACCCGCGATAACAAAGTTTGGTTTACATCTGTTCAACTCATTCAAGCACTGGAATATGTGGATGAAAGCGCAGTAAATCGTATTTACGCTCGCCATTCTGATGAATTTTCTTCCTGTATGACAACCTCGGTCAAATTGACCGAGAACGGAATAAACAATAGCTTGCGTGAAATTGACACCCGCCTTTTTTCCCTGCGGGGTGCGCATCTGGTAGCTATGTTTGCTCGTACTCCAGTAGCCAAAGAGTTCAGAAAGTGGGTGCTAGATATTCTGGATAATGAAATGGATAATGTGAGTCTACAGTCGGTGACATTTGGCAAACTCGCCCAGCTAGAAATCGATTGCTGTCATATTCAAGCATTTATGAAACATTTCACCGTCATTTCTGATTCGTGGTGGCATGAAATATATCCAGCATTAGTAAAACTAAATTCACCCTTAGCCTGTCGTCTTTATGACCGTTTCAAAGATGGAATGGTATTCGCCAATTTTGTTAATAGAAGCCTAAACGCCCAGCTCTCCACTGGCACAACACCAAGACGTAATTAATCTTCCACCCCTGTAACGTACAGGGGTTTTATGAATCGCAATTCATTTGTGAGAATTTCTGCATGCCAAATATCATTAATATTCATCAACAATCCCCATTAAGCCCCGAAAATTTACCGGTGATCACCTACCACAAGCAGCGGGTTATCACCACCGAACAGCATTATCACAAGGTAGAAGGTGAAGAGCTTAAAGCGTTCAGGAACCAATTGACAGTCAATCGATTAATAAACATACAGCACGCTGGAGTCATCCCAAGATGGGTATCTTTTCGGTTATCGGGTGGGAAGTGCCCGCAAATCACACTTCACTTATGAGTTAATCACCACATAAATTCAGGATAAGGAATTTCTCCATGTCAAATGCCATCACTATCTATCAACAGGTAAAAATGTCTAGCCGTGAAATTGCTCGACTAACGGGTAAACAGCATAAACATGTTCTCGATGATTGTCGCAAAATGTTCGAATCGATCAACATTCAATCGGCCGAGTTTTCGGCTGATTATAAAGACACCAGTGGTCGCACCTATCAAGAGTATTTGCTTGACCAGGATTTAACCATGACACTGGTCATGGGTTACAGTATTCAATTTCGCCATAGAGTCGCCACTCGCTGGCGAGAGCTGGAAGAGAAAGCAACGCGGCCTGTCTGCATATTACCTAATTTCGAAGACCCCCCTGTTGCGGCTATAGCATGGGCAGAATAGTTTCGTGAAAAAACCAGGTTAGTTTTAGTGAACAAAGAACAGGAAGCGGAATTAAAGGAGTTGAAGAACCTGTTTAAGGAAGGAATAACGACGACTCAGTTCTGCAAAATGCTCAACGGTATTAATACACAACAGATTAATCACTGCTTGGCAGAAAGAAATTGGCTTTATAACGAAAGTAAATCCCATATCCGCTGGCGTGCAACCTCTTATGCACGTGACCGATATTTGACGGAACATCAACATAAAATCAGCATTCATAGCGGTGATGACTTTATCAAATACCAACCGGTTTTACTACGCAAAGGGGCAATCCGATTATTTGACCTCTACCGCAAAAATAAGCTGCCAATGAAAACCCATTGGGACGGGCACTTCACCCACGAAAAAGAACTTAGCATCGCATCATAAACCCACGGAGTCACTCACCATGAAAACATAAATAGCCACAACAACTTACAAATAGCGACGGTGACGCAATCCCGTTTATATCACTTAACCCTAGCGCTAACAGAGATGGCAGCAACCACCCCTGTCAGCTAACCACCACAACCTCATGGGAGGCTACAATGGCTAACATCGATATTACCCAATTTCCTGAATTACGGGAAGTGTTTCCTGAATTAACACCGGTGCAATTTGAAACGGCGATGCTGTTCTCTTTGGGCGTGTCACAAAAAGAAATTTCAGAATTGCGATCAATCTCATACAAAGTTGTGAAACAGACCCTGGAGGCGGCAAAAATCAAATTTGAGCCTCGTTCACTTCATGGATTGCTCACTATCTTCCATGTGCGTCTTGTGCTGTTTGCTTTGCAGCAATGTGTAAGATGAACGGACTCTCGTTCTGTTAAATAGCAACAGCAAACCCGTACTACAAAATAAAAAAGGAGCATAGGTGCCTTTAAGGCACCTACGGCATCCTGTTTATTCCCTTTAGCATTATCTGGCTTAAGTAATTAATACGTTCCAATCTGCATTGGAAAAAAGGCGCATTTTTAACGCAAAAGCCGATGTTACTTCAAAGGAGAAACCGTGATGAAGAATCCCGTGATTGAAAACGTTGTATTCTGGATGACGGTGCCTTTTCTCATCCTATTAGCCCCGCTTATTTTAATATCGGTTATCTATTTTATTCGCGACTCATGTGCACGAAAAAAAACAAAAAAAAACTCATAGAATAATTTATGAATAAGATTAACTTGTCGTTACGTTCATTGTCTCTGACATCAAATGATGGAAAATAGTCAAGATGTTTGGGGAATAAAAAACTGTGACTCACGGTTTATTTATACCAATCGTGCTTTTTTTGACTTTTTCAATTTGCCACAAGGATTTGATGTGATAGGGCGGCGTGATGATGAACTTCCTACGTGTATTGCAGAATTTTCTTTAATAACTCAAAAATTGGAAAGAGAGGTTATAAAAAGCGGGCAAAAAATTACCCTCATTAAAACGCATTTTTTTGGTCGTGAACAGAAACTGCAACCTTATTTATACGAAACTTTTCCGTTGCATAATAAAAGAAAGAAATGCATCGGCACCGTTTTTTATGGCAGAAAACTGGCTATTATTTCACTGCCACACTACGTGGACAAGCTGACTGCCACGCTATTATTGGAACCGCCCTCGAATCTCTTCACACAATCTGAACTGAGGATAGTCTTTTATTTATTACGCACGATGAGTGCCAAGGAAATAGGTAAAAAATTGGCACGTTCTCATCGCACAATAGAAAATAGAATTCGTATTCTATACCAAAAAGCGAAAGTGCATTCATTGCGAGACTTTAAACATTTTTGTCATCAAACCGGCTTTGACCGCACTGTTCCCCACGCGTTTATACGTCCTGGGATACAGTGTATTGAGTAGGAGATTTTCTTATGAGCAACAGACAGAGCAGAGCGAGAAAACGAGCGTTAAAAGATAAGGTCTTGGAAGCTAAGCGAAATGAAAATAAAAATTGGTTTAATCGATTAAGGCTTTGGTTCAAGAAGAAAAAAAAGCCTACACATCGATTGCCATAAAACCATTTTATTGTTTCTTCGAAAAATAATGCGTTTAACGTAGGGCTTCATCTTGTCAATACAAGTGGAGTGCTTACATGTTATCTCTAAAAAAAGGAAGCATTATGTTACAAAAAGTGATGAAAGAACCGTCAGAGATGGTTTATATTGGCGCAACCCTCTACCAAAAACTTGAAACCTTTGCCGCATCTATCAGTGCTCACTCTGAGTATAAAATCACTGCAGCTCATTTCGCTCAATACCTTGTCGACCATTATGGTGAAATAGCTCAAGACACGATGATTGCCACATTGAAAAATTAAAAAGGAGTCGACCGTCATCATGATATTGTAATAATAGGCTTTCTAAGCACAACGACGCGTTATTATTGCTATTATCCGCGTTTATTTATATTTATTCTCCCTTCCTTTATTTTCATCACTGACAGCTTTCTCTTAGCAGAGAGAGCCTGTCATTATTTTTTATTCTTGAAATAAATTTATCCACATGACCCTCCATGACTCTTCTGTCTAAAACACGGACGAGGTCATGACATTTTTAACGTTGATAAGGAAAGCGCTGCGATGGAAATCAGCCTCAAGCAATGGAATCAAAACCAGCCTCGCCCGCGTTGCATGGAACAAGTACGCCGATGGGTACGCTCAGGTGTCATCCAACCGCCACCACGGCTCGATGGCAGAGAATACCTTGTTAACGCTAATGCCGTGAAGATTGACCCCACAAAACCCGCCAGTTACGCCGGAAAGCACTTAATGGAGAGACTGTATCATGGCACGCAAAAGAAAACCGGCTAACCGAGACCTACCCCCTAATTTGTATGTCCGTAATAATGGCTACTATTGCTATCGAGACCCACGGACGGGCAAGGAATACGGCGTAGGGAGCGTAAAACGCGTGGCGGTCAACGAAGCGATCGCCATGAATATGCAGATTTTTGACCGACGTCATAGCTTAGTAGACAGGATCAACGAGGTTAATACGCTGTCGGTGACGGAATGGGTAGCCAGATTTAAGGAAAAATTGCATCAACGTGGTCTTCGTCCTAAGACACTCACAGACTACCAATCAAGATTAACGGCCATCACCCAGGCTTTTCCTGATAGTACATTGAATACCCTTACCACCAAAGACATTGCTGAATTTTTAAATAGTTACAGCGATCAAGGGAAAACCGCCAGTGCAAAATTAATCCGCAGCTTGTTGATCGATATGTTTAATGAAGCCATTGCAGAAGGGCATTTGGCAACCAATCCGGCTACAGCGACGAAGAATCCTCGCGTACAGATACAGCGAGAACGTTTATCACTGGAAGAGTTTCTTGTGATCAGAGAGGCAGCAAACCAACGGCAGCCGTGGATAGGTTTAAGCATGGACTTGGCCTTACTTACGGGTCAGCGAGTAGGGGATATTCAGAGAATGAAATGGCAAGATATTCATGATGGAAAATGGTGGGTAGAGCAACAGAAGACAGGGATGAAACTGGCGATACCCTTAACCTTGAGTCTGGAAGTGATTGACAAGAACCTTGAAGGTGTTCTCGCTGATTGTCGACAACAAATAAGGGGTGAAGAGTACGTATTTATATGGAAGAAAAAAACTCACCTCAATCCTAAAAGATTGTCACAAGGATTTACAGACTTACGAGAACAATCAGGCTTGAAATGGCAAGGAACACCGCCTTCATTTCATGAAATCAGAAGTTTATCAGCGAGGCTGCATAGTGAAGCTAACAGTAAGGATTTTGCACAAAAATTACTGGGACACAAATCCTCTGCCATGACGGATAAATATCGTGATAGCAGAGGGAGTGAGTGGGACGAAATTTGACACTAATTATTATCTTTTGAGCTATCGAGTCAGACGTTAAAAGATGAAATTAATCCACTCGGCATTTTGACCTAATTTCGATCGATTGTGACTTTTTGTTTTTAATTTATTGATTTTTATCATAAATAAAATACTCGCACTATGTGAAATAAAGATCAAAGCGATGATTTTTAGTCGTAATCGCCGCTTGCGCTACGACACCCGCTAAGGGTTGTGCGTAACTAGGACGTTTAACCACTACCCGTTTGACAGCTAACTCACGAGCAGGAGCCAATAAACCATCAGCATCGTCATCTGTCCCAACCAGCGACTGAAAAACACGCATTTCTTTTTTTACCAACGCACTTTTTCGCCGGTGAGGATACATTGGATCAAGATATACCACATCAGGTCGTGGTAGGATGCTAGCCAAAGACGTAAGGCTGGATGTGTGTAGTAGCGTCATGCGTTCACGTAACCAAGAACCAATTTCAGCATTTTGGTAGCCCCGTTGTAAACCGTCATCCAATAGCGCAGCGACTACCGGATGACGTTCTAGCATCTGTACGTTACAACCTAGTGCCGCCAGTAAAAAAGCATCCCTTCCCAGCCCTGCGGTTGCATCTACCACCGTTGGTAGGTAGCTTTTTTTAATACCTATCCGCTTCACCACGCCCTCCACCAAAACGGCGACGATGTGTCATGGTACCGGAAGCAAAATCAACATAGATCCCGCCAAGTTTGGCTTCATCTCTTTTACGCAGTTCAAGGCGTTCAGATGTTAAAATCAGCGCCATAGCCGTTTGGTTGTCATCGGTCAGATCCCAACGTTCAGCCAGAGCCGATAGAGCTTTGGGATCGCTACCTGCCTCATACTGTAAACAAATATTCATAGGTATGGCTTAGAGCCTGTTAGAAATCTCTTATACTCGCTGATACTTCGTCAGAAATGAGCTCAAAATGCTCATTTTCTCCCTTAGACTCTTGTATACAAAGAATAAACTGCGCTTTTTCGCCCATTTTTTCCTTTTCTAAGCACAGCGAAAAAGATTTGGAACCGTCTTTTAGACCCTAGGCACGACATCCTCTTTTTGAATACCATAGTGACGTAACATGGCGTCCAATTGTGGTTCTCTCCCACGAAAACGTTTGAATAAGAGCATGGGGTCTTCTGATCCTCCTCGAGACAAGATGTTATCGAGAAAAGATTGACCGGTTGTCGCGTTAAAAATACCTTCTTCCTCAAAACGAGAAAAAGCATCCGCTGATAACACTTCTGCCCATAAATAACTGTAATAACCCGCTGCATACCCTCCGGCAAAAATATGACTGAAAGCATGTGGGAAGCGACTCCAGATAGGTGAAGGGACAACGGCTACCCGTTTTTTTACTTCATACAGTGTTGGGAGAATTTGTGCGCCCTTAGCAGTATCATATTCACAATGCATACGGAAATCGAATAAACCAAATTCCAGTTGACGCAAGATAAATAGCGCTGCCTGATAATTTTTCGCTGCCAGTAACTTATCTAGCATCTTTTCTGGCAATGGCTCCTGAGTTTGATAATGACCGGAGATAAATGCCAGTGCGTGCGATTCCCAACACCAGTTTTCCATAAACTGGCTAGGTAGTTCCACCGCGTCCCAAGGCACACCGCTGATACCGGATACACCCGCAATATCAATTTTAGTCAGCATATGATGTAAGCCGTGACCAAATTCATGGAACAGGGTTGTGACTTCATCATGTGTAAACAACGCCGGTTGATCACCCACCGCGGGGTTAAAATTACAGGTCAGATAAGCCACCGGTTTTTGATGTTTGCCGTTAGCCAAGCGTAGGCTGCTTGTACAGTCATCCATCCAGGCACCGCCACGTTTGTTTTCACGTGCGTAGAGATCAAGGTAGAAGCTGCCAGAGAGCTCTCCATTAGCATCAAATAGATCGAAAAAACGTACCTCTGAATGCCAGGTATCAACGTCATGGCGCTCTTTGACCTCAATGCCATAAATACGTCTTACCACTTCAAAGAGGCCCTTTAACACAGATCCTACAGGAAAATACGGCCGTAATTGTTCATCATTGATTGAAAATAAGTGCTGTTTTTGTTTTTCGGAATAATAAGTGATATCCCAGGCGGCCAGTTCGTCGATACCATAATACTGTTTGGCAAAAGCTTGTAGCTGAGCCAGTTCTCGTTCTGCCTGTGGGCGGGCACGTTTTGCCAGATCATTTAAGAAATTCAGTACTTTTTGCGGATTTTCCGCCATTTTGGTTGCCAGCGATTTATCCGCATAGTTAACGAAGCCCAGAAGCTGTGCCAGTTGGTGACGCAGTGCCAGTATTTCTTCCATGATAGTGCTGTTATCCCATTGGCCGGCGTGTGGCCCTTGATCGGATGCACGTGTTGAGTAGGCATAATACACTTCCTGCCGCAATTGTGCGTTATCCGCATAGGTTAGCACTGGTAGATAACTTGGCATATCGAGTGTTAACAACCAACCTTCTTGTTGTTTAGCTTCAGCCATCGCTTTTGCTGCCGCCAGGGCGCTTTCTGGCAAGCCATGTAATTGCTTAACATCGGTAATCAATTTGTTCCAGCCCATGGTGGCATCAAGCACGTTATTACTATAGGCAGAACCCAGTTCAGACAATCGAGCGACGATTTCACCGTAGTGTTTCTGTTGCTCTGCGGCTAAACCAATCCCCGATAGTTTGAAATCACGCAGTGTATTTTCAATGGCAGTGCGCTGAGCCGTGTTCAGCTTGGCAAAATGCGATCCTGCCTGCAAGTTAAGATAGGCCTGATATAGCCCTTTGTGCTGTCCTAACCACGTACTAAATTCGGATAACAACGGCAGACTTTGTTCATAGGCTGCCCGTAATTGCGGACTGTTTTGTACCGCATTTAGATGACTAATTGGCGACCAGATACGTGCGAGTCGATCATCAGATTCAGCTAGCGGCTGACAAAGGTTATCCCAAGTAAAGGGCTCTTGCTGTGCGAGCACTCTTTCTACCGATTGTCGACATTCTTTTAGTGCCACTTGCACTGCAGACACAATATGTTCAGGGCGAATGGCCGAAAAAGGTGGCAGGGAAAAGGCAGTCAACAGCGGGTTTGTCATCGGGTGATCCTAATCATTGTTTGAGTCAGACAGCGACTAGCGCCGTCACCAGGGGTTACACAGTCGAAGCAACGTCTGAGCGTCACACATGACGATTTCGAACCAGTGCTAAATTGCTTTTAGGTTGCGCAAAGGTACTTGGTTCTGTAGAGTAGGTCTCTGGTTTGACATCATCTCCCCAGCGACCTCTCGTCAAACCGTGCTTGCAGTTTTCCCGCACACGGCTTTCCGACTGTCTTCTTTCCACAGCGTTACGACGGCACAGGTCGGGCATACCGACTCCCTTCATCTCCGGTTATGGACAGGCTGTACAGCTTAAACAGCCCGTGGTAATCGTAGAACCAGGACGGCGGGTGGTCCCTCCACCCCTTACCCCGTTTCTTGTGCTTCTTCCGCAACATGATGCAGAGTGTCCATATCGTGTAATTCGCTATGCTCAAGAAATGCTTCCTTGAATTACCTGTCTTGAAGTAATTCCCCCATCCGCGAAGAATCGGGTTTACCTTTTCTTTCACCAATGTGGGCCAATCCCAGTGCTGCCCTTTTCGGACAACATCACGGATTTTCTGCTTAACAGACTTCATAGCCTTGGGAGTCGGATAGTAAAAGGTCTTCAACTCGCCCGTCACTTTCGATGGTTGAACTGCGAACCTGTGACCTAGAAAGTCAAACGGCTCTTTCATGGCATTAACTATCCGCGTTTTCTTGGCATTAAGCGTCAACCCAAGTCGGTCTAAGACTTTCTTGGCCTGATCCAGATAAAACTCCGGGCGCTTGCTGCACAAAATCACAAAATCGTCGGCATATCGCACGATATGAGCATCATGCGGACGTTTACCGAACGCCTTTTTCTCCCACGTCGAATCAAGCCAGTGCAGGTAGAGATTAGCGAGCAAGGGAGAAATTACTCCCCCTTGCGGCGTACCGGTCGTCTCCTTCCGGATTTTCATCTCTTCCATCGCTCCAGCTTTAAGCCACATCTCGATCAGCTTTACAACCGAGCGATCAATGACTCTGGTTCGAACGGACAGCAGTAATTTATCGTGCGGAATTGTGTCAAAGTACGACTTCAAATCCGCATCTACCACCCAGTGGCACTTGAAATTCAGCCACTTGTAGATTTCCCGCAATGCTTGTTGTGCATTCTTCCGAGGCCGGAAGCCATACGAGCAATCCTTGAAGGTAGCCTCAAAAAGAGGTTCGATAACAATTTTCACCGCTGCCTGAACAACACGATCTGCGATAACGGGAATGCCTAGAGGTCTTTGCGTTCCGTCAGCCTTGGGGATGTACACCCGTTTGACCGGCAGAGGCGTGTACCTCTTTTCCATGAGTTTTGTTTGGATTTCAGCCAAGAATGACCCAACTCCAACTTCCTTTTCAATGACTTCAAAAGTCTGCTGGTCGATGCCTGGGGCACCTTTGTTGGCTCGGACTTGCTTGTAGGCCATCCATAACACATCGATCTGACACACCTTGTCATACAGCACGCCGAATTTCCGTGTTGGATTCGTCTTGGCTGCTAGGTATAACTTTCGTTGCAGTACTCGCACTCTTTCTAGCGACGTGTTTTCAGCTTTCGCAATCACGTAATGCCTCCTACAAAAAATAGCATGACAGAAGCAGAGGCCCTTCTCTCCGACGAGGTTATGTTGTCCTCATCATCAACAGTACTATGGCCTCCTCCGACTCCTCTATCCCGCGTCTATTCGAACTTCGGCGGTTACCTTATATCTTCAATTACGCGGTGGGTTAAACCACGACGGGTAGAGGTCTCGTTCGTTCCGCTCAGTTCTATGCGCACATCCCATCCTCAATACCCCGAGTTCCCGTTCTAGCTTCAAGTGGTTAGTTAATCCACTAGAACTCGATGACCTTCGCCCCCATTCCAAAGGCTCGGCGGAACCACCCTACACCACACTCTCCCAGCATTGCCGTGTGGCTGACATTTACGAGGCTTGTTCAGGTTCACTTTCGTTACGGGCTGTGTGCTTGCGCGCGCCCACGGACTGGGTCAGGGGCAACGTTTATCCGGCGTTGCTTCCATGTTTCAGTCGCCTTCCACATGTACGCCATAGCTACGCAATCAAACTAACCAATTATTGCAGCAGGACTCGCACCTGCAAGAAACTGAGCAGCTTAGCGAACCGCTCGAAACGGTGACGTCATCACCGTTTATATCACTTAACCCTAGCGCTAACAGCGGTGGCGACAACCACCCCTGTCAGCTAACCACCACAACCTATCCTAGAGGCTGTAATGGCTAACATCGATATTACCCAATTTCCTGAATTACGGGAAGTTTTTCCTGAATTAACACCGGTGCAATTTGAAACGGCGATGCTGTTTTCTTTGGGCGTGTCACAAAAAGAAATTTCAGAATTGCGATCAATCTCGTACAAAGTCGTGAAACAGACACTGGAGGCGGCAAAAATCAAATTTGAGCCTCGTTCACTTCATGGCCTGCTAACCATATTCCATGTGCGTCTTGTGCTGTTTGCTTTGCAGCAATGTGTAAAATGAACGGACTTTCATTCCGTTAAATAGCAACGGCAAGCCCGTACTACAAAATAAAAAAGGAGCATAGGTGCCTTAAAGGCACCTACAGCATCCCGTTTGTTCCCTTTAGCATTATCTGGCTTAAGTAATAAGTACTTTTCAATCTGCATTGGAAAAAAGGCGCATTTTTAACGCAAAAGCCGATGTTACTTCAAAGGAAAAACTGTGATGAATAATCCCGTGATTGAAAACGTTGTATTTTGGATGGCGATGCCTTTTCTCGTTATATTGACACCCTTTTTTCTCATATTGATTATCTCTCTTATTCGCGACTTACTTATACGGAAACAGACTAAACAAAATTCATGGAATAATTTATGAGAAAGATTGACCTGCCGTCCCGCTCATTTCCTCTAACATCTATAATGGAAAACAGTCAAGATGTTTGGGGAATAAAAGACCGTGACTCACGCTTTATTTATGCAAATCGAGCTTTTTTTGACTTTTTGAATTTGCCACAAGGATTTGATGTTATAGGACGGCGTGATGATGAACTTCCCACTTGTATTACAGAATTTGCTTTAATAATTCAAAAACTGGGAAAAGAGGTTATAAAAAGCGGACAAAAAATTACCCTAATTAAAACGCATTTCTTTGGTCGTGAGCAAAAACTGCAACCTTATTTATACGAAACCTTTCCGCTGCATAATAAAAGAAATAAATGCATCGGCACCGTTTTTTATGGCAGAAAATTGGCTATTGTTTCACTGCCACACTACGTAGACAAGCTGACTGCCACGCTATTATTTGAACCGCCATCGAATCTATTTACTCAATCTGAACTGAGGATAATATTTTATTTATTACGTACGATGAGTGCCAAGGAAATAGGTAAAACATTGGCACGTTCCCATCGTACGATAGAAAATAGAATTCGTATTATCTATCAAAAAGAGAAAGTACATTCATTTCGAGACTTTAAACACTTTTGTCATAAAACCGGATTTGATCGCACTATTCCCCACGCGTTTATACGCCCCGGGATACAGTTTATTGAATAGGAGATTTGATTATGAGCAACAGACAGAGCAGAGCGAGAAAACGAGCGTTAATTAATAAGGCGTTGGAAGCTAAGAAAAATGAAAAGAAAAATTGGTTTACCCGATTAAGAAGTTGGTTCAAGAAGAAAAAAAAGCCTACACATCGATTGCCATAAATATACACCTTATTGATGTTTCATAAAATAATGCGTTTAACGTAGGTCGTTGGATTGCTACCACGATTTTAATGTTTATTAATTATTTCTAATAAAAAATAGCCTTCCTCGTCAAGGCTATTTTTATTGGATAAATTTTATATGATTGCCTCATTATTAGGACTATGAAGAGAGAACCTTATTTTAATACTACCCCTTATAACAATGCACGACTCTATTATTTATTGATATTGATTATTCCTCTCATTCTTTTTTATTCTTGAAATAAAGTTATTCACATGCCCCTCTATGATCCTTCCGTCTAAAACACGGACGAGGTCATGACATTTTTAGTTTGATAAGGAAAGTGCTGCTATGGAAATCAGCCTCAAACAATGGAATCAAAATCAGCCTCGCCCGCGTTGCATGGAACAAGTACGTCGATGGGTCCGCTCTGGCGTCATCCAACCGCCGCCACGGCGCGATGGCCGAGAATACCTGGTCGAGGCGCATGCCGAGAAAATTGACCCAACCAACCCCGCCAGTTACGCCGGAAAGCGCTTAATGGAGAGACTGTATCATGGCACGCAAAAGAAAGCCGGCTAACCGAGACCTGCCGCCCAATCTGTATGTCCGCAATAACGGCTACTATTGCTATCGAGACCCACGAACGGGTAAGGAATATGGCGTAGGGAGCGTGAAACGTATCGCGATTAACGAAGCGATTGCCATGAACAGGCAGATTTTTGACCAACACTACAGTTTAGTAGACAGGATCAACGAGGTGAATACCCTGTCGGTAACGGAATGGGTCGCCAAATTTAAGGAAAAATTGCATCAACGTGGCCTTCGGTCTAACACTATCAGAGACTACCAATCAAGATTAACAGCCATTACCCGTGCTTTTTCTGATAAGGCACTGAGTACCCTCACAACCAAAGAGATTGCTGAATTTCTCAATAGTTACAGTGACCAAGGCAAAACCACTAGTGCAAAATTACTCCGCAGCTTGTTGATCGATATGTTTAATGAAGCCATTGCAGAGGGGCATCTGGAAACCAATCCGGTCACCGCCACGAGAAGCCCTCGTGTACAGGTCAATCGGGAGCGTTTATCCCTGGAAGAATTTATTGTTATCAGAGAGGCAGCAAACCAACGGCAGCCGTGGATAGGTTTAAGCATGGACTTGGCCTTACTGACGGGCCAGCGGGTAGGGGATATCCAACGGATGAAATGGCAAGATATTTATGATGGGAAATGGTGGGTAGAGCAACAGAAGACCGGGATGAAACTGGCGATCCCCTTAACCTTGAGTTTGGCGATAATTGATAAAAACGTTGAAGGCATTCTCAATGATTGTCGGCAACGAATAAGGGATGAAAAATACGTATTTATCGGGAAGAAAAAAACTCAGCTCAGTGCTAAAAGCTTGTCGCAAGGATTTACACACTCACGAGAACAATCCGGCTTGAAATGGCAGGGTAAACCGCCTTCATTTCACGAAATCAGAAGTTTATCCGCGAGGCTGCACAGTGACGCCAGAGGTAAAGATTTTGCACAGAAATTACTGGGACACAAATCTTCTGCCATGACGGATAAATACCGTGATAGCCGAGGAAGTGAGTGGGACGAAATTTGATACATTTTTATGATTTTTGAGTTATCGAGTAAGACGTTAAGAGATGAGATAATCCACTTGGCATTTTGACCTAATTTCGATCGATTGTGACTTTTTGTTTTTAATTTATTGATTTTTATAGCAAATAAAATACTTCCACTAACGCCTATATATTACCCCTGTGATGAAAACTAAAATAAAGGGAAGAGAGGATAACAAAATGAATGTGCCGCTGATCTTTGGCGTGGCTTACGGTGTTTTACTGCATCATTTACCATCCCGAGCGCAGCAAACTCAACACTGGCAGTATAAATGTCTCGACCTTGGCGGGATCCAGTTGATAGCAAAGGGGACAATACACAATAGATTTGATAATCTTCAGGTTCCCAATAGTAAGCAAAAAGTGGTTTCCGTACAGAATGTCTATCCTGGTACACCTATCACCCTGCCAAATATCAAACGATTGACAGGACAAGTTGAAAGGGAAGCCTTTGCTATTAGCTGCTCATAAATGATCGACTCACCAGTAGATAAAATTTCTACGGTTTCTCTATGTTATTATGGCTGTCATTTAAATGGAGCCAAAAAATTGAAAAAAATTTTCGTCGATAAAGTGGTAAACGAATTACATACCGTTGTGGATATGCTGCGCTGGGCGGTTAGCTGCTTTAATGCTGCCGATCTTTATTATGGTCACGGTACTGACAATCCTTGGGACGAAGCATTGAAATTGGTTCTCCCCAGTCTGTATTTGCCGGTAGATATGCCGATAGATATTTTGTGCCATGCCCGTTTAATCTCAGATGAACGGCAGCTCATCGTTGAACGGGTGAAGTGCCGTGTTGAAAAGCGTATCCCGGTAGCCTATCTCACTAATAAGGCCTGGTTCTGTGGACAAGAATATTATGTCGATCAGCGTGTTTTGGTGCCCCGCTCTCCCATTGGTGAGCTGATTGATAAGCGTTTTGATGATTTGTTGGTCGGTATTCCCAAATACATTTTAGATATTTGTACTGGCAGTGGTTGTATTGCCATTGCTTGTGCACATGCCTTTGAACAAGCGGAGATTGATGCCGTTGATATTTCAGAGGAAGTGTTGGCAGTGACTGAATACAATATTCAACAGCACGCGGTTGAACAGCGAGTCACGCCAATTCGCTCTGATTTGTTCCGCGATTTACCACCGATGCAATATGACTTGATCGTGACTAATCCGCCGTACGTCGATGCCGAAGATATGGCGGATTTACCCCCTGAATTTCGTTGTGAACCTGAATTGGGATTGGTCGCAGGGAGTGACGGTCTAAAATTGATAAATCGTGTCTTGGCTTGTGCGCCAGATTTTTTGCAAGATGACGGTGTGTTGATTTGCGAAGTAGGTAACAGCATGGTCAGGCTCATAGAACACTATCCTAATATTCCCTTTAATTGGCTGAAATTCGATAGAGGGGGAGATGGGGTTTTTATGCTGACTCAGCAACAATTGAAGGAATACCACCATCATTTTTGTTTTTATCGTAATTAATAAATATCATTAGACTTCTTACAAAACCGTAGCGAGGGATGTTGAAATCAAAGCTCTCGGAGCACAGCAACTGCGGCGGTACACGCAATACGTGAGGATTGCTAGCACACGTAACGCAGAATTCGCAGCACATAGTAGTTTTTGCAAGAAGTCTATTGATAAGGAGTCTTGATGGCTGGTAATAGTATTGGACAATTTTTCCGTGTCACCACCTTTGGTGAATCTCATGGCATCGCTTTGGGCTGTATTATTGACGGTGTTCCGCCTGGTATTCCTCTTTCTCCAGAGGATTTACAAAAAGATCTTGACAGACGGCGTCCGGGAGCTTCTCGTTATACTTCACCGCGTCTTGAGTTGGATCGGGTACATATCCTCTCAGGCGTCTTCGGCGGTGTGACGAGTGGCACCAGTGTTGGCTTGATGATTGAAAATACGGATCCGCGCCCACAGGACTACAGTGAGATTAAAGACACTTTCCGCCCCGGTCATGCTGATTATACCTATGAAAAGAAATTTGGTGTGCGCGATTACCGTGGCGGCGGGCGTGCTTCCGCCCGTGAAACAGTAATGCGTGTTGCAGCTGGGGCAATCGCTAAAAAATATTTGTTGCAACACAGTGGAATACAAATACGTGGCTATTTGTCTCAGATCGGCGATATTTGTTGTGAGCTGAAAGACTGGAATTTAGTTGAAGAAAATCCATTTTTCTGTCCAGATGCGAGTAAACTGGAGCAACTTGATGCTTTGATACGCGATTTAAAAAAAGTGGGCGACTCTATTGGTGCGAAAATAACGGTAGTGGCTGAGAATGTGCCCGTGGGTTTGGGGGAACCGGTATTTGATCGTTTGGATGCGGATTTAGCTCATGCGTTAATGAGTATTAATGCCGTAAAAGGTGTGGAAATAGGTGCCGGTTTTTCCGTGGTTAATAAACGTGGTAGTGAAAATCGTGACGAAATCACCATGCAGGGTTTTCAAAGTAACCATGCTGGGGGTATTTTGGGAGGTATCAGCAGTGGACAACCACTGATCGCACATCTGGCATTGAAACCGACCTCAAGCATTAGGGTGCCTGGAAAAACAATCAATCGCCAAGGTGAAACGGTGGCAATAGTCACTTCTGGACGCCATGATCCCTGTGTCGGACTGCGTGCGGTGCCAATCGCAGAGGCCATGATGGCAATTATATTAATGGATCATCTACTACGCCAGAGAGCACAGTGTGGCGAGCCACAACCTGTTTGAACAAAACGATGTGTAATATACTCATCACCATTCAAAACACGGGGGAAATTAGATCATTTAACAGTGCACAACGTTATGATTTTTATTAAAAATTGATAATATTCGTCTAAACACAAAAACCCGTATCTTCATGTCAAACAGGTATATCAATTAAAAAAGACATTATCATGAGACATCATTATCAGCAGTTGATCACTATTTTTAACCAATGCTTCACTAACCATTACAATACACGCTTGCTAAAAGGTGATGACGAACCTATTTATCTGCCAGCCAATGAACAAACAAGTTACCATCGGATTATTTTTGCTCACGGTTTTTATGCCAGTGCCTTGCATGAAATTGCCCATTGGTGTATAGCTGGGGAAGAAAGACGAAAATTAGTCGATTTTGGCTATTGGTACTGCCCTGATGGTCGTGATGCCCTGAAGCAAAGTCAGTTTGAGAAGTTAGAGATTAAACCGCAAGCGCTGGAATGGCTGTTTTGTACAGCGGCTGGTTTCCCTTTTAACGTCAGCTGTGACAATTTACAGGGCAATAGTGAGCCAGATCGAGAAGCATTTCTCTGCAAAGTGCATGAGCAGGTGTTGTGCTATTTAACGCAAGGGATCTCAGCACGCACTGTGTGTTTTATCCAGGCATTACACTCTTTTTACAAAACGCCACCGCTGACAGCAGCACATTTCTCCGCGGTGAGAATATAAAATTGTGGACTCTTCATCTATCTTGATGGATAACATCGGTAAATTTAAGGAGAAAAAAATGAAAAAATTAACACTAAAAGAGATGACGGCATCTGAACAACTTGAAGTCAAAACCCAGTTGGGTAGAGCTAGAGTCAACCTGGGGCGCACCTTGACTAACTCAGAACAAAATAAAATTAAAGATGCTGCCGTTAGTGACATCATGCAAAAACGTGCCAAGCTTGCCACAGCAAATCGTTCAAAAAGAAAAGGGGCGAAAACAACATCCAGTACGACAACCTTTAATTGGTCAGATTCAATTAGCACCAGGCCGTCACGCTAACTCACAGTGATCAGTCCGGTTTATGGGCGATAAGAATGGCACGTAAGGGTGCGGGATAACCTTCTACTGTTTTGCTACTATCTTGTGGATCGAGAAAGTTAGCCAAAGATTCGTTGGTCATCCAATCGGTTCGGCGCTGTTCATCGGGTGTCGTTACTGTGGTATCGATGATACTGACGTCAATAAAGCCACATTTTTCCAACCAGGATTTAAGTGCTTCGGTAGAGGGGATAAAATAAACATTACGCATCTGGGCATAACGATCACCCGGAACTAGCACCTGGTGGCGATCTCCTGTCACAACCAGTGTCTCGAGAACCAATTGCCCTCCAGGCAGGAGTTGATTCTTAAGTTGATAAAGATGCTCCAGTGGGGAACGGCGATGATAGAGCACTCCCATCGAAAATACGGTATCAAAGGCCGCTAAAACGGGCAGCTGTTCGATGCCTAGCGGTAACAAGTGGGCACGCTGATCACCGGCTAATAATTTGCGTACGGCTTCAAATTGACAAAGGAATAATGGCATAGGATCGATACCGACAGCGAGTTTTGCTCCAGCACCCACCATACGCCAAAGGTGATAGCCGTTGCCACAACCGACATCAAGGACGATACGTCCCACCAGTGGGTTAATATGAGGTAATACCCGCTGCCATTTCCAATCCGAGCGCCACTCTGTATTGATATCTATACCGTATAGGAAAAAAGGGCCTTTACGCCAAGGTATTAAGGCCCTCAACCTCTTTTCAATCCCTTCACGTTGACCCGTAGACAGTGCTGGACTGATATCAGCATGTACAGAACACAATAGATCCAGCCTATTGGGTATAAGCGGGGGTAATTTTGCTACCGTATTAAGCCAGCTTTTAAATTTACCCTGTTGGGCCTCACACCGGTAACGACTGAGTTGGCTAGGCAGTTTATCCAACCAATGACTGAGAGAACCTTTGGCAATAAGTTGATAAAAATCACCAAATTCAATCATGTGGTTTTTTCTGTTTTTAACGCAATCAGAGAACCAAAGTTAAGGCACTGAAACCAAAGCTCTGTGTGTTCAAATCCTGCCTGACGTAAACGTTTTTTATGAGTTTCTACCGAATCGGTCAGCATGATATTTTCTAGCATGCTGCGCTTTTGACTGATTTCTAATTCGCTATAGCCGTTGGCACGTTTAAAATCATGATGCATATCGAACAGGAGTTCGCCAACCTGGGCGTCTTCAAAAGTGAATTTTTCGGATAAAACCAAGACACAACCGGGCCTCAAGCTTTGATAAATTCGGTTTAATAAATGCTGGCGATCGCTTGGGTTAATGAACTGTAAAGTAAAATTAAGCACTACCATCGAGGCATTTTCCAGTGGAATAGCCAAAATATCCGCTTCCATCACTTCCACTGGTGTATCTGCGGGTAAAGCTTCGATATGGTAACGACAACGATTAACCATCTCGGGTGAATTATCGATAGCAATAATTTTACAACCTGGAACATCAATATTAAGGCGCACAGAGAGCGCAGCAGCCCCTAAAGCACAGCCGAGATCATAAATTTGGCTATGAGGCTGCACAAAACGCTTGGCCAACATGCCGATCATGGTAATGATATTGGCATAACCTGGTACTGAGCGCTGGATCATATCGGGAAACACGTCTGCTACCTGTTCATCGAATGTCCAATCACCCAGTTTCGCGATTGGCGTAGCAAATAAATTATCACGCTGTGCCTGAAGTCTCCGTTCAGGCAGACTATCTTCAGGAAAAGGAAAATGAGTGTCTAGCATCGTAGCGATAACTAAGAAATTGAAAGCCAGCATTCTAACAGATAATGCATGGAATTTGTGTTAAACCTTCTCCCCTGATTGTAATCCATAACTACCCGAAGATATCTTTAATCCAATTAGTAACACCATCTTCTTCCGATTTATGTTCTTCAAACAGCTGTTCTTCGAATTGCCGTGGTGCTTCTTGAGTCATTTTACAAAGCCCGGACGGATTTTCCGTCCAAACAGGAATAGTGCGCCAATGACTGTCAGTACCACAGATGAAGTTACCGGCAGCATCAATGTTCATTTCAACAATCCCCTCCGGTGGCTGTAACGTCAGCGGCAATGGCGTTTGGTTTTCCAAATAACGACGATACAGAGTTAAAGCACCATTAGCCCCGGTCAATTGTGCCGGACCATTGTTATCACGACCGACCCAAACGATAGCAACCTCTTTACCATCCACTCCGGCAAACCAGCTATCACGGAGATCATTGGTCGTTCCGGTTTTCGCTGCCAGATTGTAATGCGAAAATTTTGCCTCCAGTGCGCGTGAAGTACCACGTACTACAACTTGTTGCATCCCATACAGGGTCAGATAAGCGGCTTGAGCAGGGATCATACGTTCAGCCTGTGGAAAGCTACGATACAGTACCGTTCCATCTTCGGCAATCACTGCACGTAGCGCAGATAAGGTTGCACGATTACCACCACTGGCGATAGTTTGATATTCTTGCGCCACTTCCAGCGGTGTCAGGCTGGTCGATCCTAATAACATAGCGGGCACCAAATTGATGACTGAAGATGAAATTCCCAAACGTTGTAAAGTCGCGCTAATCTGATCTAATCCAACCGACAGACCCAAATTGACCGTCGGGACATTTAGCGAATTCACTAATGCATCCAGTAGCATCGTACGACCACTAAACTGACGATTATAATTTTTCGGTTGCCATACAGAACCATTGGGCTGTTTGAGCGCTAGAGGCTTATCTGCTAGCCAAGTATTTAAACGGTATTTATCCGGTTGACTCAGCGCCGTTAAATAAGTCGATGGTTTCGCTAGCGAGCCGATTGGACGACGAGCCTGCATCGCGCGGTTAAATCCAGCAAATTGTGGCTGAGCACCGCCTACCATCGCGTGGATTTCACCACTTAAGCGATCGACCACTACCATAGCTGTTTCCAAATCATCAATATGACGTGCCGCCTTCAACACCGGCATACCATTTTCAACCGATTTTTCCGCCGCGTCCTGTGAAACAGGGTCTAGCGTGGTGAAAATTTTTACTCCAGATAAATCGTTAACTTTATCGCCCAGTTTTTGTTGTAATTCCTGACGTACCATTTGCATAAAAGCCGGTTGTGGAGAAATCACTCCACCTCTGGGCTGTACTCCCAATGGTCGCACACTGAGCATATTATACAATTCAGCATCAATAACTCCTTGGTTTTGCAACAATTTCAACACCAGATTGCGCCGTTCTAGTGCCAGTTTAGGGTTACGCCATGGATTATACAAAGAAGCACCTTTTACCATGCCAACGAGCATCGCTTGTTGATCCAAACTCAGTTCGTTCACTGGGCGACCAAAATAATACAAACTTGCCAGAGGAAAACCACGGATTTGATCGCTGCCATTCTGGCCGAGATATACTTCATTAAGGTACAATTCCAAGATACGATCTTTACTGTAGCGATAATCGACCAATAACGCCATATAGGCTTCATTAGCCTTACGTAACAGAGAACGCTCATTAGTCAAAAACATATTTTTGACTAATTGTTGAGTTAGAGTGCTACCACCCTGTACCGTTTTTCCTGCCGTTAGATTAGCCAATATTGCACGAGCAATTGAATAAAAACTAATGCCATCATGTTGATAAAAATGACGGTCTTCGGTTGTCAACAACGTATCCACCAACAATTCAGGAAATCCAGAACGGGAGACAAATAAGCGTTGTTCTCCGTTGGGAGATTGCAACATGGTGATTAATTTAGGATCCAGCCGAAAAAAACCAAAGCGGCGCTGATTGTCCAAATTTTCGATTTGTGTGAGATGATCATTGCTAAACAGCAGACGAGCATGGATCTGTCCTTCTTTACCGTCAGGGAAATCGAATGGACGGCGTAACATTTCAATACTGCTACCTTGCACGGTAAATTCACCGGGGCGAGTCATGCGACTAACCTGACGATATTGCATCGCCTCCAATAAATTAATCATTTCTTTTTTACTATAGGCCATACCCGGTTCAAGGTTTAGCACACGACCATATACCGCTGCTGGCAGATCCCAGACTTGACCATCAATACGTTTACGAATTTCTCCGTTAAGATAAACACCATAGCCCACCAACAGAAGTACAATGACTAAAAATAATTTGATCGATAATCCCAACCAACGACGTTTTTTCCGTACTGGAGACGATTTTTTCTTGCTTCGCATTGATTCTTGCTCCTCGTCACCCTCTTCCAGAAAATTTTCTTCATCATCGTCACGCCGCCTGGCTGATGGTTTTTTCTGTTTAGGATTACTGATTGATTTTCTTTTTTTCCGCCCGATGGGATCACGGTCGAGAGGATTACGGTCATTCCGCGACATACTTTATTCTCCAAATCGTCACCGCTTACTCTGTATTACATATGAGACTGAAACCCACTGTCTACCTAGATTACCTCTGTATTGGGCAGCTTGTCAGTATTGCTGGCTATTACAGTACTTTTTTGTAAATTTATGATATCACAAGTCTAGACAATGGACCGCTAATGACCAAAATCTGTAGCAGCCGGTACCCATATTATTTTAGAAGTATCAGATAGATTTTTTTATATCCTATTTGATATAGAAAAAAATAAAGTAATAATGGTTGTTAGTGAGAATAAGTTAGGATTTATATTTAATTGACCCAATTTTATTTCAGCAGATAAAGCCAAGCTAGCTATAAAAAAACCAGCATCTTCAAGTAAAATAAGTATACAACCGACAAAAGAAGCTCTTTACTAATATATGAAAAGCAATTTTCCTTAGTCACATCAATATGTCTAGAAAATTGCTATCCAATTAAGAAGAGAGGAACATAACTGTTAGTGCCCTTGATAGTCATAAGAAATCTAATCAGTGGCTGGCCATCATAATCCAGCCAACAGATGATTAGCCTAAAAGGCTATAAAGAATCGCCGAAATAGATATCAATCCCATAATAATCACAAAGATATTACTAATATCACCACGATACTTATGCATAGCCGGCACTTTGTTGATAGCATACATGGGCATCAAAAATAGTAGCATGGCAATGATCGGACCTCCCAAATTTTCAATCATACCCAAAATACTGGGATTTAGCGTCGCCACAATCCAGGTGCTCACCAGCATAAAAAATGCCGTTATACGGTTTAATTTGTCAGGGTGAACAGTTTTACCTTTTCTGTACAATGATTTGATAACCATGCGGTTAAAACCTTCACGAGCACCCATATAGTGACCAAAAAAAGAGGTACTGATCGCAACAAAGGCAATAATCGGTGCTACATAGGCAATGATGGGTGTGTTAAGACGGTTAGCCAGATAAGAAAGAATGGAAATGTTTTGAGCCTTGGCTGCCATCAGATCTGCCGGAGACAGGCTCAATACACAACTAAATACGAAAAACATTACCGTTAATACCATCAGGATATGGCTATACACCAGAATGCGTGAACATTTCTCCTCAGCAGCATTACCATATTCTTCACGTTTTGCCACGGCAAAAGCCGAGATAATAGGAGAGTGGTTAAACGCAAAGACCATTACTGGGATAACCAGCCACAGCGTCATTAACATCCCCTGCCCGACACCGTTACCCTCTACGGATAAACTTTCAAAAATCGCTCCAGACCAATGGGGGATCAGGTATAAAGCAAGTAGCGTGAGTACGGCAACAAAGGGAAAAACCAATACACTTACCGCTTTAACCATGAAGTTCTCACCAAAACGAACGATAATCATCAAGCCCGCGATCAAAATAAGTGACAAAATAGCCCGTGGGGGTGATGGCAGATGTATTTGATTGACTATGAAGCTGTCGACAGTGTTAGTAATAGCCACACCATAAACCAACAAGATCGGATAGATAGCAAAAAAATAAAGCAAGGTAATCAGTTTTCCGGTACCAATGCCGAAGTGTTCTTCAACCACTTCTGTAATATCCTCACCCGGATTTTTTCCGGAAAGAACGAAACGACATAGACCACGGTGAGCAAAAAAAGTCATTGGAAAAGCGATGATAGCCATAATTATTAATGGCAATAAGCCCCCCACACCCGCATTAATTGGCAAAAAAAGAACACCAGCGCCAATAGCAGTGCCATACAAACCTAACATCCATGTGGTATCACTTTTTCGCCATGTACCCACTAGTGTTCTTTTCTGAGATACACTGGCGGCTGATTGAGTAGTGTCCATAGAAATCTCCGATTTAAACACCGTAAGTTGGAATTAATAACTGACGCTTATCTACCTGTTAATGTGTTACTGATTCTCATAATTACATCAGGTAAAAACTCCATCAAAATAATCTTATCTAAATTTGCACCTTAACTATTACATACTACGCTATTCAATATAGATTTAGCCGTAACAGTAAAAAAGGTGAGCATTACTCCATTATAATTTATTTCTTCGTTCCACTTTATACTCTATCATGTTGACTCGCTAGCGAGAAGATAACCATTATAAGTAATCACTACCGTGATCATCATCCCAAATACAGAATAAATTTTCATATGATTATTATATTTATTTCAATATGTTGCATAAGAATTTAGGATTATATTAAAAGAATATCGCCTTTTTATACTGCCTCATTTAGCTCATTATGAATAATTTATCTCAAAAACAAAATATTATTAGTTACTTTATTCTCATAAAAAATAATAAACTCTCTAGATAGTTTTAGTAAATTACTCTCAGTTATTTATAAATAATATTAATTGACAGTGATTTCAATATGTACACCCTGTTTATATATCATTAAAGATAAATAACATACCGATATAAAGAGAATTATTATTTTACAACAATTCGTTATGTATTATTTATTTTACTCATTAATTTTTTAACAGAATTTATTTTATATCTGTTCCCATTATATACGTAATTTTTTGTAATTTATAAAATTAATATCTAAAATTTCGATGTCAGTCCAGTAACTATTGGACAGAATTCAGGAATATCATTCATTTTATAGATATAAGATTTAGCTTACGTTACCTTAAAAATTGCTTCAGAGTTAACCAATAATCCTAAAGTAAAAAACCAATATCAATGCACTAGTGAGTCGCATTGGTATTACAAAAAACTGAAGCCCTGCGTTTTCACACAGGGCTTCAGTTACCTTAGTATCTGTCCAATATAACCCTTTCGGATACCAACTACTACCTTAAAAATGGATGCCTGGCAGTGTCCTACTCTCGCATGGGGAAACCCCACACTACCATCGGCGCTACAATGTTTCACTTCTGAGTTCGGAATGGGATCAGGTGGGACCATCGCGCTAGGGCCGCCAGGCAAATTCTTTCTCTCAACATGTCTCTCTCAACATGTCTGCTTCTAGAAGCAAGCTGAATCAACATAAAACAACTTCGGTGTTGTAAGGTTAAGACTCCTGGGTCATTAGTACTGGTTAGCTCAATGCATCACTGCAATTACACACCCAGCCTATCTACGTCTTCGTCTTAAACGTCCCTTCGGAGATTACTATCTCTGGGAAGAATCATCTCGGGGCAAGTTTCCCGCTTAGATGCTTTCAGCGGTTATCTCTTCCGCATTTAGCTACCGGGCTATGCCATTGGCATGACAACCCGTACACCAGCGATGCGTCCACTCCGGTCCTCTCGTACTAGCAGCAGACCCCCTCAATCTTCCTACGCCCACGGCAGATAGGGACCGAACTGTCTCACGACGTTCTAAACCCAGCTCGCGTACCACTTTAAATGGCGAACAGCCATACCCTTGGGACCTACTTCAGCCCCAGGATGTGATGAGCCGACATCGAGGTGCCAAACACCGCCGTCGATATGAACTCTTGGGCGGTATCAGCCTGTTATCCCCGGAGTACCTTTTATCCGTTGAGCGATGGCCCTTCCATTCAGAACCACCGGATCACTAAGACCTACTTTCGTACCTGCTCGAGCCGTCACTCTCGCAGTCAAGCTAGCTTATGCCTTTGCACTATCCTCACGATGTCCGACCGTGATTAGCTAACCTTCGTGCTCCTCCGTTACGCTTTAGGAGGAGACCGCCCCAGTCAAACTACCCACCAGACACTGTCCTTGCGCCGGGTCACGGCGCTAAGTTAGAAAATCAAAAACTAAAGAGTGGTATTTCAACAACGGCTCCATGCAAACTGGCGTCCACATCTCGTCGCCTCCCACCTATCCTACACATTAGTTCTCAAGTCCCAGTGTCAAGCTATAGTAAAGGTTCACGGGGTCTTTCCGTCTTGCCGCGGGTACACTGCATCTTCACAGCGAGTTCAATTTCACTGAGTCTCGGGTGGAGACAGCCTGGCCATCATTACGCCATTCGTGCAGGTCGGAACTTACCCGACAAGGAATTTCGCTACCTTAGGACCGTTATAGTTACGGCCGCCGTTTACCGGGGCTTCGATCAAGCGCTTCTCCTCGCAGATTACACCATCAATTAACCTTCCGGCACCGGGCAGGCGTCACACCGTATACGTCCACTTGCGTGTTGGCACAGTGCTGTGTTTTTAATAAACAGTTGCAGCCAGCTGGTCTCTGCGACTCACATACGCTCAGCACGTTCTCAGTGCCTCACCTACATCAGCGTGCCTTCTCCCGAAGTTACGGCACCATTTTGCCTAGTTCCTTCACCCGAGTTCTCTCAAGCGCCTTAGTATGCTCTACCTGACCACCTGTGTCGGTTTCGGGTACGATCGTCTGTTACATCTCACTTAGTGGCTTTTCCTGGAAGCCGGGCATCTGTTACTTACGTACCTTACGTACCTCCTCATCTCGCCTCAAGATTGTGTGCCGCCGGATTTGCCTAACTGCACTCCCTACACGATTGAACCGGGTAAACCGTCTCCCGGATAACATAGCCTTCTCCGTCACCACTTCGTCATAACAAACTGTACAGGAATATTAACCTGTTGCCCATCGACTACGCTTTTCAGCCTCGCCTTAGGGGTCGACTCACCCTGCCTCGATTAACGTTGGACAGGAACCCTTGGTCTTTCGGCGAGCGGGTTTTTCACCCGCTTTATCGTTACTTATGTCAGCATTCGCACTTCTGATACCTCCAGTGAACATCTCTATTCACCTTCTGCGGCTTACAGAACGCTCCCCTACCCAACAGTCATTACATCTGTAATCACCACTGCCGCAGCTTCGGTGCATGGTTTAGCCCCGTTACATCTTCCGCGCAGGCCGACTCGACCAGTGAGCTATTACGCTTTCTTTTAATGATGGCTGCTTCTAAGCCAACATCCTGGCTGTCTTCGCCTTCCCACTTCGTTTCCCACTTAACCATGACTTCGGGACCTTAGCTGGCGGTCTGGGTTGTTGCCCTCTTCACGACGGACGTTAGCACCCGCCGTGTGTCTCCCGTGATATATTCTTCGGTATTCGCAGTTTGCATCGGGGTGGTAAGCCGGGATGGCCCCCTAGCCGAAACAGTGCTCTACCCCCGAAGATAATCTCACGAGGCGCTACCTAAATAGCTTTCGGGGAGAACCAGCTATCTCCCGGTTTGATTGGCCTTTCACCCCCAGCCACAAGTCATCCGCTCATTTTTCAACATAAGTCGGTTCGGTCCTCCAACGGGCGTTAACCTATCTTCAACCTGCTCATGGCTAGATCACCGGGTTTCGGGTCTATACCTTGCAACTCGTCGCCCTATTCAGACTCGGTTTCCCTACGGCTCCCCTAAACGGTTAACCTTGCTACAAAATATAAGTCGCTGACCCATTATACAAAAGGTACGCAGTCACCCTATTCAAGGCTCCCACTGCTTGTACGTACAGGGTTTCAGGGTCTCTTTCACTCCCCTCGCCGGGGTTCTTTTCGCCTTTCCCTCACGGTACTGGTTCACTATCGGTCAGTCAGGAGTATTTAGCCTTGGAGGATGGGCCCCCCGTCTTCAAACAGGATTTCTCGTGTCCCGCTCTACTCTTTGAGTGCAATGTCAGCGCATTTTTAGGTACGGGGCTATCACCCTTTATCGCCGACCTTTCCAGGTCATTCCCCTAACCACTCTTAACAATACACACTCTGGGCTGCTCCCCCCTCGCTCGCCGCTACTAGGGGAATCTCGGTTGATTTCTTTTCCTCGGGGTACTTAGATGTTTCAGTTCCCCCGGTTCGCCTCGTTAAACTATTTATTCATCTAACGATAGTGCAACTTATTGCACTGGGTTGCCCCATTCGGGGATCGTCGGCTCTCTCGCTTCATATCAGCTTACCGACGCTTTTCGCAGATTTGCACGCCCTTCTTCGCCTCTGACTGCCTAGGCATCCGCCCTGTACGCTTCATTACTTAACCTTACAACCCGAAATTGTCTTCGGGTACTGAGTTCTCACAACGACACACGCCTAATTTTCATCACGCATGACTTCATCGCCTCAGCTTCAGCTTGTTCCAGATTATTAAAGAGCAATATCTTAAAACACATTCCATCACACGCTTTAAGATATTTTGTCTCGCTTATACTGCCTCTTTCATACCAATAAATGGCGTCCCCTAGGGGATTCGAACCCCTGTTACCGCCGTGAAAGGGCGGTGTCCTAGGCCTCTAGACGAAGGGGACGGAAAAATATTCAGTGCACAAAAACGAAACGACTTCTATCAGACAATCTGTGTGGACACCACGCAATACCTATCTTCAGGTAAGGAGGTGATCCAACCGCAGGTTCCCCTACGGTTACCTTGTTACGACTTCACCCCAGTCATGGTTCACAAAGTGGTAAGCGCCATCCCAAAGGTTAAGCTACCTACTTCTTTTGCAAAACACTCCCATGGTGTGACGGGCGGTGTGTACAAGGCCCGGGAACGTATTCACCGTAGCATTCTGATCCACGATTACTAGCGATTCCGACTTCATGGAGTCGAGTTGCAGACTCCAATCCGGACTACGACGTACTTTATAAGGTCCGCTCACCCTCGCAGGCTCGCTTCTCTTTGTATACGCCATTGTAGCACGTGTGTAGCCCTACTCGTAAGGGCCATGATGACTTGACGTCATCCCCACCTTCCTCCGGTTTATCACCGGCAGTCTCTCTTGAGTTCCCACCTCTACGTGCTGGCAACAAAAGATAAGGGTTGCGCTCGTTGCGGGACTTAACCCAACATTTCACAACACGAGCTGACGACAGCCATGCAGCACCTGTCTCAAAGCTCCCCGAAGGGCACGTCAACATCTCTGTCGACTCCTCTGGATGTCAAGAGTAGGTAAGGTTCTTCGCGTTGCATCGAATTAAACCACATGCTCCACCGCTTGTGCGGGCCCCCGTCAATTCATTTGAGTTTTAACCTTGCGGCCGTACTCCCCAGGCGGTCGATTTAACGCGTTTGCTCCGCAAGCCACAGTTTATAACCACAACCTATTGTTCTTTTCTGGATAATGTTGACTGTTTAAAAGCACAACAACTTAAAAAAGTCAATGAACATTTTCAACGTATAGAGCAAATCTGTAAAAATAGCCCTACCTCCCTACGCGCCATTTTATGTGATAACGCTATCTCTGACGCTAGAAAAGAAAATTGTATCATTTATAGCGTATATCGTGACCAGATCCCACTCAACGAAGTGAGAGAACATTTATTATCCTAAAAAAAATGAGACGCCTTACCGTAGATTACTGTGTCTTTATGATTATAAGATATCAAGTCAAATCCAAAGCGCCCGTTGAGCATTAAAACCCTATGGAAAAGTGGCATGAAGATAACGCCACTGAAAAAAAGTGATCGTTTAGCGGATGAAATACGCGTAGAGTTGCCTGTCGATAATATCGACGCCACATTGTAGAGAATAATCACAGGGAGATTGCGCCGTGCCTCAGGTACCGAACCCACATGATGCAACATTTAGGAAGTGCATGAGCAATGTTAACGTTGCCCGTGATTTCCTACAGTTCCACTTACCGCCTGAAATCAAGGAGCAATGCGATTTTTCTACGTTGAAGATCGAACCGGGTTCATTCATTGAGCCGAATTTGAGACAACATTATTCTGACATTGTTTATTCACTCAAAACGAAGGAGGGTAAGCGTTGCTACATTCATTGTCTCATCGAACATCAAAGCACGCCAAAAAAATTAATGGCTTTCCGCTTGTTCCGCTACAGTATTCCCATCATGCAACAGCATCTTGACCAAGGCCATGACGAGTTGCCGGTGGTAATACCGATCCTCTTTTATCATGGAGAAACAAGCCCTTATCCCTACAGTATGGATTGGCTGGATTGTTTTGCTGACAGAGACTTAGCACAAAGAGTCTATTCTCAGCCTTTTCCTTTGGTGGATGTGACCACGATACCCGATGAAGAAATCTTGACTCACCGCAGTGTTGCTCTTCTTGAATTAGTACAAAAGCACATTTATGCGCGTGATATCATAGTGATAAGTCAGTCTATTGCACATTTACTGAATACGGGTTATACAGAGAGTGAACTGGTTAAGACATTAATGTATTATATTGCTCAGAGAGGAAAAACAGCGGATACACCGCAATTTTTCAAAACGATTGTGGAGCACGCACCGACTTACAGTGAGGACATCATGACGATTGCACAAGACCTGAGAAGAGAGGGCCGTGAGGAAGGCATGCAACAGGGCATGCAACAGGGACGTCAGGAAACTAAACTCGAAATTGCCAAGCAGCTTCTTAAAAGTGGTGTAGATAGTGCTTTGGTTAAAACATCTACTGGACTTTCTGACCGAGATATTGAAGATATTGAAGTATTGCTACATTAAGGTGTCTTAACACCTGCTATACCCGGACAGGCTGAATGATGATTCAGCCTCGGGGAATATTTCGTTAAAGGTGTTAAATACCTTTAACTAGCGAATGCCGCATACGCAAGTAGTGCGGTTTTTTTACGCCCATAGCGTGTAATGGGTCAGATAGTGAGCAATTATACACCTTCAATAAAACTAAATTCACCTTTAGCCTGCCGTCTTTGTGACTGTTTCAAAGATGGGATGGTATTCGTTAATTTTGTTAATAGAAGCAAAGCCCAACCCCCCGCTGACGCAACATCAAAGCTTAATTAATCTTCCGCTCCGGTAACGTACCGGAGGTCATTAATCGCAATTCACTTGCAAGGAATTCTCCATGTCAAATGTCATCACTCTCTATCAACAGGTAAAAATGTCTAGCCGTGAAATTGCTCGACTAACGGGCAAACAGCATAAAGACGTACTTTATGACTGTAGAAAAATGTTTGAAGTGCTCACCATTCAATCGGCGGACTTTTCCGCCGATTACAAAGACGCCAGTGGTCGCACTTATCAGGAATATTTACTTGACCAAGATTTAACCATGACATTGGTCATGGGTTACAGTATTCCACTTCGCCATAAAGTCGCCACGCGCTGGCGGGAGCTGGAAGAGAAAGCAACACGGCCTGTCTGCATATTACCTAATTTCGAAGACCCCCCTGTTGCGGCTATGGCATGGGCAGAGCAGTTTCGCGAAAAAACCAGGTTAGCCTTAGTGAACAAAGAACAGGAAGCGGAATTAAAGGAGTTGAAGAACCTGTTTAAGGAAGGAATAACGACCACTCAATTTTGCAAAATGCTCAACGGTATTAATACACAACAGATTAATCACTGTTTGGCAGAAAGAAATTGGCTCTATAACGAAAGTAAATCCCATACCCGCTGGCGTGCAACCTCTTATGCGCGTGACCGATATTTGACGGAACATCAACATAAAATCAGCATTCATAGCGGTGATGACTTTATCAAGTACCAACCCGTTTTACTGCGCAAAGGGGCAATCCGATTATTTGACCTCTACCGCAAAAATAAGCTGCCAATGAAAACCCATTGGGACGGACACTTCACCCACGAAAAAGAACTTGGCATCGCATCATAAACCCACGGAGTCACTCACCATGAAAACATAAATAGCCACAACAACTTACAAATAGCGACGGTGACGCAATCCCGTTTATATCACTTAACCCTAGCGCTAACAGAGGTGGGACTAACCACCCCTGTCAGCTAACCACCACAACCTACCACAGAGGCTACAATGGCTAACATCGATATTACCCAATTTCCTGAATTACGGGAAGTTTTTCCTGAATTAACACCGGTGCAATTTGAAACGGCGATGCTTTTCGCGTTAGGCGTGTCACAAAAAGACATCGCCTTATTACGTTCTGTGTCCTATCCCGCAGTGAAACAGACGTTGGCAAGTGCAAAACTCAAATTTGAACCGTATTCTCTGCATGGTCTGTTTACCGTATTTCATGTCCGCCTTGCGCTTTTTGCTTTGAAGGGATGTAGAAAGCGATAGCGTCTAGCATGATAAAAATAGAAAAGAGAGTCTCTCTCGTGGAGACTATTCCATTTTATTTTTCTAATTAGACTTTCGCACTGACTAAGTAATTTACCCTCTCCTAAATGGGCGTCATCCACAATGAAAGGGGCTGAATGGAGTTAGGACAGATGATGAAAAAAATAGCAAAGGTCTCAAGTTCATTGCCTCTGACATCAATGATGGAAAACAGTCAAGATGTTTGGGGAATAAAAGACAGTGACTCACGCTTTATTTATACCAATCGTGCTTTTTTTGACTTTTTAAATTTGCCACAAGGATTTGATGTAATAGGACGACGTGATGATGAACTTCCTACGTGTATTGCAGAATTTGCTTTAATAATTCAAAAACTGGAAAGAGAGGTTATAAAAAGCGGACAGAAAATTACCCTCATTAAAACGCATTTCTTTGGTCGTGAGCAGAAACTGCAACCTTATTTATACGAAACCTTTCCGTTGCATAATAAAGAAAGAAATGCATCGGCACCGTTTTTTATGGCAGAAAATTGGCTATTATTTCACTGCCACACTACGTGGATAAGCTGACTGCCACGCTATTATTGGAACCGCCCTCGAATCTCTTCACACAATCTGAACTGAGGATAGTCTTTTATTTATTACGCACGATGAGTGCCAAGGAAATAGGTAAAAAATTGGCACGTTCTCATCGCACAATAGAAAATAGAATTCGTATTCTATACCAAAAAGCGAAAGTGCATTCATTGCTGGACTTTAAACATTTTTGTCATCAAACCGGCTTTGACCGCACTGTTCCCCACGCGTTTATACGCCCCGGGATACAGTTTATTGAGTAGGAGGTTTTCTTATGAGCAACAGACAGAGCAGAGCGAGAAAACGAGCGTTAAAAGATAAGGTCTTGGAAGCTAAGCGAAATGAAAAAAAATTGGTTTACTCGATTAAGAAGTTGGTTTAAAAAGAGAAAAAAGCCTACACATCGATTGCCATAAAACCATTTTATTGCTTCTTCGAAAAATAATGCGTTTAGCGAAGGGCTTCGTCTTATCAATACAAGTGGAGTACTTACATATTATCTCTAAAAAAAGGAAGCGTTATGTTACAAGACGTGATGAAAGAACCGTCAGAGATGATTTATATTGGCGCGATACTCCACCAAGCACTTGAAACCTTTGCCGCGTCTGTCAGCGCTCATTGTGGATACAGAATCACTGCAGCTCATTTTGCTCAATACCTTATCGACCATTATGGTGAAATAGCCAAAGACACGATTATTGCCACATTGAAAAATTGAAAATGGATTTTATTACAGAATAAATAAAATAGCCTTCTTCATCAAGGCTATTTTTATTGGATAAATTTTATATGATTGCCTCATTATTCGACCTATAAAGAGAAGACCCTATTTTAATACTACCCCCTCATAACAATGAAAGACGCTATTATTTATTGATATTGATTATTCCTCTCATTATTTTTTATTCTTAAAATAAAGTTATTCACATGACCCTCTATAACTCTTCCGTCTACAACACGGACGAGGTCATGACGTTTTTAACGTTGATAAGGAAAGCACTGCGATGGAAATCAGCCTCAAGCAATGGAATCAAAATCAGCCTCGCCCACGTTGCATGGAACAAGTACGTCGATGGGTCCGCTCTGGTGCCATCCAACCGCCACCACGGCTCGATGGCAGAGAATACCTTGTTAACGCTAATGCCGTGAAGATCGACCCCACAACCCCCGCCAGTTACGCCGGAAAGCGCTTAATGGAGAGACTGTATCATGGCACGCAAAAGAAAGCCGGCTAACCGAGACCTGCCCCCCAATCTGTATGTCCGCAATAACGGCTACTATTGCTACCGAGACCCCCGCACAGGTAAGGAATACGGCCTAGGGAGCGTGAAACGTATCGCAATCAACGAAGCGATTGCCATGAATATGCAGATTTTTGACCAACGCTACAATTTGGTAGACAGAATTAACGAGGTGAATACGCTGTCGGTGACAGAATGGATAGCCAGATTTAAAGAAAAATTGCATCAACGTGGCCTTCGTTCTAAAACACTCACAGACTACCAATCAAGATTAACGGCCATCACCCAGGCTTTTCCTGATAGTACATTGAACACCCTTACCACCAAAGACATTGCTAAATTTTTAAAGAGTTACAGCGAACAAGGCAAAACCGCCAGTGCAAAATTAATTCGCAGCTTGTTGATCGATATGTTTAATGAAGCCATTGCAGAAGGGCATTTGGCAACCAATCCGGCTACAGCGACGAAGAAGCCTCGCGTACAGATACAGCGAGAACGTTTATCACTGGAAGAGTTTCTTGTGATAAGAGAAGCGGCAAACAAACGGCAGCCGTTGATAGGTTTAAGCATGGATTTGGCCTTACTGACAGGTCAGCGGGTGGGGGATATCCAACGGATGAAATGGCAAGATGTTCATGATGGGAAATGGTGGGTAGAGCAACAGAAGACAGGGATGAAATTGGCGATACCTTTAACCTTGAATCTGGAGGTGATTGACAAGAACCTTGAAGGTGTTCTTGCGGATTGTCGGCAACAAATAAGGGGTGAAAATTATGTCTTTGCGGGAAGGAATAAAACCCGCTTCAGTCAGAGATCGCTATCGACAGGTTTTGCCGATTCAAGAGAGAAATCAGGCTTGAAATGGCAGGGCACACCGCCTTCATTTCACGAGATTAGAAGTTTATCCGCGCGGCTGCACAGTGAAGCCAGAGGTAACGATTTTGCACAAAAATTACTGGGACACAAATCTTCTGCCATGACGGATAAATACCGTGATAGCCGAGGAAGTGAGTGGGACGAAATTCGATACTAATTATTACCTTTTGGGCTACCAAGTAAGGTGTTAGGATGCGAGCCGCATCTATGTATTTTGACCTAATTTCGATCGATTGTGACTTTTTGTTTTTAATTTATTGATTTATATGATAAATAAAATACTCGCACTATGAGGAGTTAAGTCACACTAAGATAAAATAATCAATAAAAAACAAATAGATAAAATATTTCTGCTTATATAATAGGCAACAAAACACGACAAAACACAACTTTTCAGTCACTATTTATCAATATGTTGCCTCTTCATTTCGACCTATCGTCTTGCACTGAGCGAAGGGTCCTTTCTGTCATTAACCATCAAATGATTCACTTTTCCAGCATCCAAGATAGCCTTGTTTGAAACTTGTTTCATCGGCATCGGTCATGTTGTTTTTTTCTTCGACTTTAGTGTCATCCATACTTTAACTAATTGTATATATTGTATTATTTTACATTCACAAATCAGATAGAAGCAAACAGTGACACTGTTATGACATTTTTGTGGCACTGCATATACTTATCACCATTCAAAACACTGGAAAAAATAAATTATTTAATAGGACACAAAATTATAATTTTTGTAAAAAGTAAACAATAGTCTCCAAATGCCAAAACGAGTACCTTCAGGTCAAGCATCAATCCCTTCCATGCTACTATCGCTTTCACTTGAGCTGCTATCAGAATTCGGTGCAAGAATAGGTACATCAATATGAACTGATGGTTCCGGACAAAGGCTAAAATCAGGTTCACCATAACTTTTAGCCAATACCTCGGATTCGGCTAATGTGCTACCTATTATGTGCTTTAAAAATTTTGTTTTTATTGCCTGATCGTTTTCATTTATAAACTTATTTTTAATACTGTAAAAAACTTCATCTTTTATCAGTGGATCAATAATTTTATTATCCTTACTCCAAGGATCAATAATCAGAAATATTTCTTTTTCTTCATTTATCTGAGCACAGAAATCGATAAAGTGAGAATATGAATTAGGATTGCCTTCACTAACACCACAGTACCGTTCCATACTTTCGAATAATTTCCTATCTGAAGAATAGATAATTAGGGCGTGATTATTAGCGAGATCAGGATCATCTGGGTTATTTTCTGTAAAACAGATAACTCGCATTTCCTCCGGATTTACACCTTCTCTACATAATAAGGCGTAAACTAAATAAGAAATTTCTCCACAATAAGTTGGGGTCCCCTCTTTATATTCACTTTCGTTAGTTCTGGCGCTTGTTTCTACTCCTTTTGAAATATAAGCTAAGTTTCCAGAGGAAGGGTTATTCTGATCGGCTTGATGATTTTCATAGACTCTTACAACCAATTCACTATAAACTCTTTGTATGGTGACCCGATCATTGTTTTTACAGGCATCATCAAATTCTTGTTGTAGATCGTCTGACATACCGTCGGCTTTTCTACGTATCCGCTCACGTACAGTGCGAATAGTCTCTACACCATTGGGAGAATTACTTGTTGGAACATCACGCCTATTTGCCTTATTCCAAAAGGCATTCGCTTGAATCAAGGCGGATGTAACACTCTCTCCTAAAATGTAATTCCTTTCCAAAGATGGATAGTACCCGTCCTTGATGTTAGTGATACAGTCATTTATGCTTTTATGCCGTAAAAATTTAATTTTTTTCCTTGGAGGAACAGGACCAGGATCAGGACCGTTTAATATCACACCCCGATTGCTAACTGAAGACGGATACATAGACCACCTCTTGTCTTGTGTTAAGTTAAGGAATTTATAAATTTTTATCACATAACTTGTCGCAAATAACGAGTATTTCTTAACCTATTTTTTTTATGAATTTATTGATGTTATTTTTGAAATAATTAGTAATATATCGTTGTGTTTTAAATGGAATAAAAAATAATTCATCAGGCCAATGTATACCTATTTGACTCCGAAGATGCTGTTTTTTTGTTTAGAATAATATTCTCCATTTTTCATAAAAATTATAATTTCACATATCATTCAGTAATCTAATTTTTCCAGTGTTTCGAATAATAATGAATATATACAGCGCCTACTATAGGTTGAGGGAATATTTAAGGACTTATTTTGACCGTCAGTAGGCACTGCCAAACACAGTCGTTATGTATTCCGTGTTTATCCTGACAAGCGACATTTTATATCAGTTAATTTTTATTTCCGTTAATTTATATGGTTACTTGTGTCTATTTTTATATAAAGCGTTTGATGACAGAAAACGTCATCCCACATACAATAAAATTCACAGGCGAGTATTGATCTTAATCAGGCTATTTTGATACTGGCTGCGTTTTTCATGGTGTAGATATCACCGCTTGCCGTCCAGTTGAACATTCTAAGCTTACCCCGTGTAGATTGTAATCTTAAACCAATTAATACCTCCCCTTCACCTGCCGGGAGGGTGATATCAATATCTTCGTTGACAGCGTTAACATACTCTCCTAATAGCCCCGCCCCGGCTTTCCCAAGGTATTGCACATCCATGCCATCACGGGTTATCGTTGCTCTGACCCAATCGGGTGATACGCTCAAGGCTATCCCTTTCTCTTTTCTCCCTAATAGCAACACTCTTCGTGGTGAGGCTGTTTTTTTATATAAAACAAAGGGAATATTACAGATTGGCTATCGGGAATGCTGCCTTTTTTTGTTTTAAAAAAATTAGGAGACATGTCCAGAATATCCCCTTCTATTTTATCCGCAGACACCGTCCCTTTAAACCAGCCATCGGTGGCATATATTGTCCCTCTGAAGGTAGCATCGTTAAACTCGGCGTTGCCGGCTTTCTCTATTTTCCATCCTGAACGGCCTGCTGCCCAGTTGGTCGACTGGAGAGGTCCACCAATTTTTGTATTAGTGATGGCGGCCTCTTTTATTTTAGCCGTGTCAATGGTCGCATCTTGAATAAAGCCCTCACGTATAAAGACCTGATTATTTTTTACCGCAAAGGGCGAGAACTTTTTGCCATTTTGCCCACTTAATAAAATAAAATTATCGGCATTAAAACCTATCTGTGATTTTACACTCCCGTTACGGGTTTCCACGCCGACCACCATGCCCGCATCATAATATTTGCCCTGGTGATGAATGCCCGCTTTTATGCTGTACAGGGCGTTACCGCCTGATGAGGTAAATTGTGTTGTGGCTTTGGTTTCAATGGCAGCGTCGTTGTCACGGAATCGCGCGGCAATCATGTTTTGATATTCCGCTAACGCCTGGGTCGCCGTGGTTTGAGCGCGTTTGACCCGGCTTATCGCCGTTTCATTTTTGCCGAATCGGGCACTTATCCGGTTTTGATAGTCGGCCAGGGCCTGGGTCGCCGTGGCGTGCGCCGTGTGGATGTCGGTTATTAACGCGTCATTTTTATCAAAGCGGGCAGTGATATCCAGGCGGTAAAGGCTGAACGCCTGCTGCGCATCGGATTGAGCCTGTCTGAGTGCCAGCATATCCGCGTTAGCACGGTCAAATTGCGTGTCCATCTCCTCTTTGT
This sequence comes from Candidatus Fukatsuia endosymbiont of Tuberolachnus salignus, assembly GCF_964030845.1. NCBI lineage: Bacteria > Pseudomonadati > Pseudomonadota > Gammaproteobacteria > Enterobacterales > Yersiniaceae > Candidatus Fukatsuia > Candidatus Fukatsuia endosymbiont of Tuberolachnus salignus. Next base: position 2,072,631 of record NZ_OZ034983.1, read on the forward strand.
AGGTGACAAATGCGGTATCCAGATGCGTGGCGGTCTTTTGCACGTCTTGTGTTTGTAATTGGCTTATTTTGAAGCGGGATTTAAGTCCCTGGTTATACCGTTGCAATGTTTTGTCTTGTCGCTCTAGTCGTTCATTCACCTGCAGCAGCGTTTCTTCTACCCGGTCTTTGACCTCCTTTTGGAGTGTGATACGACTGTGTTCCTGTTTTCTTTCATTGGCTTGGCTGGTTTTTATGAGGGTATCGAGTTGAGAGGTGAGTCTTTTACCGGCCTGCGTGGTCATGATGTCATCACGAATGTGATCGAGCACAATATCTGCATCGTCACTCGATGTCCCCTGGACCCACGGTGTCCAGGCACCTTGATTGCCCAGTCGATCGACCAGACGGGCACGAAAGTAAAAGGTTTTCCCCGCAGCCAGACCCTGCATCGTGTAATGACGCTGCGGGTAGGCAATGTCAATCAGTGGCTTCTGATGGGCGTCATGAGCAAAACGGCTGCATTCCACCTCGGTTTTTAAGGTATCTTCAGCGCCCGCAGGAAAGGCCCAATTGAGTGTGATGCCAAACACAATTGGCGTGGTGGTCAAGCTAACCGGTTGGGGTGGCGGGTTTGCTTTCCCCTGGAGAGGGATTTCTGGCGTCGTGACCCACAGGCTAGCCATGCCTGCTGCGTTAATGGCCCTCACCCGTGCTTGATACTGTCCCGCAGTGCTGTTGGGGACCTCAAAGCCGCAAGTCAATACCCGCAGTAGCGGCGTCCAGTTGCCCTTGTCCCGCCGCCATTGTGCGTCGTAAGCGGTCGCACCGCTGGCTGCCTGCCAATTAACCTGTAAAGTGGTGACGGCTAAACCTTGAGCAATCACCGCATGGCTGGTCAACGTGATGTGTGTCGGAGGGGGTTGAAGGGTCAACGGAATCACACTGATAGGCCGCTCGTCGAGGCGCGTGCCGCTGTCGATACGTTCATATTTATCAGGGTCATGTTGGACAGCATTAATGCGATAAGTGTTGTCGTTATTGTCCTCGATACGGGTCACCCGGTAGTGCTGAAGGGCTACGTCATCGGCCTCCGCCGACCAAATCGCCTCCGGTTGCGGCGTTTCACTGTAAGCCACACTGACGGTGATAAGTTGACCGTTAACCGCGTGGACGGTGCGTGCTTGGGCGGACCCACGGGGTAAGTTGACGATAAGTCGATCGCCGGGTTTGACGTCAGCGGGTCTATCTAAGGTAATGTCGCAGCCTGCGGCTTGATTGATGCGCCCCCCGATTTTTCTTCCTGATAACATTTCATCGGCAACCGCAATGATGTGCCCTGGTAACGGAATCGCGCCATCTAAGCCAACATCAAAGGTCACCAAGCGGTCTTTGGCATTGGTGAGCAGCGCCCAACGACCACGCCGGTGGGCTTCTGTCTGACGGATACAACCGATTGCCGTGGTACTCAGTTGATTGATGCCATAGCGTCGCACCAAGGCTTCATCCGAGACCGCTTCAAGGGTATCCTGATAGCCGTTAGCCGGGTCGCTCCAGCTGACCATTGCCGTACTGTAGCGGCTTTTTTCTGAGCTGCTGGCGTAGGAAAAACGTCCCTCAATGACATTGGCGCGGGTGTACAGGTAATCTCGGTCACGGGGCATGTCGGCCAGGGCACAGAGTTGATTATTCGCCCAGTAGGTCATGCCGCGGAATATCGCCGCCAAATCCCGCAGTACGATAAAGGCTTCAGCCTGGGATTGGATATACACATCACACAGAAAGCGCGGTTCGGTCCCGTTACCCCCTTTGCCATCGGGGACGAATTGGTCACAGTATTGCGCGATGCGATACAGCTCCCATTTATCCACCTGTGCAGCGGTTAAGCGATGGCCGAGGCCAAAGCGCTCGGCAAGCAAAATATCATAGAACACCCAGGCCGGATTATTGCTGTACGCCCATTTGAAAGTGCCATCCCACGTGCCCTTATACGTCCTCGTTGCGGGGCCGTAGGTCGTGGGCACCCGTATTATCCGCATCTTGGGCTCACAGGCAATCACGGGAATGTGCTGAAACTGGCTGGCATCAAATTCGATATACAGCAGAGCGGTGTTGGGATAACGCAACTTGGCATCAATGATTTCGGCCAATGCCTCAATGTGCATGTTATCGGCGAGTCGGTTACTGGTGCTGTTCGGTGTCAGACGACGGACACGGAGTTGCCAACCGGTTTTCGCGTCAGGCAAGTTAATACGGTGTGAACGCTGATACCCTGTACTGGTTTTGCCCTCCACTGCGGTCTTGAGGACAGTATGGTAAGCCCCGCCATCGGTCGCCATCTCTATCTCATACTCAACGCGAGTGCCGTTAACATCGCCGTTATCAGTCTGACGTTGCAGCGCCGGCCAGCTAAATCGAATACGCAGCGCAGATAACTGGGTGTTGCTGATAGCCCGCACCCACGGGGTGTCGGCCTTTAACTCGGTGTTGACCGTAACTTCATTTTCAACGTTCGGCATCCCGGGAATGTAGTCTTGCGATGGGGTGCCGGGGCGGTAGTCCCAGGTGACACCGGTAAAATTAGCGCTGCCGTCTGCATTATTAAGCGGGGTGCCATCCAAATAAATACGGGTGCCGTCTAATTCGCTCGCAAATTCCCCTTCACCCAGGGCCAATAATATTTTAGCTTTGGCGGTAGAATGCAGGCTGTCCGGGGATTCTGTGGGCGTAGGTGGCCGCTGGCTACCGCCTTTGTTTCCTGTGATGACCATAGTTTACCCATAAAAAAAGATCGCCTTGGCGACCTGGATTGTGTTCGCTGTTCTGGTATTATACCCAAGTGAAATCAAGATGCAGGATTTAGCGCCTGGAAATTATCGTTTAAGCGAGATACCAGAGAACTTGCCATTTGTGGTAGCTTCACTTCAAAGAAGTTTAAGATATCGTTCTTAAAACTCTGTTTAGATGGGTAATATCTATTGTTTCGTGTTTGCTCATTCATCACCTTCCACAATCGCTCTATCGGGTTTAGATTCGGGCTATACGGCGGAAGGTAATGAAGCTGGATATTCAACGTAAGCGCGGCGTCTTTCAATTCGCTGTAGGTCTTTATAAATTGCTGCTGTTTCTCAACGGCAAATTTATGCGGAACACCTTTCGGCTTTTTATAGCTAAAGCCATGCTGCTTCAACCCTTTATACAGACCTGATACGGTAAAGGTGATGTTCCAGCGTCCAGCGATATAGGCCACAATTTGGTGATTGTGGTGGTAGAGCGGCTGGGTGAGATGTTCAACCAGCGACGTGGTCTGTTCCGCATTGAGATAGCCATCGGAGCCGCCATTTTCAGGCTTGAGCTTGTTGAGTTTATGATAGTCTGTAAGGTGGCGCCGCACCGTGGTTTCATTAATGAGCTGTGAGTGAGCAATCATAGGGGGAGTCCAGCCGTCTGCGGACAACAAAACACACCGGATCCTGTCACAGACACGGCGGTCATGGCTTTGACGATGTTGGGCTTCGAGGGTAATTTTCTGGTCAGCAGTCAGCTCTATTTTCATGGCTATGAGCATGATCCTTATCGACTTCAAAATCAAGCATCTTCATTGATCACGGGTATATAACTTTTAGTAAGGCTGACCGGCTTCAGCCGGTGGGTTCCGTTCAAAAATCCCTGTCCTTTGTCTTTAATATTCTCTTACATTAGGGGTCTTGTTTTCGTTAGAATTAAATAATAAATTAGCTAATAATTAATTTCGCGTTGTATTTAGAAATCATTTTCATCTGAATAAGGATAAAAACTAATGTTCTCTCACGTTCATGGTGCTTTAGCATTATATCCATCCCCCCCCCTCCTCACTACTGGAGAAGCAGATAAACCAGAAGTATCAGAGAAATATCAGAAGTCATGCAATAAATTCATAAATGAAGCGGAAGATCCAGAACAACGACGCATACGTGAAATGGTAGTAGGTGATCTTATAGTTTGTAAGCAACGAGGGGGAGAGCTTCATGTCCGTCTTGAAGGCCTTGGACTGACAGGAGTACCACCTATCCCATTAGAAACAGTGTCTTTAGATCTCAGTAATAATCCTCTAAGCCTTAGTCCAAAAGCATTGGCTGATTTAGCAACGTTACATAATCTAACGAAGTTGGATATATCTAATACCGGCCTGACCGACCAGTTCTTATCCTCCCTCACTACTATGTTAATGCACAAGAATATACAAGAACTGAATATCTCCCATAACAAAGAATTAGGGCAGAAGGACGACGCTGTACAACACTTTAGCATGATTATAGGGCACTGTAGTCGCAACCCAACACTGCCTCTCACTCCCATGGTAACAGTACGTACCAAGGGGACCCCATTAAGCGAAAAATTGATCAAAAAATATGGGGATTCAGAAAAAATCCACGATCAATTCTTCCCGAATGGTGTTGATGTTATTACCGGCGAAATAGATCATTCTACCTTAACAGGGCGGATAAAACGCTACTTCCATCAACAACTCATCCGAGTTGAAAGGGGAAGAAATCCCTATGACCGGTGGGAACCCGTTATCAAGACTGCCACAAACCCTTTTTGGACAAATCTGGAATCTTGATGATAACGTTCTGTGCGGTCCTCAGTGGTTAAGAAGACTGGGTCAGCATCGAAGATTTTGCTCATGTTAATAAAAGCTGGCTACCGCCTTTGTTTCCTGTGATGACCATAATTTATCCATAAAAAAAGATCGCCTTGGCGACCTGGATTGTGTTCTCTGTTTGTTTGTTTTTACATCTGGTCTTCCGCGTAAATGCCCGCAGAAATCACCGCGCCACCGATACGCCGTTTGCCGTAGCCGATCGGCACCGGATTGCCTTGCGCAGTGGAATTGACGGGGCCGCCAAAGGCGTAGCTCGGCTTGTTATCAGGGTCCTCACGGCGTGATAACCCGCTTTGTTGTGGTGACAGCATCTGGATAACCCCGCCGACCATCATGGAAATGCCCACAGGGGCTAAGAATTGAGCGCCGGGGATAAATGACGCCGCCACTAACATCGCACCGATAATGGTTTGAAACAAGCCGCCCCGTTTGCTGCCGATAATCACCGGGGCAATGCGAATATCCTGGCTGCCGTGGGCGCTGGCTAATTCCTCTTTGCCAATATTACGCTGGCCGTTAAATACTGCAAAGGTCAGGCCTTGTGCTTGACTGCGTAACATAAATTGCTCAAACCCAGGCAGGATAACCGACAGCGCTTTGATCGCTTCTCTCGGCGTCTCTACCGCGAGTTGATGTACACGGCCAAACAGGTGCCCGAGTTTTCCGTACAGGCGGATTGTTCGTAACGGTTGGTGGAATCCTGCCATGGTATTGGCTCCCGAAAAATAAAAAAGGCTGCAGGGGCAGCCCTTGTTCAGAGTTAATGTGATATTAATCCTGAGGTTTTGAGTTTATTCTTTTTTAGGTTTTTGCCAGTTAGAAACAGTGCTTGATTTTAGATTTAATTTCTTGCGAACAAACTTTTGAGTTGATGTTGGATAAGGCTCTATGAGGTCGACAAATTTTTCTTGTATTTTTTTGTTAAATGAACACCTAGGTGTATTACAGAGACCAGTTTCGGTACTAACCGGATGAATAACGTTATCTTTATGGCTCGCCTGTAATTTTTGTATTTTTTTTATTTGAGCTCGCATAAATGGATCATTCAAAGGAGAGCTAGCCTTCCTATTAGAAACCCTAACTAGTGAGCTTGCTTTTTCATCGAAGGAATTTGGAGAATCAGAAGGTTTTATACGTTTTGCTGATTGATGAGTACGATCATCTACAGGTCTTTTTTTGGAAGCTCTAAGCTCATTTCTACCAGTTAAACTCTCGCTTTCAGCTCTCACTAGAGGATTGGCTGGCATATCCTCAACATTACGACTTTTTCTCAATCCCCCTAAATAGCCACCTTGCTTTGTAATACTAAGCGGGAATGAAATCGGGTATAAGGGTCTAGCGTACGGCAGGTACAATAAAATGTTAATCTCTCTTAATTGTATGGATTATCAACAATAATGCCCTGTTTGATCATATTATGTACAATAGAATTACGTAATAAAATATAACGAATGTTACAGAACCCTCAGCGAGAACACTTGAATATCAGGTAGGGAGACGCTGTTTACTCTGTCTTACTTGCCACGATAGGTAAAGCTGGTTTGTTAACTTTAAAAGCCGCATAAGTTTCACTGTCAAAGAGTGACAATGATTCAATTTGTTCCACAGGCAAAACACGCGGGTATTGATATAGCGGCACGATTTAATTTTAATTGGCATACAAATATGAGCCACTCTGTAGATTTAATCCTCAATGTATCCGTTAAGAAATCAAAATTAAATCTTACAGCTATATCAAGGTAATCGTATCTAAATCCCATTGACGACACCATATAGCAGGCGCCATGTAACGTGATCTCTTTTGTTAATAAATATTATTTAATATCAATATGTTATTGCTGATTTTTATAATCAACTTATACGGCCCCTGCTATATGATAGAACGTGTTCAAAAAAATGAACGTGACGAGCTGCCCCCGCGTTTTTCCTAGAAACGTTCGTCTGCAAAGTAGTATTGTTACCTACATGAATTAACCAACTAAACCATCGCTGAACAGTATTTATTACATCTCCCTCGATCAGATAATGTCTTATCTTCGCTGTCCCTTTTTTAGCGTGGTCTAGAGTCCCCAATTTCCTGCACACTTCTTTCTGAGTAGCCGTACCCCATTTTGCGCTACAAAAACATTCTGCTTTTATTGGTTTTCCCTCTGTATAGTTCATCACCGCAGCATAAGCAGCTTCTCCACCTCCTTTAGAATGGCCTGACGTCGATACATTGAAACCTTCATATCGAGGATCCGTATTCAAGATATTGATAAGCCTTCCTGTTAAGATTGCTGCTTGACAATAGCTTCTAGGCATTTTGTTGTCTATTGCGTTGGTTATGTTGTTTATCCATTGTTGTGAGGTGCTCACCGCATTGCCCCAAGAGCGTGTTAAAATTTCTCCAGCAGTTTCACCACTACTGGAACCACCAAAAACAACGCGTATTTCTTTATCATTTTTGTTATAAAACACATAAGCAACCAATCCTGAACTTTTATCCATTAACATGCCGTTAGCAGCGTTAAACGTTAGTTCCTTTGTAGCCAAACTGTTGGCAAGTTCTTTTTGCAGTGTCCAGTTTGGACCATAATCTTTTAAGTCTCCCTCACTTCTCATATAGGAATAATTAGCCAAAGCGACATTTGCAATCAATTCGCCCAATTCGCCCTCCTGTAATTGAAAATTGCTTGTCGATACAACCGTTAGACCAGGCGGTGTTAAGTTTATATTTTGATTACCAATACTCTCAATATTCCTTAGGCTAGCAGGAAGACGAGGAAGAAGTTGATTAGTTGAGGTATTGCCGGGGGGCTGGGGTTGAAAAGAACAACTAGGTGATTGATGCATTTTAATCTCTTTTAATTCAATATGATATAAGATATGATAATATCCAATCTAGCATACTACATGCAATATAATTCACGCTAAATGATGTTGCAGTGTCCGATGCCTCACCACTTTCACCGTACGCTCTTGCCAATACCCGCCGTAAGGCACGCGCTGGCTGGGTTTACCATACAGATGATGCAGTAACATGCCGTCTGCCAGCAAAATTCCCGCATGATTGGCGACCGGTGCGGATACCTGCATCATCACTACATCACCTGGCTGGTATTCTCCGCTAAATTCACGAAATCCACATTGATACCAATTATCCAGATACCTGTTTTCCTGACCTGATTCCCACCAAGGGTGATCTACCCGATAATCATGCAATTCAATGCCATGCGTCTGGCGAAAATAAGACAGTATCAACCCCCAACAGTCGGTATGCCCAAGGACAAATTCACGCCCTACCAGTGGTAGCTCACCCCGTGGCTGAATGGTGCGCACATCGCCTTCGGGCCAACTGACGATATGCCAGGGCAGTTCGGTATGGTCACATTGTGCTCTGTCCAGCTCCTAGGGTTGACTCGTGGCATCGGGATGACTGTGCACGATCGCCATGACGGTGCCCCAATTTTCGGCCTCCATGTAACCCTGAGGATCGAGATAAAACTGTTCTGTTGGTTTAGCGGCTAAATTGCGGCAAGGAAAATAACGTTCTCGCCGTGATTGCTGTGCGATGACACCACAACACTCAAAAGGATAAGCGGCAGCAGCATGAGCCAGCATCGCCTGTAGCGTTTTTTTACGCATCCTCACCTCTTGATCAGCGCGGAGCCTGGAAACCCGCCAAAAGGTAACGGATTATGTCTGCCGAAACGGTTTTTACATTCCACTAACCGGCCAGTGCATCTGTCCTGGGTCAGATCATCGGTGGGATCACCCTGCTCATCAAAATACTGGCTACCCGCATAATCACAGCCGCTGCCGCTGCGGTAGTCACCACGCATCGCCCAGGTGCACAGCGAATGAATTTGCCGTGTAGGAATTAACAACCCTTGCAAATCCGCCGGGCTGGAGAGGGTAAACTCAACCATCTCGCTGGTTTCCATGGATTTACTGTCAATGGTGTAGACCTGGACTTTTTCTTGTGTCGGATCGTCTTCAGGATTGCCTTGTGGAAAATTACGCGCATCCAGATAATGTTTGAAGGTGTCGTGAATAATCACCTTGGCTTGTACCATGTCGTCAAATTTCAGGCACAGCGCAGTGATGCTGCCATCGAGGTTGGCAACGGTTAATCTGGGCTGTGCTTGTTGTCCATCACTGGCGGTTTCCAGTCCTTCTATCTGTACCGGCCAGGGAGCATATTCCTTACCTTGCCACCAGATGGATTTTGCGTTGAGCTTGGTTTCATCAGCTGCAGCGGTGGTCAGTTCTTCCGGTGTATGGGCTAAGGTATCCGCGTGGAAGCGTAAAATAGTTGCCTGGAACGCCGTGCCATCGACTTCGAACAGACGAATGCGATTGCCTGGCAACAGACGTTGCAGGTCAATGTGGGTTGTCATGGTGTTACTCGCTAGTGGGGTTATGTGCTACTAAGGCTGGAAGGTTTGCTCAAAGGTAAAGCTGATGGACAGGATATTGCCACCCAAGGGGGTGACTCTGATGGAATCTGCTGCCACACGGTACAGACCCAGCACCCCATAGGGTGGCGTCCATAAGCAAGGCTGTGTACAGTGTTGGCGAATAAAGGTGAGCAATGGCAGCATGTTTTTTTCAGTGCCCTGAAAAGTCAGAGGCCATGACTGGCTTTCGGGGTTGATACCGTCGCCTGCGACCTGTTTATAGCCATCACCGAACTGCGCCACCCTGACGCGATGTAAAAAGCTGCCTTCCGGTGTACCTTGAGTACGCCAACTGAATGTTTTAATTGCCATGATTCAATAAATTGCCTCGTGACCTTATTTGTGTCAAGGCATGTCAATATTAGCGTTGTGTATCTATAGGGCAATCGCGCTATGTTTTATAACCATATGATTATTAACTAATTTTAAAATTGCGTAGCGAGCGTACTATTTTTTAATTACTTGATTTTTAAAATAAAAATAACATAGCGCAATCGTCCTGTGTGTCTAACTAATAGATGCTTTTATGTTTATCATTGATTATAATAATTATTATATAACTAATTATTGAGAGAAAAAATATGGCATCTACCCTTGGTGCAAATGCATCGTCATATACTGGGAGTCTTGGTACATTTGAACTATTAGATTTTGGGTCTGTTGGGGTTGTTGGGTCTCCTCAGAGGAGTGGTGCTCCCTCTCCCTCGAGCCTGAGAAATATTGCGTCAGAACCTGCCATGAATAAAAAGTCAGCTTCATTCTCTAAGCTGAAGATATTTATAAGAAAAATAACGCATGTTGGAAAGGCTTTGTGTATAGGTTTCGTTGAGGGTGTAAAGATCCTCCCCCATGCACTGGCGCTTGTTGCAGCTGGGGCTAGTCTGGGATTCATGATTGGAGCGGGAGTAGTGCCTGTGCCTGGTGGCGCGATCGCCGGAGCTGCTATCGGGGCCGCCGTTACAGCTGTTCCTGCAGGTATCTGTGTCATCGGTGCAGCTGCTGATGCATATAACAAATATAAAGATGAATACAGAAAAGCGAACGAACCGCTTCCTCCCCTTGTTCGCTAATATAGCAGGCGCCATGTAACGTGATCACTTTTGTTAATAAATATTAATTAATATCAATATGTTATTTCTGATTTTCATAATCAACTTATACGGCCCCTGCTATACAAAATGCCCTCATATTACCTAAAAAATGTTCTCTTGATTATTAGGCAATGGGTTATTTGATCACCCCCGCCCCTGCACAGCCAGCCATAAGGGCGTACCGGGCTTACTGAGCTGTTCACTGATAGTCGACGTAATCGCCGTTTTGATTTGTTTTCGCAGAGCGGCGCTATCCTGTGTGCTTGGGCTGGATTGCTGTCCCATCCCTTGATTCAAAATATTAATATCCCCCACGTTGATTGCTACCGCTGTAGCTTTCCCTTGCCTCCCCAATGAAGGGGGGGCACGGTGATTTTGTTTGGCGATGACTGACCGGGCCCCCTTCCGCATAACCGCGCATCAGATACCGTCTTGCCCATCATGATGCAAGTGCTATTTTTGTATCGAATGGGATGCCTGATTTCAGCACACCATACGCCAGTTGGAGTAATTTGCGCATTGCTGCACAGACGCCCATTTTACCCCCTTTATGGCGTGATACGAGTCGTTGCCACTGTGCTTTCACTATCGGATTACAAGAAAGGGCAGCCAGAGCGGGCATATACAACGCTTTCCTGAGCTCGGTATGACCCCGTTTTGATAGGCGGCTCCGTCCTTTAAATAAACCTGATTCACAAAGTTTTGGGTTAAGCCCGGCATAGGCCACCACTGCCTTACTGTTAGTGAATTTTGACACATTACCCACATACGCCAGCAAACTGGCACTTAGTATTTCACCGATACCAGGAATACTCTCCAGCAACGCTTTATTTTTCTTTAAGTCAGGATCGTTATCGATATGGTTTTTTATTTTTTCTTTGGTGGCCTGGATTTGTTGTTTAAGTGCAGAAATGATTTCAAGCAGTGAGGATTGAACGACATCGTCAGCCACTGATTGCCGATTTTCTTGCATTTGCCTCATTTCCTCTAAACTCTTTAGATGGCGTACTAGCGCGGTTAATTGACGTTCGCTCAAGGGAGGAGGAGTCCAGAGGACAGGTGTATGCAGTGCGCAGTAGCGCACTATCATTTTTGCATCCCCCTGATCCGTCTTGTTCCGACTCAGTTCACTCTCACCAAAGGCATGAATACGTGATGGGTTTTCTAGGCTGACGTCAATGCCATTATCAACTAAGAACATAGCCAGTGGAACACTGTAACTCCCTGTGGCTTCGAGACAAATATGACAATCCCCGTAAGGGATAAGCCATTTCAGTAGTTGGCTAAATCCAGAGGGGGTATTCGGGAATGCTTTTGTTTTATACTTTTTTCTCTCTACCCACACTGCAACATCGAATTTTAATTTGGCAACATCAATACCCACTGCGGTCTTGTCCATGGCTGATTCTCCCATGAAAAACAGATAATTAAATGATCGCCCCGACCTTCCTTATAAATACGTGCTCTTAGCACAAGATACCGTTCGGTCTTACAGGCGACGATAAATATGTCACCGGGGTTTTATCTGACTGCACAAGCTTTAAGCCTAAGGGCGCAAACAAACTCTCCGGTGACATCCCAATGATCAGTTGGGGATCATCAACCTTTGAAAGTTAATAATCAAGATATAAGGGCATAAAGATTATCGACGCCAATACGCTCGGTGGCGTCTTTAGTCATCACAAATTCGCCTTTGTGGACGATACCCGCAGGCTGGTATTTGTCGCCTTCCCCGGTGTAGCCACCGCTCGCATGGCTGGGCACGGTGCTTTGCCAGCGGGTGTTCATGCCCATTACACCGGTTCCCATGGCGCTGTGACTGGTTGCATTTACAGGGTTCGTGGTAAACGACCCCCCTATCCAGCCCATGGCTGCCTGTATTGCTTGAGCAATCAGTAATCGATTAATGATATCGACGATATTTGTCAAAAATGCCGTGGCAAAGCTTTTCAGATTCGCCTGACCGGTGGTGGTCAATTCGGTCATCATCGAGGACAGGTTGCCCAGGGTGGTGCTAGCCAGTGTTTGCGTCGCAGCGAAGACATGATGGGCGGTTTCACCGTATTCGGTTATTCCTTGTTTCATGCCCGCGAGCCAGTTTCCTTCGTTTCGCTTTTCCTGATGAAAACCCGCCTGTAACGTGTGTTTTGCTCTGAGATAGGCGGCGGTGATTTTTTCTAATTGTTCGGCATCGGTGATGCCTTCTTTTTGTTTCTGATAGGTATTATCCAGCTGAAAGGTCTGGTCAACGCACCTGGCCTGTTTATCGGTGAGGCCAAACCTGGCCTGCTGCTGAGCGTTACGACGGGCAAGAGACTGGCTGGTGTCTTCCATCTGTTTGAGTGCGGCGAGTGCTTTTTGCCGCTGACTATTCTCACGGGATAGCTGAGCTTCCAGTTGCAGGCTGGCATTGATTTCTTTGGCACGAGCTAGTAGCGATTGTTGGTCAGCAGTCAATAACGATTTGGTTTTTAAATCCGCTATCTGCTGCGTGAATCTCACCTGCTGCTTTTCCTGCTCGCTCATCGAGGTGGTGAGCGTGGCTTGTTCACGTAACATCGCGACCCGCTGGCGGCTTTCCAGTAAGGCGCGGGTAGCGGCATCATCACGGTAGACTGCGGCTGGACGGCCTGTTGCCTGGCGGATAGGGGGTGATTTTTTGCGCTTCTCGTCGGGAAATCGTGCTTCGATAGCCGCACGGATACGCGCTTGTTCCTGCGGGCTGAATCGGGTAGCAATCTCGTTAAATTTTTTCAGCTCTTTGCTGCGCTGCTGGGCTTGGTTGGCATAGCGTTCACGCCAGTGGTCTTGGCGTTGCAGCGACGCTTTTTCGATGGCTTCGGCCTGGCGCTCGGCGGTTTGGCGGGCAGCTGCAAGGTCTGCCTGAAATTTCTTCTCCGTTAGCAGTGCTTTTTGCTGTTCTAGCCCCTGAATCATCGTGCGGTTAAAGTAACCTTTTTTGAGGTCATTTAACTGAGCATCCACCCGAACGATTTGATTGCTCAGGCTTTGCTCTCTGCCGATATCCAGCATCGCATTCCAGGCGCTTTTGGCGGTGTTTTTCAGGCTGTACCAGGCTTTTTCCATCGTACCCAGATTGGCGACGATGTCATCCGCCCGGGTTTTCAGGGCATTGGCATAGGCCTCCATCGCCAGGCGTGCTGCACCTAGAGTATTGCCCGCACGTTCCAGCGCGGCTATCTGTTCATACTCGGAAGCCGTCAGAAAATGTAATTGCTTGTCTAATGCTTTGACCGCAGTAAGCGGTTCCTCCTGTAAGCGGGTAAAATGTTTGACGGTGTCATCGACGGATTGCCCCGTTGCCGCGGCCATTTTGGCGGCCGCCACGCTGACCTGTTCAATTTGTGTGCTGTCAAACGCGCCGCTGCCCACCACCTGTGCCAGAGCTGCCGATAACGCCGATTGGGTTAACCCGTCACCGGAGAGTCGTTTAGCCAACTGTTGTAATTGAGTGGCGGTTTTGCCCGCATACTGGCCGGTCAAAATCAGCTGCTTATTGAAGGTGCTGCTTTCTTGTGCACCCCGGTAGTAGGCCAGTCCGACGCTTGCCAGCGCGGTCGCGGCGCCCCCGAGCAGGATTTTGGTCGGTGTCAGCCACTGTCCCATGGCTTTGAGTGCATTGGCGATGCCACCAAAGCTGTCCCGGATTTGTCCTCCTTGCTGAATGGCAATCAGGTACAGCGGCATCCCCCCGGCAATCGAGGTCGCAATGTCGGTAAACTGCATCGGCAATTGACGTAATGCCATCCGGTATTGACCCGCCGATATCGTGCCTTTTTTCCAGCTGTTTTCTTGTTCCCTGAGTGTGGCAATGAAAGGTGCAGCCTGTTGGGTGACGCCCAATTGTGCGGCTTTGTAGGCCAAAATCTCCGCAGTGGTTTTCCCCTGACATTCACTTTGTTCACGCAGTTTAGCAATAAAGGCGTTTTTTGCCTGAGCGGCGACTTTGTCTGCAGCGGCTTGCGCCGCCGCGGCACGACCTTCAGCGGTTCTCGCTTGGGCAGCTTGAGCGAGTTCATCACGCGCCTGATGAATTGCCCGGGCGGCTTGGTCAAAGGTGTCCTTGTCAAGGAACGGCAAGTTTTTATACCGCCTGAGCTGCGCTTCCCTCTCATCAAGCTTGCCAAAGGCCGCGGTGACCGGATGAATTTTACCCAATAAGCGGTGCAGCTCATCACGCTGTTGTTGCAGGCTAAGATTGGCCTGGGTTGTTTGATGGCCGAACGCATTGAGCGTACGGGTAGCCGGTGTAAACGATGAATTGAAATCCTCGGCTCGGGTGGCAGTACGCGCCGCCGTGTCGCCAAAGTGTTCGAGTGCCCTGTCCCCTTTTTCCAGGTTTGAGGTGTCGACACGTAGCGAAATCGTTGCAATCTCTGTCATGTTGAATGCCTCTTGTGAATAAGGGACAAGGCGATACTTTTCAGGGTGCGGATATCGTCAAAAACGGTTGCGCGGGGTTCTACGCCTAGTAGAGTCATCACGTGGAGTAGGCAGCCATAATCCAGGCCAGTCGGACCCGCCATCCCCGTGCGCCATTGGGTCGACATCGCCCGCATGACGAGGAAAGACGGCCAGATGTCAGGCCAGACTTCAATGCACTGTGCGTTAAAATCCTCAGGGCGTAAGCCTGCGCTGGCTAATTCTTCCGCACAAGGCGCTGGGGTGTAGAGCGCCGTCGCAACCGCCCTCAGTTTTTTTCGCGTTGACCCAAGAGCTCACGGTAAAAGGTGTGAATGATGGCTTCAATGGCTTGGGGATAGTTATTCGCCAATTTGGTCAAATTGTCACGATTTAACTCATCGGGCAGCGCCCAGGCGGCGGTAATGTGTTCAACAAAATCCAATCCCGTTTGGTTTTTGCGTTTTTCCCGCTCCGCCATCTCGTTGAGTGGCACATGTTTGAAGGTAAAGGTCACGATACCGGCCTCCAGGCCCGCGCGTGGAATAGCCACATCGGCTTTAAAGCGTGGCTGGGGTTGTAAGGTAAATTCAATCGACATGGGGTATCCTTAGGCGGGTTCTTTGTAAAACGTCATCGCGGGACTCTGCAGATTCAGGACCAGCGAGACGGTTTCAACGGCATTGACTTCGGTATGGGGGACGTCGTTAAAGGCCACCGTGGCTGACCAGTAGCGTTTTTCTTTCGGGCCCGGGACGAACATCGAGAAGGCGACGATTGCTTGACCCTGATCGACGGCCCGTAATAGCGGATAAATCGCCAAAGCAGGATCATGTCCCAAGGTATAGGTCAAGGTGCGCGGGGCTTTCACGGTGTTAACATTACGTTGCACTGTATCCGATAAAAATTGCAGGCTGACCGTTTGTTGCTCGCCACCAGAACTGGACACCTCTTTGATTTGCGGAATTTCTGTCCAAGTTTTTATTTTGCGGATGCTGCCCATTCCACCACCGGCAACAAATTGCGTGGTCTGGCGGGTGTCGATATTTTCCAAGGTGATGCTGGTTGCCGTCGCCGCCGACACGCGAGCAACCCGTTCATTGAGTCCCGTCCAGCCGGAAGAAATGTGAACAAGGTCATCCTTTTTAATTTTATCGTTGCCGACTACTGTGAGCATCGCATGGGCAGCATTCGTGATAGCCGTAAACGGTAGCGCGGTTTCGTAGTCTGAGGCCAGGTAAACCTGGGCACCATTCGGTAAGGCAAAGCCCATAAGCTGTCTCCGAGTGTTAAGATAATAAGATGATGTTTAGAAATAAAGTAATAACGAAATAATTGTTGAGGTCAGTTGATCAAAATAATGCCGTTTGCCAATCAGATCACATACGCCCGATAGCGCATACTGAGGGGTAGACTGTAGGTGTGACAGTGGGTGATACCCGTAAATACTGTAGGGACACTGATGATAGCACAGCGGATAATGCCATCGGTTAAAAGGGTGCCCAAATCAAACAGACTGATGAGGTCATCAGCGATAGCCTGTACCTGAGCCTGGCCGCTGCCCGTCGGGGCACAGAGGGTAATTTGATAGACCCCGTGATAAACCCGTGAAACTTGCGCCAAATCCAGGCATTCCGTGGTCGCAGGCAAGAGATGCGATTGCAAATACAAGCCGCCGGTGTCGCTAAACTGCACGTTTTGACTGGCGACGGGAAACCCTTTTTGTGCTGCCCAGGCGCCCAAATGGTGTTCAAGTAGCGCTATGACACGCCCCGTGCTCATTTTTTAACCTCTTTAACCGCCTGGTTAAACAGCGTCTGAAATTCTTCCGCTGTCACCCTAATCATACCGTTGGGGGCCTGTTTCGAGTGACCGAATTCTAACCGATAAGCATAGGGCACGGTGTTGCTGAAATAAATGGCCTGAGTTCCCTGATTAAACTGCGTTAATCGCTGTATTCCCTCAGTGAGCGTCAGATTGCCACGGGGGTCAATGCATCCGGTTTCCGTTTCTGCGGGCGCATCAAAGGTCACCTGCCAGTTGCCGCGAAATCGACCACCGGTATAGCCTGGTGGCGCTTTGCCTTGCCAGGTGTCCGCGTTACCCACTGGTGACATCGTCACCAATCTTGCCAATATTTTCATGCCCAGCACCTGGGGGAGTGCCTGATGCGCCTGTTTACTCTGGTTGACAAAGGCAGTCATGGAGGCCATAAAGCGTTTGTTATCCTCCATATTAGGCCCTCAGTTGCAATTGGTAACACAGCAGCAGCGTAGCGGGTTTCACGGGCGTGACCTGTATCACCCGATAGGCTGTGCCTTCGATAAGAAGGCGATCGCCCTGACGAATTTCCGTTTCAGCTGTCGCCATCATTTTACTGTCACCCTGTTGGATAAGCGTGCCCTCTGTTTCACCCTTGGTGTAATGAGTAATGACGCCCGTCAACCTGTGATTCTCCCGCGGAACAGCGACTTCAACGCCTTTGATGACCTGCACACCCCCGCCTCGCTGTAGGGTATAAGGGGCGCCATTGTCACGCAATACACGGTCGGCAGTACGGCGTAAGCCTGCATAATTGATCGCCATGTCATCACCCCCTGACGAGCTGACTCTGTCTGCTGCTGATGAGAAGGCCGCGCAGTAAGCCAGGCAACCAGCTAAAATGAGGTGACGAAGCAGAACCCGACGCATAGGTCACACTGACAGCTCCAGCAATACTTTCCTGAACCACTTCCTTGCCACCCGAAAACGAAGGCGTCAAATCGATAGCCTGTGCCGTCAACGCCAGACGGCATTGCACCTGAAGGAGTTGTGATGGAATAATATTTTCGGGTAATAAATAGCCATCGAAGATAACCCCTGAGCGCGGCCAGGCCAGGGGCTGAGAGGCGGTGGTACGTTTGCCTTGCCAGTTCAGTCCTGCTAGGTAATCCATGGCTTTTATCAACAAGCTTTCACAGGCAGCGTCCTCCGTGGGAAGCGGATCGCCTCGTTTACTCGCCAGCTGTCGTAAATCGGCGACACTGGCATAACTTTCCCTCTCGGGGGAGCTGATATCCGTGATGAGCATGTTATTTTTCCTGTTCACTGTGTTGCCATCCTTCATTCAGCCAGCGTGTGACTTCATCGGAATGCACATTAGCGGTTATTGGATCATCAGGGTGACGTGGGAGCGGGTGTATCATTGGGATTAAAGTTGAAGGTGGTTGGGTGACGACAGTGTCTTTTTTGCTTTTGGTCATGCTGTTTTCCTAACATAAAGTGGCTATCACGCCGCTGTCTTAGCCTAAAATCAGCGCACTGTGCTCCGGTTTCACTGCCGCAACACCCCAGGCTAGCCCGACTTCATAGCGTATCTGATGATACTGACGGTAGAGCGCCACTTGGAAAGTCATGCCGGAGACCGGATCGGTGACATTCATCACATCATCGGCGATATCCCCGCCTTGAGGCATCGCCGGTGTCCGTGACGCCAGCAGGAACGCATTGCGATCGAATGCCATGTTAGCGGTGTAGTGACCAACCAGCGTGACGACGGTGTTGTCCGCCAGGTCTTCCAACAAGCCCGGCGCAGACAGGGTGATAGTCGAGGCGCTGGCCGCTGCCACCACGTATTGATGCATATCGCCGGTAAAGGTGACAATATCCCCTCGGTTTACTGTGCCAGTTCCACTGTCTATGGCAATGAGCTGATTGCCGACGTGATAACCGCCCGCTTTGTTGACCAGAAAACCACTGCCGGTCCCTGCTGTGACCCGTTTGATGCCCGCGGAATTGTGCAAATTAAAGCCTTCAATACGCCCGATGGTCCCTTCCCGCAACAGGGCTTCGCTGCCCGCTTCGTTGACTTTAAACAAGACGGATTGTTTGCCGCGAATGTTGGAAATAGCCGCTGACCCCAAGACCATTTGTAAATCGGTAGTCGGGGCCCCGTTATCTTCCAGCACGCGACGCGCATCGGCAAAATCGGCCAGGTCTTCTTTGACGCCAAAGGGAGTGCTCCCTGCCTTTCCGACAGCCCGCGCTGAGCCGGTGTACAGTGCCCCTAAATCGCGATCGACTTCGTTCGCCAGGGCACGAAAGGCTTGTTTGAACTGGTCAGCCAGCAGCAGGTTATAGGTGCCTGCCGACCCGACAGCCAGTTGTTCTTCCCCGTTGCCGTGGGACCGGGCACGATATCCACCGTTTTGGCGATGGGGGCCACCGGTGCGGTGATATTTTGATCGAGGGCGGCGGTTTCCGCTTTGCTGTTACGGGCGACGGCGGGAATAAAACCGACTTGCTCACGGGAAACGCTGTCTAATGCGGTATAAATGGTGGGGATCAACCCCGTTAAGGTATTGCCTGCCATGCTGTTGCTCCAGGGTTAAGGGTAAGGTGTGTAATTAATCGACGATCGAGATACCGTCTTTGAGTGCGGCCTGTTTGCTGCCGATGTCCAAGGCATCAAAGGCGCTGCGTTTGAGTGTTTTGTGTCCGTGCTGCTGGGGTGTGGGTTGTGAACCGCCGCCACGGTGGCCGGAGGCTTTCAGAATGTGGTCTTTGTGCGGATACTGTTCGATGAGGTATTCTAAGGCTTCCTCAAACTCCGCGATTTCCCCGGGCTGACGGCGTGAGAATACCTTGTTGCCTGCCGCATCCGTGGCGACCACTTTACCTGCGTCAATGCTGAATGCGTGACCGAACCGGGCTTGCACCAAATCCGCCGGGATCGCCAGGTTATCCTGGATAAACGTCGAGCTGCTGAAACGTCCGCCAATCATCTCTTGATACAACTGGGCTTCCAGGGTTTTATTTTTGCTGCTGGCCTCGTCAAGCTGAGTTTGAAAAGCTTGAGTGATTTGTGCTTTCACCTGGTCGACCGCACCGGCCTCGATTAATTTCTTTTGATCGATGTGGGTGAGCGTTTGCAGTGCTTCACGGGCTTTCGCTGGGTCGTCAATGCCGGCAAACGCCTTGAGCTTGGCTTCGAGTGCTTCCTTGGCCTCACGGTGGCTTTTGGCTTCCCCATTGAGGGCGCTAATTTTGTTCAAGGCTGCCACCGCATCAAAGGGGATCGCTTTGCCGTCCTCATGCAAATACACCGGCATGCCGTTTTCCAGTACCGCTTTTCCTTCTGTATCGAGGTGCAATTTCATTGCTATTGTCTCCGCCCGCAGGCTGGGTTAACCGGTCATCCGACCCGGGCGCTGTGTCGCTTCCGCTCACAGCTGTTCATAAAAAAAGCCACCCTGGGGTGGCCTGTGTGAAGTTGGTTATCAACGCTATTTTAAAATGTCCAGTTTTTGCTACTTTACGTGATGAGAGAACATGTTAAGTTGTGCTGACATGTTGATTTTTTACTCTATATGGAGGGTTTCGCGCAGCTGTTCTAACGTGAGCCATTCCCCTTTGTCGCTAAAAAATGCGTCGGGACGCCGTCCCTCCTCTCGCAGCATTTTAGCGCGGGTTTTACCCAGGACTTGGATTTGCCGCGCGTAAGGTTGTTGCTGTAACCAGTCAGAATACGTGGTATCCGCAGGCACTTGCCCGTCCAGGCTGGCGCGTGTGCCCGGGTCCAGCTCATCTAAGTCAATGCCCAGGGCGCGCCAGGATTTGATGACCAGTGTCTCCGTTGAGCGACAGCAAAAGTGCAGGCGTCCCGGTCCTTGCAGATAGGGGATTTTGTGGCCGAGTGGCTGGCCGGCTAGGGTGTAGCACAAACGGTCACGGATAACACAGGGTGATGAGGTTTTGTTATCCAGCGTACTGAGCCACTGTTTTCTGTCTATCATTGCGGCGTTATTTTCAGCAAATTTATCCCGTGCTACCGCTGAAACATGGTTAACAGCGGTTTTGACCACACTGGTGAGATTTTTGCGACTGATGTCCAGTACCCCATCTTGATACTGTTTTGCCCTGCTCCCGCGTACTTTGCGTGTAATTTGCTCGACGGTATCACCCAAGAGAAACCCGTTTTTTACCGCGTTGTTGATACGCTGAAAGCGATCGCTTTCCAGATGACTGACCCAGTCGCGCAGTAAACGCCCTTGAAAGGGCTGCGCCATCGCTGCCGCGTAAACCTGTTCTGCGGTGATAATCGCTAAGGGATAGCGGTGTAGCACCCCATCAGGCAGCAGGGTATCAAAGAGACGGCAGTGATAACCCGCTTCGTGCTCAGCAAAGGCTAGCAATTCCTCGCTGAGCGATAAATACAGGGTACTCATTGCCTGCTGATTCACCTCTTGGACACAGGCTAACAAGCGGGCTAACTGTTTGACTTCGATGTGTTGCGGATTAACCTTCTCCAATTTCCCGAAAAGTCGGGCGGTTAGTTCAGCATCATATTGGTTGAGTAGTGCCACCTTTTCTTTAACCACCCCGAGAGCATAGCGTGATTGAAACAGACTGTGTGCCAGGGCTTCATCACGCAGACGTTGGTTGACTGTGGACATGGTAACCCCTTAATAGAAAAACCGGTTTGATGGCATGAGGATAACGGGGTGTTTTTATACAGCCTGCGCGTCACCTCACGATGCCACGCGGGCGTTACAGTAAATCCGGTGGCAAATTGTTAAGTTCATCACACAGGGTTTCCGGGTTGGCATCGGCATCAATAAGGTTCAGTGCCTGTAAGGCGCGGATGGCATCCACCTGACGAATATCCCCGCCTTGCCGCAGTGCCTGTATCGCCAGGGCGGCCGGGGCATTGAAGGCTTGCTGGGTGGTTTCAAGCTCGGTGCGAATGTCCACCTTGCCGCCGTCTTTTTCGCCTGACCAGTCTGCCATCAGTTGCAACAGGGTATCGAGGGCATCTTCTAGCGAGTTAGACAGGGTGTAGAGCGGGGATTGTTCTTGTAGGCGCTCTTCGCTCACTTGGTCGAGGGTCTTGGTGCTACTGTTTTGACTGCGCAACAGCTTGCCACCGGCTTGACGCATCTGCTCGACCAAATCCGTCAGTGCCTCTTTGCCTGCTCCTACGGCGGCGCCCGAATGTTCGGTGTACGCACTGCCCTGTTTGGTGCGGTCAGTAAAGTGTGTCGCGCTTGAGGCACCAATGGTCAACTTTTCGCCGGTTTCAAGACCAAACACATTGAGGATGGGCACCCGGGCCACATGCAAAATATTGTCTTGCTCACTCTGGCTTTGCCAATGTTTGATATTGAGTAACGCCAGATTCAATAGCGGCGGGGCGCCACACATAAAACCGGTGCGTTTGCTGTACAATGTCACCAACGGAATGCGAGGGCAGGAGGTTGCCCAGCTGTCGTGCAGTATCCAGGTTTCCCTGCCATCGGCTTGCCTGATTTTACGGTAGAGTTCAACCCGACCGGGCGTCAACTTGCGGATTTGCGCGATTTTCTGTTGGCGGTAAGGGGCGGTCTCGACGACAATCTCTTCTCTAATTCGCAATTCTGTCAGCTGGACCGGCCCTCCTTGGTGGCTGGATTGCCAGCCGATGACCTGGCGGGGGTTAATCAACACCGCATAGGGACGGGCGCCACGGGCTTTTTCCTCAGCACGGGTTTTCAATGCTTCCACACGGGGGTAGTCAACCAGCGCATGCGCCACGCCGTATTGCAGCGCCAGGCTGAAATACGCTTGCGCCCAAACATCCAGCCGGTTGCCCAGCAAATCCATATCCTGGCAGTACTCGACAATCACGGCGGGGGTGGACTCACTCAATTGGGTCGGTTCTGAAAAGACACGACCTAAGTTATTTTTGAGGGTTTCCTCGTAAGCCGGCAGCAGCGTGGCGACGGAGAGACGTTGCTGATAGCTGTGTTTATCTTCATTCGTCCAGCGCGGTAAATAGGTTTCGCCCTGTTGCCGTAGGCATAAGGTGCCGCCCATCAGGGCGTCATTGATGTCCCAGGCAGCTAGCAGGCTGTTGTAGTCAAGATGGGGCGTGGAAATATCGGACATGGTTTGACTCTCATGGGTTGTTAACGCGACTGTAGAGGGCCGTTACAGTCTTAAGGGGGTTACCTGCCCCCGAAGCTGACGGTGATTTCTTTTGGCGACGGCAAAATAACGAAAGGCATCGGCGGCGTGGGAACTGGCATCGTGCAGCGGTTTGTCTTTCCAGCAGCCGTACTGGTTATCCCAGGCTTTGCGGTAGCGCTCCAAATGACTGAGGCCTTGTTCACAGGTCACGCTATCAAAGGCACAGCGCGGCAGGATTTCCCGTACCGACTCAATGCCTTCATCGACACGCAATCGGGGGACCACCTTGAAATTGATGCGGTAAATGTCACCGTCCAGCGCATAACCTTCATAAGCCAGTTGCCGACGGCTTTTGCCGTCGCCCGCTAATTCTCGATTATCAATATCGTGCGGGGCCCAGTGTTCGCCATAGTGATAGGCGCGGGCTTTCAATACCTGCATGTAATGCCGCAGGCCTTCGCCACTGTTTTCGTAATAATCCATCAGGTGAAATTCACTGCCGACCTCACGGACAAACCAGATAACCGTGGCATCGCCTACTCCTAAATCCCAAAAGGTGTGCACCGGCAGGTGCGGATTAGCCGGTAAGGTACCAATGCGCTGATTCTCATAGAGATAACGGAACTGATTGGCGTAATATGCGCCCTCAATCGATTGCTGAAAGGCCTCGCTCGGGATTGACGGATACTCGCGTTTCATGTCGTCACCCAGTGTGCTTTCTTTGGCGTAATACCAGGCTTTTTGTTCCGCCGTTAGCCTAATCGACTGTTTGGTTTGCAGCTCGCTAAAGTAGGCTTGCAAGCGCGGCGGCAACGGACTGCTCACCGGCAAGGCATACTGCGGATTGTTCCACCAGGAAAAGAAGAAGAACTTCCAATCCAATGGGCCTAAGGGTTTGTTGCTGAGTAAGGCTTTTTCCGCCGTTTGGCAGTAATCGAAAAAATACCCCGCACGGCCCTCTGCCGTCGATTCAATGGTGACCACGCAGTCTGTGGCGACCGCTTCAAAGGCACCAGTGACGATTTCACGGGCTTTCTCAGGAAATTTGGCACACAGCTTGCCGAATTCGGAAATATGCAAATAGCGCAAGGTGCCACCGCGAAAGGAGGTGCTGATGTACAGTGAGCCGCCGTTGTGAAACACCAATTCGCCTGCGGAATCATTGCGGGCGGGATTAGCACGTTTAAGAAGGTCAGGCAAATGGTCGTAGGCGTATTTCACTTTCTCGCGGAACAGGCGTTTGGCATCGTTTAAGGTATGTGCAATCAAGGCACATTTGGCTGACTCAAAGAGTGCGGCATCCAGTTGGATAAGGCACACCTCGGTGGTAAAGCCCAGCTGACGGGCTTTCAAAATCAGATTGCGTGTATGCATCCCCGTGAAATAGGCACGCTGCTGCGCCGTCATCGTAAAACGGATTTTACGTCCGTGTTTATCGGTAATAAAATACAGGTGGTTTAAGCGCCAAAAGCGATCAGCTAATTTTGTTTTCAGCGTTGGATCGAATGCCATGGGCGTTGCCTTCCGCGAGGTCTTTCATCCATTGTGCCAACTCTTTCTCGGCCCCTGGCGCCGTCTCGTTGTTCAAGCCATAGGCATCGCGCTCACCTTTAATCAATTTCAGTTGCGCATCCACCCCGGCGCTGAGCGTTCTGGCAAGAGCAGCATGGTTGTCTTCGGTGATAACGGTACTGCTGAGGAAGGCTTTCAGATGGTTAGCAATCTGCCGCCAACCGGCTAAGGCCACACGATGGGATAAAACGACAGACAAAGCTTCATCCGAAGCTTGTTCAATAATATCGTGGTCGGTGCGCACAGTATTTTTAGTAGAAAAAGTGCGCACAGCCGCACTGCGCACCACTTTATCTTTTGTGGCCGCCGCCACTTTCTCGGTCAGGTCTCTTTGCCACGCGTTTCTTACTGCAAATTTCCTGAGGGTCGATTCAGGTACCTGATAGCGTTTTGCTATCGCACGGACAGACAACACACCCGCGCGGTAAGCCGTAGCGTTTTGCTATCGCACGGACAGACAACGCACCCGCGCGGTAAGCCGATTCGATGGCCTCCCAGTCAGGCTTTGCCATGATGAGAATTCCTTGGGTTAGGGGGATTTATCGAGATGGGTATATCACCCTATCAAGACGGTGAGGCTGCGCCATGACACTCATTCGACGTATGACAACCTCATGAAAGGTTTGATAAACCTTGAACTCAAAAGCCGGTGATGACCATGCCGCATAGCGAAGAGCAATCAACTCATGTGCCCAGGTGCCTCGACTGTTACCGCCATGAATGGTTTTAAGTATTTGATTTTGTTCCAAAGTGTTTTTTAGCACTTTGGTCACTTCGTCGATATACTGAACCACACCGTCGGTATTTAAGAATTGGCTAGGTACCTGCCATGTCTTTGCCATACAAGCGTCAACAGCGGCTTTATGCATATCATTGAGATGATAAGTGCCATACTCATTGCTGCGAATAGGGGTGTTTTCAATGAAAACGAGGGGGGATTTCATTACGTGGTTCCTGTTCAGTAATGAACCCTTGTCACACAGGAATACCAGTCCAAGAGAGTACGCCTACCACTACTGGCTTCCTCAAAGGTTCATTCCTGAAAAGGTTCTTGGTGTGAATACGCGTGTGAAGCACAGACATAAAAAAGCCCACCGAAGTGAGCCATGGGTTAACCAGTAAAACGGGTAGTTTAAGGGGTCGCATTTCAAATGCGCATGGCGCTAACACCGTAACCCAACGTTCATCTTCTCGATTATTTATTGGGTCAAACAAACCTGGGTAACGTACGCTTGCAAGCCTGCAATTTGCTGCGTGACTATTTCAATGCCTTTTCGGAGACGGAAATAATCGTTGACAACGGCGTCGTCAAGTCGGGCACCGGCAGCATCATCCAGGCGGGTGGCCGTGGGGGTGGCGGGCAATGTTTCACAGCGGGCAGCGAGCTGCAGCCGACGCTTGCCAGCAAGAACATCACGTTCAAGGACAGCGAGCTGAGTTTTTGCATCGGTTAATTCCTGGGTGTGTTTGTTATCGAGTACGGCTATTTGTTGGTGTTGCTTTTGCTTTGTTTGCAAAGTGATAAAAAGGCTATCGCGCTCATCCCTTATCGTTTTGATGACACTGTCTTTTTTTGCTGATTCAGTGTGATAATAAACCGCCACCAGACTGACGAGCAGAATGAAACTCATCAGGATAAAAAATAAGCGATTAAACATCGAGTCCCCAACAGGTGAGTTCACTTTCTTGCGCGCGTCTCATCACTTGACCTGCACAGTTATTAGCTCGAATGCGACAATCTTTACCGCCGTCAAATAGCCAGCGTTTAATTTTAGCACAAGCACCGAGGTAGTCACCGGCATTGAGTTTGCGATAGAAGGTAGAGGAAAGGCATTTGCCTGCACCGATGTTATACGGACAAAATGAAGCAATACCGGCTTTCTGTGCGTCGGTTAACGGTACCTGAACATGGTGTTCTACCCAGGCAATCGCCTTATTCACCTCAAATTTGTTAACCTGCTCGCATTTCTCTGCACTGAGTTGCAGGCCTTGCATTACCGGCTTGTCATCAACGCGGGTGGCACCGCGGCAAATTGTCCACACATTCGCGCCATCTCGATAGGCCGTCAGCCGATTACCTTCTTTTTCATGCAGAAATTGTGTAAGGATGGTGGTCGCTGTCGCCCCTGCCAAAATCAGTCCCAGCATGGGTTTGCTTAGCTTGCTCATTGGCTTGTTGCGCTCTTACGCCGGTCTTCTTTAATCTTGAAATACAGATTGGTCAAATAGGTCAGCACCGCCAGAGAGACGCCCGCGAGCACGCCAATGGCGTTCCATTGTTCCGGGCTGTAGCTGTTTAGCAAACCATTCAGGATGCTACCGGCTGAAGCCCCGTAGGCAACGCCGGTGGTCAGTTTTTCCATAGCTGAAGCTCCACCTCCCTAGGGGAGAATGATTGTCCCCTGTAGGGATAGATGCGGTGTAGTGGATTAGCGCCACGCCTTTCGTTAAAGGGGGATTAATATTGATTTGGCAGGCGCTAAAATAAAAAAAGGCCACGCGATGCGCAGCCTTAAATAGCCGAAAGAATGTTTAATAAATAGTAACTCTGATGCCTTTGGAATAAAATAATTAGATTTATATTGAAAAAATCAGAATATTCACTTATTGTCTAATTATCAGTGCATATGCTTTTCAAATATGAGGAAACAATGGTTAAGATAAACTGGTTGCGACGAGCATCTAAACAACTTGTTATGATAGATCCCCGTTATCGAAAAGCCATCAGTGAAAAAGTTAGCAAATTGACTACCTTTCCAACCACTGAACTCGATATAAAAAAGCTCCGAACCACTGATAATCAATATAGAATTCGGGTAGGCAACTACAGGATAATCTTTGAAGTCACTGACGGTGAACCTGTAATCTGCACAATACAGCAAATTAAGCGCAGAGCGTCAAAAACCTATTAAAAGAGAGTAAATCTACTTGCTCCTTCGTATACATTTATAACTTGATATCTTATAAAATTGAGATAAACATAATGACTAAATTACAATACATTAACGACGAAACAGGCAAGCCCTTATATGTGCTTTTACCTGTTACTGATTATGAAAAGCTAGTTGATAATACTGATGATGATTACGAGTCTGTGCCGTACAAAGCTGATCATCACGATGATGAAATTATCCCACATGACGTTATCTCAATCATGGTTAATCAGGACATTAGCCTAATCGCGGCCTGGCGCATTTATCTCGGTATGTCTCAGTATGAGGTTGCCGAAAAACTACAAGCTACTCAATCAGCCGTTTCTCAGTGGGAATCCGTAGATTCGACACCACAGAAGAAAACCCGAAAGAAATTGGCGGCACTGTATGGATGTCGCCTGGAACAGATGACATTGTAAGCAAGAGTCCCTTTGCACGTCCCCGAGGAATACGCTGTTATTTTTTCAATAACGCACTGACTTTAACCAGAATACCGTAGACGACACAGGCGATAATCAGCGAATTGAATGACGGAATACCGAGTTCGATAGTCATTCCCCCGATGGCGCCCAGAATACAAGCAGCAACAGCAGGCCAGCCCATTAATTGTGTTGATTCTGGTAACGTCTGTCTCTGGCGTGTTACATCAAGTAAGTGACGGCTGGTACGTAAAATGTAATAGTCCACCAGCATCACGCCTGCAATAGGCGGAAAAACAACGCCGAGTAGAATAAGGAAACCCGTAAAACGCTCTAAAATTCCCAGCATTGATAGCAGGGTGCCGATCACACCTAATATTATCGTCAGCTTTGTACGACTCAATTTCCTACAGGTGACACCTTCCACAACGTTTGCTAAGGAAAGTGATGAAGAATACAAACAGGCATCGTTGTTCTTGGTCGTCGCAAGAATAACGGTCAACAAGCCTATCCAGCCCGCGCTTTGGGTCATGATAGTGACGACATCGGCGGTATTGAGTGCACGAGCAACCAATATGGCAATGCCGTTGACAATAAATTCTCCAACAATGATAGAAATCAAAGTCATCCAAAATACATGCCGACCGTTTTGGCAGAAGCGACTAATATCGGGGGTGATAAGGGCCCCTACCATATAGCCACCGGCAACAATAGTGGCACCGGCCCCGAGTGTCATCGGTGCTCCCATAGGAAGACGGGTAACAAGATGAGAGAGTGTGTGTTCCTGCAAAATACCGAATGAAATCCAGCCTATTACCAGAAAGAAAAGGGGCACTGTTATTTTTGCTGCCCAACTTAAGGCGCGAAACCCAAAGGCAACCAATACCGTGAGCGCACCTCCTGCCAGCACAGCAGACCAGGTAAACCCCAATCGTCCCCCTAACGCATAATCCAGACTATGAGCAAAAACGGCATTTTGTACACCGAACCAGCCTACCAGACTGATAGTAAGCAGTATTCCGATTAACACCGACCCGAAACGCCCAAACCCACACCAGCGTGCTAAAAGACTCGTCGATAATCCCTCGTGAGAACCCGCTAACCCTAGCCCCAGGCTAACAAATTCGAGAATTAAACTACCCAGTAAGGTAGCGAGCATCGCTTGACCAAAGGTCATCGAATTACCCAGCATCGCACCTAACATAAATTGAGATAACGCAGTCGTCATGCCAATACGCACCAAAGCAACACTGAGGAAGCTTGAGCGTGCAGTTAGAGGGACACGCTCGGCAACGTAATCGTCAGTGGTAGGTTTATCCTTGTCCATTAATCCTTTTGTCCTTAAAAAGTATGTAAAAATTGTAGAATAGCGATACGGTACAGGTAATCCTCTTACTTTAATAGAAAACCCTGCCGCATTTAGATTTTAGAACTAAACAAACTGTACACCAGGCTGTATAAGTTCCTTTGGGATATACCGATTAAAACCAGTTGATTCACAAAATTCTTGAAATTGCTTCATTGAATTGACACCAGCCTTTTGATATATCGATCCTCTGTATCCTTCGAGCATGCAGTAAGAAATATTGAGCTTTTGGGCTATCACCTTACTGGGCAGTGACTGTTGTAGATAAAACATCACTTCAAGTTCTTTATCATCAAACGTATCACATACAGGCGGTTCCAATATCAATACCGAGGGAGTGAGTTTATTAACATATTGAGAAATGCTAAGAAAATTGAATTTTTTTGCACACCAAATGGTACCTATACATTCGCCGATCTTATTGTATAACGGCGATTTTTCCGCATAATAAGGTTCAAGTTTCGGCTGCCTGCCGTAGTATTGTGTTGTAATTATCGCTACATTTTTTCCGCTTTTCTCAGTCTCTCGATCTTGCTTTCGGAAGTCGGAGGCAAATTCTGCCCAAGGTGCAGGGCATTCATCATCCAGGCGACCTTCAACATCAAATCCAACGGGTATATTACACATATCCAACGCTACCGGATTCATATAAACAAATCGAGATTCGCGATCTTTCACTCCCCAAGAGTGCTCACTTATGTCCATAAACGACCTAAATGAAAGTGAATTAAGAGATTCTACAATCAACTTATGAGACTCAGTCTCTTTTCTGCAATTAACTTCATCCATCATACATAGCCCCCTCATATATATTCAGGCAAATCTACTTAGGGCGACGACAACAAAGTAAGAAGTCGAGGTCACTTTGAGTGAACGTTACTCTCTTGGAGTGGATATAACAAGGATAAATGTAATATTTTTTGTCCAATTGTATCTAATACATTCATTTTTCTACTTTTTATTTTGTTTATAAAATAAACATATTTTTTTGGGGGGGGTGAGAGTTTTTATGAGGTTAATAGTCGTTTTTATGAACGAGTCAACGTAAAAGCGACTAACTAAGGTTTTTAACATCTAATTCTAATAAATTTTGTCGTTCAATAGCTTATCACGCTAACGTTTCAGTAATGATAACGACACGATATAATCACTATACGTGTATCGTCTATTTTATATATAAGCCGGTGTTCTTCGTTAATTCGTCGTGACCAATAACCAGATAAATTATGTTTTAAAGACTTAGGCTTACCTATGCCACTAAAAGGAGTACGCTCTATATCTTTAATAAGCTCATTAATCCTCTTAACAAGCTTTTTATCGTTTTGTTGCCAGTAAAGGTAATCTCGCCAGGATTCGTCAGTAAAAAGCTTATTCATCAAGCTGACGTTCCCGCAATTCCCCTTTACTCGCCTGCTCTAACGATGTTAGCAGGTGCATGGTATTTGCTGGAGAGCATAGTAGTAGATCAGCGGTTTCTTTAAGACTTCCGTACTCTGAACTGGAAATCAAAACACAATCTTCTCCATTTTTCCGTGTTATCAGTATGGGTTCACAATCCTGAACGGTTTGAGTCATGATTGAAGCAAGATTTTTCCTGGCGGCGCTATAAGTTGTGTTAAACATTTCGTCTACTCCCAGATTAGATCAATCACAGTAATTGTACAGAAATACTGTACAATTACAAGTTTTCTACTTTTTGATAACTTCTTGGAAAAGTACTAGGAGTATAAGATCGATTAATAATTAGCCATACAGTCATGGTCACGCCGGAAGAATGCAGTAATTTCACGTTCTTCCCATTTCGCCAATGTGGTGTTGAGCGTGGCATAATCCTTTTGTGTCGCAGCATTGAGTAGTTGTTTCATTTCGCTGATTACCGTTTCGGCTTCTTCTCGCTTGCGGAGACAACGCCGGATAACCTGCTTTTCCGCTTCAAAAATAACCTCTTTAAATTGATTGGTTATAGCGTAGATACGGCGGCATTCTTCAGCTAGCATAGGTATCTGGTCTACCTGGAACTGTTTCGGTGAGGGGATACCTGTTACCTTGCGCAAGGCGTACCAGATACCGTTACTCCACGCCCGATTGAACTTGAATCCATTACTTATGCACCAGACTAACCGTGTAAGGTTATTTAAATCGGCGTCATTGAGAAGTGCGGGGGATTGAGGTTGGTATTCTGGATTTTGATATGTCCCCGTTTTTCTTATTTGTGGTAGTACTTCATTGAATACCCAATCCTGAAACTGTTTAGCCTCTGGTTTGTTACTGCGAAATATAACGCGGTAGAGATTAGGTTCGTTGATGTAAGACAGCTCTTGCTGTCCCCCTTTTGTAAGGGTATACGCTTTACGTACCCCCTTTACATCAAGCATTTCAGATGCCACCCTATGAGCGTTTGCAATAGTTAAAACTTCGCAAACATCTTTCAAGCAGAACCAAGGTTCAGCATTGATTATCTGAACTCGTACATCGTAAATTTCGTGAAATGAAAAACTAACAGTTTGAATGGGTTGAGTAGTCATAGCTTCACCTTTTGCGTATCTGGTTAACCATCACCACCGAAGTTGCTACGCTTACTGGTGGTGAACTGAACGGGTGTAGCAATACCGGTCTACTCAAGTACCGGCGAGCCTTACGGCTCCCCTGTCCAGTCCACCGTAATTTAGAGTGTGACTGTGCACATAAAAAAACCGCATAACGCGGTTGTGCGCTGAGTAGATATCCAGGTTGCTACGCCCGATAGCCGATTTTGCGGCTACGAGCTGAATATAACCCCAGATATCTTTTTCGTCAAATTCAAATGCAAAAAACCCCGACAGCGAAGGCCAGGGCTTTACTATTACCCGTTATCAATACACAGACACGGCAACGTACCCTGCAATAGTGGCTAAATGGCTAAAAAAAGTCAACATATTTATGCGGTTTTATGTATTTTGGCGACTGGTTTGCGCGAGTCAAAAGCCTTTTGCAGAGGTTGATATAAAAGCCACACCGCCGCCTCTAAGATAGCGTCGATTTCATTCCTACAGGTTCCAAACGAAGGTTTCTTGACTCTGTCTCCCCCTCGTCCATTCATTTTACGGGGCGAGGCACAGTGGTGATAATAATTGGCAATCGCACGCCTTGATGTGCATTGTACGTAATAACTGAGCACAATCTTAAATGCCTTGATATCAACGCGCATCACCGTATCGACTACCCGAGAGATCAATAATCCGTCATCATCGTTGCACATTAGTCTTGTAGGGCTTTCTTGCGGATTTACCTTCGCCATGTAGTGGGCGATGATGCTACTCTGTGGCTTCTCAAGTCTGCCGCTGTACACCCAAGCACCCCAGCGTTCCAGCCAGTGGTTAACCCAGTGATACTGCTCATTATTGAGCCTAAGTTGTGCGACGTTCATGCTGCCTCCTGTTCCGTTATGATTATCTCCCTCCTGCCGCCTTTCTACGTCTCCGATGCCAGGGCTTGCTTCATGCAGGCAAAAAGCGTCCATCAGGCTACCCCTTTCAACTCAAGGGCGGGAACACCACTCAGCACCAACTGGCATCGCGCCGTATCACCCATGAAAAAAGGGGCCGGCTTTTCCTGAAAGCCGCCCAGTATGTTGTGCGCATCGTCCATACCAATGAGTACCGGCAAGTAGTTACCCACCCCAGTCAATAACCCAGAGCGATACCTTTTTTCAAATTCTCTGGCACGAAAAGGCGCGTCCTCCTCACTCATCCCGGCAAAATCTATCCAGCCGCCCATGTCCTCTATCACCGCATGGATTAATGCATCGTCAAACACCACGCTGTTACGACGACCGTAACGGCGAATGGCTTGGTAGGCTTTCGACCAGGCTCTTAACGCTTTGCCGTCCTTGTTGCCGTCGATATGCCGGATGAGGTCGGCAGGCTTGGGGAAAAATTGACCGTTGTCCGTGTCACGCGTATGCCCCTGAAAGGCTTTTTGAACGTCGGTCATCTCGTAGTTTTTCAACGCGTTCCAGTAAATACCCACCATGATTTCTGATATCTCACGGCCGTATATTTCCCCTACCGCCGTCATCGATTGCGCGAATTGTGGTTTTTCTCCCTCGTTCATCAGAAAGGTGCCCCCGTGTTCTCATTGCTGCTTATCCAGCTTTGTAAGTTCTGGATGTTTCTGGCGGTAGTCGCTGAATATTTACCGTGGGCGAGGGCCTTGGCATAGTGATTACCCGCCAGTCCCATCAGGCGCTCGACCTGCGCGGCATCCCGTAGCACGGTATCGATGCCGTCGTAGCGCTTGTTTTCAGGGTTTTTGCCCATCAACCAAGGGTCGTAGGTCGCACCGGTTATCGCCTGGCAGAGGTCTTCCGCACTGAATTTTTCTTTCAGCCGCGCCTGAATGCGCTTAGCGCGTTTTTTGTCCAGCCTGGCCTGGGGGTGCACCAGATTTTTTTGCCAGAACGCAAAAACCATTTTTACACGCTCATCCCCGAAAGGGGATAAAGGGGTTATAATTTCTTTCCTTTTTTTTGTAATAGTTTCTTTTGTGTGTTCTCGAATTGGGAACACCTTTGTTATCGTTTTGAGAACACTTTCTGTTATCGTGTTGGAAACATTTTTTATTGTTCCTGTTTTAGGTACAGTGTTCTCAATTTGAGAGCAGTTCGCGATGATCCACTCCGACAAATTCTTATTAAGACCCATTTTCTTCCCTTCGCTCAATAACACCCTCATTTTGATTAACTCATTTTTGACCACATTGGCTTTTGGACGCGTTATCCGACACAGATCGGCTAGCTGGCTATCTGTGATCCTATCCATACTCTTGTGGAAACCATACGTCTTACGACAAACAGCATGCACGACCTTCGCTTGAGTTCGTGTCAAATTAGCACCAATAAGCTCTTCGTATAATTCGTTAGCCAAACGGGTATAGCCCTCATCAATATTCGCCACACGTTGTTCTTGTCTGTCTATTGCCCTGTCGTTACCCTGTCCAGCTTGGCTCATGCTCATTTTCTATTTCCTATGCCGCATTCTTGATCGTTTTCAAAACCTATCCTGTTTTGTTCTTATTTTGAACGACGAAATTTTCGTCGTACTCGTCTGATCTGCAGTCGCGGTGTTTTTACTTAGCGTAAACCAGCAAGGTGGCTTTGATTTCAGAATCTCGCATTGCCATGTGTTTACGGTGAGCCTCAATGATTTTCTGCTTTTCTTTTTCATCAACCGCACCGTCATTGTTAATCGCATCCAGGATCAGCTTATCTACTGCACTGCGCTTAATTGTGGTGCGTAACCCCATGTGATGCAGTTCTACCGTATCGACCTCATCGGCTGAAGGGATGGGGACGACGAGTGCATCTGATCGCTCGGCGAAGTACTCCGCGA
Source organism: Candidatus Fukatsuia endosymbiont of Tuberolachnus salignus (assembly GCF_964030845.1). NCBI lineage: Bacteria > Pseudomonadati > Pseudomonadota > Gammaproteobacteria > Enterobacterales > Yersiniaceae > Candidatus Fukatsuia > Candidatus Fukatsuia endosymbiont of Tuberolachnus salignus. The sequence goes on from NZ_OZ034983.1 coordinate 2,106,794, forward strand.
CCAGGGTTGATTGACTCAACGTTTGCAAGGCCAGTAATTCATCAACGCTAAAAAATCGACAACCTTTGCTTTCGTATAACCGATTGTTAAACTTGGCTTCAGACACACCGAGATAAGCCGCTGCGACACTCCTTCCCCCTTCAATATGTTCACACATCCGGTTAATTAATGCGCGTTTATCCATGATTCCAATGCTTCCTCTGTGGTTATATTTCTACTCAGATTGTGAGAGAATTGGTGGTAATAAAGTCAGGATACTTTACTTGGACGTGGAAAAAGGTCGGGTAAATCAGGGCGAAACTCGTAAGCCAATACTCTCCCCTCTGTGGCCTTCACTAAGGCAGGGACGGTTTCTGGTGCTACACGTTTATTCCCGTTTAACCAGTCACTAATTGTTGATTGAGCCTTGCCACACTTGTTAGCTAGAACTCTTTGATTACCGACAAAAGCAATCGCTTTCTCTAACCCTATATTTCTCATAAATCGTGTTTCCTATCTTTTAAAAAGCGATTTTAGTCATAAACCAAGTTAAATGTCAATCGTTATTACGATTTGATTGAATATCGTGTAAGCGATACAATCATAAGAGTTAATAAAAGAGGGGTAATCACGTGGACTTTTCAGCAAGATTGAGTCTAGCTATGAAGGAAGCTGGATATACACAGGGTTCTTTAGCCAAAGCAGTAGGCATGGCACAATCTAGTGTGTGGCGCTTGGCAAGCGGCGGAGGAGCCAGTTCAAAAAGATTGTTCAGGATAGCCCGGGTTTTAAATATTAACCCCCACTGGCTTGCTGAAGGGATCGGTGAAATGAAATCGACTCTGGGTGTCGATATGCCCCTGTCAATTTCTAATACTGTCGCTTGTTATGATCCAGAAGAAAGAGCCAAAAAGGATGTGTATCCATTAACAATATATAACCGCATAGAGTGGGTGCTTACCCCCGGCGTAGGGGGTAAAAAGGACTTTGAATCTATGTTTTGGCTTCCTAAAATAGTTGCAGTGAATGCTCAGGTTTCGGTTGATGACTCTATCGCCATCGTAGCGCAAGACGACAGTATGTCTCCTGCTATCAATGAAAAAGATATGGTGACATTGGATACGAGTTATACGGATATTAAAAATGGAAAAATTTATGCTGTCTCTTTTGGTGGTATTGGCATGTTTCGTACACTGTTCGAACTCCCTGAAGAAAAAATACGTTTGAAAAGTAATAACCCTTCTGATTATCCAGAAGTGATTGTCCCTAAAAAGGAGTTAACAATAATAGGAAAAGTATATTATGTTGCCGGCATAATTGATTAAACTTTATTTTTTTCAGCCCACTCGCTTGAGTGGGCTTCCTTTCCGACCTTGTATTTTTCAAAAAACCTTCATTACACAAACGCAACAAATTCAAGTAATAAGATACAGCCAATCGAAAAATAGACGTATTTTTGAAAATAAATACGTGTTGCATTCTTATTGAATCGCACAAGCTATAAATATTTATCGAACACGCGATTAACTAAAATAATCGTTCGTACTATCATATATTTTATCAACACGGCAAGCACCCCCGCGAAGCAGGCAAGGAAAGCCCACGAAGTAGCCGTCCGAGGCGCATGAAAATCGGAATGATTCGCGAAATAGAATGCCCGATATACCCCGCACAGGCGGATGCTCTTTAACAATTTAGAATTTGGTAGCACTGACAAAGTGCACCCTTGCGTTCACCCGTTGATTTCTGAATAGGTTGTGTCACCAGCTTATCCAGAAATCAATCGGAGGTAAGTTATGGCAACGATTATTTACAAGCCATCGAAACGCAAAGCAATGTATGGCGGTAATGCCAAATACCGCAGACATCAACGCCGTAAAGCGGAAGCCCTCTCTCGTGAGGCGATCGAAAATAGCCTTGATCGGAGAGGGGGCGATCACGCAAAAATAGTGCGTGCTCAACCTCGCTCGGATGTAGATCGGGCAATTGCTCTAGCGACGGCCTTCCCTTTACGTCAAAAGCCGCAGGACAGTATGTACAATCGGCTGATGCCAAGAGCCTGGTTATTTTCTGTGCAAGGAACAAGCCGAACAAAAAAGGCTATTACCGTTTCTGCTTAGCAGCGGTTTTATTACAACACAGCCCCAGGCTGTCCTACCTATTGGAGTGACTATCATGTTAAAACAAAGCTTTGCTCATCTACAAAAGGTGGGGCAGTCTTTGATGCTGCCCGTTTCTGTTCTGCCAGTCGCTGGGTTATTGCTCGGTTTAGGGTCTGCGGGGTTTGCTTGGCTCCCTGTCACCGTTTCACATCTGATGGCCGAGGCCGGCGGGACCGTATTTGCTCATCTGCCGCTGCTGTTTGCTCTGGGTGTCGCGCTCGGCTTGACTCAAAATGACGGCGTGTGCGCCCTGGCGGTGATTGTCGCGTACGCCATCATGGTAAAAATGTTGGCGATTGTGGCACCCTCTGTTGATACCGGTGTATTCGGTGGCATGGTGATGGGCGGGGTCGTCGCTGTGCTGTTTAATCGCTTCCATAACCTCCGTGTCCCCGCGTACCTGGGCTTTTTTGCCGGTAAACGTACGGTGCCGATTATTGCGGGTCTCGTGGCTATCCCTGTTGCCTTGCTATTGGCATTGATATGGTCGCCTGTCGGACAGGGTATCGAGGCCTTTTCACATTGGGCGACCGTGCAAAATCCTGAGCTGGCTTTTGGTGTGCACGGCATGGTGCAACGGACGCTGATCCCCTTGGGCTTGCACCATATCTGGAATGTGCCTTTTCATATGCAAATCGGGGAGTATACCAATGCCACAGGGCAGGTTTTTCACGGAGATATCCCCCGTTATATCGCCGGCGACCCTACCGCAGGGCAACTGGCGGGCGGCTTTTTGTTTAAGATGTACGGGTTGCCCGCCGCTGCATTGGCTATCTGGCACACCGCCAAACCGGAGAACAGAGCGAAAATCGGCGCACTCATGGGGTCTGCCGCATTAACCTCCTTTTTAACCGGCATTACCGAACCGATTGAATTTGCCTTTATGTTCGTTGCTCCGCTGTTGTATGTCATGCATATCCTGCTGTCAGGCTTGGCCTTTTCTCTGGCAATTGCGCTAGAAATGCGTCACGGTACCAGTTTTTCACACGGGCTGATTGATTTTATTGTGCTCAGTCCGCAGGCCAACCGTGTGTGGCTGTTTCCGGTCGTTGGCCTCGCGTATGCCACGCTGTATTACGGGTTATTTCGCCTGCTGATTGTACGTTTTGACCTCAAAACCCCGGGGCGTGAAGCCGGTTTATTACCCTCCGTGCAGCAGGATACCCCTATCACCCCGTTGCTTATCCAGGCCTTTGGCGGCAAAGACAACATTACCGCTCTCAACGCTTGCATCACCCGATTACGGGTCAGTGTGAAAAACAGCAAACAGGTGAATCAACAGGCACTCAAAACCTTGGGTGCACAGGCGGTGATTGTGCTCGGTTCCGGCGTGCAAGCCATTTTCGGTGCACAATCTGAGCAGCTTAAAACCGCGATGGCATTACAGCTCAACACCCCGCAAACACCGCATTAATTTTCTTTTTTCCCCCCTTTTCCTCCAGGCCACTGACCTTTTTTGTCGGTGGCCTTGTCGTGGAAAAAAACCTTCAGGAGCACCGTATGCACCCATGGATTATCACTGCATGGCCTCACAGCACGCCTGCGGAAAAACCCAAACGCAATCAATTCATTGACCTTTTTATCTGGCTAAAAAAAACACTCAACCAACGAGGTGAACCATGATTTTTACTATCCAAGATAACGCATTAATCATCATGATCAACGGTGTGAAGCGAGTTTTCCTTAACAGCGAGCGGGGCTATGCCCGCATGTCTCAAGCGTATTGTAAAAGCAGAGGGCGACTGGCATGACACCCGAGACGCTTATTGAAGCACGAAAAATAATGAACACGTTCAGTGATCAAGATTGGCACAACATTAATGAACAGGCGGAAGAGTGGGACAAATATTTCACCTTTGACCACATCGCCCAGCTCTTTAAAAAATTGCCCCATTTTGATAGTGAGGCTTTGTCCCTCGCCTTGGCTGACACTGAACCCGATGACATCGATGAGGCATTTTTCAGCATTTTTATCTCAAAAGCAAAGTGGATGTTAGCCAAAGAACGGCTCTACCACCGTGATGAATACAATGAGGTCTATTATGGAGAATAAAGCATTTTATCTTAAGCTAGCGACTATTCAACGTGAACTCAATGCACCGAAAAATCAATATAATACCTTTGGCAAATACCACTACCGCAGCTGTGAAGACATTTTGGAAGGCGTTAAACCGCTGCTGGGCGACCTGTTTTTATCAATAAGTGATGAAATCGTACAAATGGGCGATCGCTATTACGTCAAAGCGACTGCAACCTTGACGGACGGTGAAAATTCGTTTCAGGCCTCCGCAATTGCACGGGAAGAATTGAACAAAAAAGGCATGGATGCGGCACAGCTGACCGGGGCAACCAGCTCCTACGCGCGCAAGTACTGCCTGAACGGCCTGTTTGCGATTGATGATGCCAAAGATGCCGACACCGAAGCTTACAAGCAGCAAGAAAACAAGGGGACCCCACAAACGAAGCCCACCGCTGCACGCACCCCAGAACAATACCTCACCGATTTCACCCACTGGGCGCATCAATGCAAGGATAAAGTGGCCTTACAGGGGGCTTATAACCGACTAAGCCAGTTGCTTATCCAGCAGCCTGATTTAGCACAAAAAGCCAACGACATTTATCTCACCCACTCAGCAACCTTAGAAAAGGCAGCCTAATGGCACATACCATCACCCTCAAACTCCAACAGGCCGCCAGAGAATTTGCGGCCACTGACGCCATCGGCTTCGCCCTACGGGGTGGCGTTAAATACTACGATCGCAAATTAAAAACCCATGCTTTCACTAACTACCAGGCGGTACTGTTCGCCAAAGCCGGCAATCAAGCAGATTTTTACCGCGAAACACTCAACCCAGGCGCCATCGTTGAGCTCTTCGGTGAAAGCATCAAAATCGACACCTACGAAGGAAAAAACGGGCAAGCGATCGTCCTGGAACTGAACAATGCCCGATTAGGTTTTATCGAAGCGGGTGGAACACAACCACAAGGACAGCAGCGGCAACAAAATCAGCAGTTGTGGGGACAGGCGTCTATGAAGGCGGTGTCACAGCAGCAATGTAACCCCACGCCACCGATTGCGTTTGATGAACCCATTCCCTTTTAAATCAAACTCAGTCTTTACGGATAACACAGCTATCGAGGTAAAAAATGGAACAACGAACAGACGAGTGGTTTGCTGCCCGCTGTGGCAAGGTCACAGCCAGCAAATTGGCAGAGGTGATGGCAAAAGTCAAAACAGGCGACGCCGCAACGCGAAAAAAATACAGGGCCGAGCTGATTTGCCAGCGTCTGACGGGGAAACGGGAAGACACCTTTGTCACACCTGAAATGAAGCACGGGACGGCACTGGAACCCGTCGCCCGTGAGGCTTACATCTTGCGTGAATTTGCAGTAGAAGTCACGGAGGTCGGTCTCGTCGACCACCCCACTATTGAGGGGTTTGCCGCCAGTCCCGACGGACTGGTTAATGAGGATGGCCTCATCGAAATCAAATGCCCAAAAACCTGGACACATCTGAAAACGATAAGAACAGGTGAACCAGAAAAAAAATACCGCCTGCAAATGCATGCACAAATGCTGTGTACGGGGCGTCGATGGTGTGACTTTGTCAGCTATGATAATCGACTGCCTGACACATTAGCCTACTTCAAAAAGCGCATTCACTTTGATGAGGCACTGGGCAAGGAAATTGAAACAGAAGTGCGCAAATTTCTGCAAGAACTTGAAGATGAAATCGAACAGATTAAAACGTATGGAAAAGTGGCATGAAGATAACGCCGCTGAAAAAAAGTGATCGTCTACCGGATGAAATACGCGTAGAGTTGCCTGTCGATAATATCGACGCCACATTGTAGAGAGAACCCCAGGGAGAGCATGCCGTGCCTGACATATCGAAACCTCATGATAAACTATTTAAAGGCACCCTACAGCATCGACAGATTACGTTGGATTGGTTGAAGGCACATCTTCCAAAGAGGATCCTGAAATTAATTGATATCTCCACGTTAAAGATGGTACCCAACGAGTTATCCCCTAAATGGCCTGATACGCTGTATAGCGATGTGGTTTTCAGTTGTAAGATTAAAGGCCAACTGAGCTACATCTATATTTTGGCGGAACATCAAAGCAGTGATGATGAAATGATGGCATTTCGTATCCTCTGTTACGTTGTCGAGTTGATGAACTACCACTTAAAGCAGGGTCATAAAAAATTGCCGATTGTGTTGCCTTTAGTGCTCTATCACGGAGGAAAATCGCCTTATCCCCACTCACGAGCAATCTGGGAATGTTTTGAGGAGCCAAAATTAGCAAAAAAATTGGCACTGAAACCCTTTCAACTGATTGATTTAACGGTCATGTCAGATGAAGAAATAAATACACATGGTTTAGCGTCAGTGATGGAAATCTTATTCAAACACTACCGCGAAAAGCAATCTCCCCTCACCTGGTTAGAGGCGTTGTTATCTGAAGAGAAAATGACTACAATTTACACACAAGTGAGCCGTGACTATTTCAAAGACGTACTGAGGTACTTTATTGAAATATGTGGTAGAGCCAGTGATTTGGCAGAGTCAGATGATCTGGACAAGTCATTAGCACTGTGGCTTAATTCCGTTCCACAAGCAAAGGAAGACATTATGACATTTGCACAACAACTCGAAAAACGGGGCGAAAAACGGGGCATAGAACAGGGCATGCAACAGGGCATGCAACAGGGCATGCAACAGGGCATGCAACAGGGTGAAAGACAAGCTTCTCTAAAAATGGCTAAACAGCTTCTTGCCAGTAATGTGAGCCGTGACATCATTAAAAAGATAACGGGCTTTTCTGAAGAAGAGCTGGATAGCATGATGTTGCATTAAGCTGACAGCACCCCTCTAGGCTTAGCAAGTTGAGTCACCTGCTTCATAAACCGCAGACCCCGGTTATGCGGTTTTCTTACACCCATACTTTACTACGGTTAGCTAGCTGTCGCCAAACAACGTTAGAAAAGATCGTGTGCAACAAGCACTAGTGTAGACCTATTGAAACCTTCCCTTCTACAAATTTCTGCCTGTTAGCCAATGAATACTTTTTCAACTCATGTCGTTTTAATACGGAGAATTTGCTATGCCCACAGATAGCCAAACGCAACTCATGATCTTTAAAACCGCAGATTCAAATATTGAACTTAAGGGCATGTTGTATAATGATAAACCTGTATTTTTTGCGGTGGAACTCGCAAAAGTACTAGGGTACACAGACCCGCATCAAGCATTAAAAAATCATTGTAAATCATTGATTAAAATTAATTCCGTTGAATTAACGGAATTAGGATTGGGGTCACGACCAAAGGGGATTATTTTTGCCACCGAAGCCGATGCCTACCGTCTGATACTGAAAAGCAACCTTCCCTCCGCTGAGCGTATTCAGGACTGGTTATGTGAAGAAGTCTTGCCCGCACTGCGCCAGCAAGGTAGTTATCATATAAAAAGGACCCACCGTGACGAAGGCAGTGGATTACCGGAATTTCGAAAGGCAAGAGCGATGCAGATAGCGATGGAGGTGGCAGAAAAAACATTTGCATGGGCCACAGATCTCTCCTCTCTATCACGACAAGTTGTTATTGCCGGGCTGATTAATCCGTTGGCCGGTTGTGAGGTTGTCCCCCTTCCTTTACTTATCGAAAAGCTTTATACAGCAGGTGAAATCGGTAAACTGTTTGATATGTCGGCAAACAAAATTGGGCGTATCGCCAACGACAATGACATGAAAACCGAGCAATACGGTGAATTTTATCTGGATAAATCTCGTCACAGTGATAAGCAAGTGCAAGCGTTTCGCTATAACAACCACGCACTCAACAAATTCAGACAAATTCTTATCGCCGAACAGGAGACGAAAGAAAATGCACGGGTTTAACAGGTCAATGAAAGGAACAACTGTGGGCTATATTTTACATGTATCTGTAGAATGAGATGCGGGATTTTAATCCTAGCCGATATTATATTTTGGTGTTTATTCCTGCCTGACGGAGAATTGCATTTGCTGTATTTTTAGAAAAAATAGTAACAGGAACACTGAAATTTTTATTGTTTAACGGACTTTTCCAGATCTCGTGACTGCCTTTTCCTTGTCGGATAAAACGACAATGGTGATCAAGCAAAACATCCCGCAACTGTGAATAAATACCTTGTCCCATGAGCTACAATGCGACCCGAAAAATTGACTCTTGTTCTTGCAGAAAAGTGATCCTGATTTGATCGGATATGTCTCCAAATCCATTTTCAACGTAAAGTTCAGGCGCAATTTTCCATATTCTTGAGGTTAATTCTTCGTAACTGTTAGCTTCGGTTACAAGGCCGAGGTCATCACAAACGCCGATCCATATACGGTCTTCATGAGTCACTGTAACATTAAACTTAGATTTAAATGCGACTTGTGCCATAGAAAATTCCTCCTTTAGCTATGCTGCAAGTCTAACTTAATTATCGTATTGACGAAAGGAACAACTGTGGGCTATATTCGCTACAGGTGCTGAACACACCCAGTAAGCGGAATCCCGCGCCCGAAAGCTTTGCGGTTTTTTTTCGTCCATAGATTGTTATGGTCGGGTAGCGAGCAGCTATACAATACCTCTGCCGAGGAGGGAAAAATGCTGGCCGTCTTACTGCGGTGTTCAAGTACCCGACCACCCATCTGAACAATGGGTAATTTGAACAAACAGTAAGGATGTAATCATGACTACTCAACTTTTAGCACTAACTCCAGAAGTTATTATCAATAACGGCAAAGCTGTCACTACCTCCCAAGCTGTAGCTGGCTATTTCTCTAAGCTACACAAAGATGTGCTCAAAAAAGTAGATACTTTGAATTGTTCATTTGAATTTAACGAGCGTAATTTTACGCCCGTTGAATATACAGATGCCAAAGGTGAAAAACGCCCCATGTACGAAATGACCAAGGACGGCTTTATGTTTTTGGTTATGGGATTCACTGGAAAGAAAGCGGCAATATTCAAAGAAGCCTACATTGCGGAATTTAATCGCATGGAAGCTGAGTTATACGATACTTCAAGAATATCCAAGAACAATAGCAAACCCACCCAGATTGAAATAGATTGCTATCATATTCAAGCATTTATGGAACATTTTACCGCCATTTCTGATGCGTGGCGGCATGAAATATATCCAGCATTAGTAAAACTAAATTCACCCTTAGCCTATCGTCTTTGTGATCGTTTCAAAGATGGGATGGTATTCGCCAATTTTGTTAATAGAAGCCTAAAAGCCCAGCTCCCCACTGGCGCAACACCAAGACGTAATTAATCTCTCATCCCGGTAACGTACCGGGATTCTATGAATCGCAATTCATTTGTGAGGAATTTTGCATGCCAAATATCATTGATATTCATCAACAAGCCCCATTAAATCCCGAAAACTTACCGGTGATCATCTACCACAAGCAGCGCGTCATCAGCACCGAACTGTTGGCACAAGGTTACGGCACTGATGGTAATAACATTCAGCAAAATTTTAAACGGAATAAGGAGAGATTCATTGAGGGCAAGCATTATTACAAGGTAGAAGGTGAAGAGCTTAAAGCGTTCAGGAACCAATTGACAGTCAGTCGGTTAATAAACATACAACACGCTGGAATCATCCCAAGATGGGTACCTTTTCGGTTATCGGGTGGGAAGTGCCCGCAAATCACACTTCACTGATGAGTTAATCACCACATAAATTCAAGATAAGGAATTTCTCTATGTCAAATGTCATCACTATCTATCAACAGGTAAAAATGTCTAGCCGTGAAATTGCTCAACTAACGGATAAACAGCATAAACATGTTCTCGATGATTGTCGAAAAATGTTCGAATCGATCAACATTCAATCGGCCGAGTTTTCGGCCGATTACAAAGACGCCAGTGGTCGCACTTATCAGGAATATTTACTTGACCAAGATTTAACCATGACATTGGTCATGGGCTACAGCATTTCGCTACGCTATAAAGTCGCCACTCGCTGGCGTGAGCTGGAACAGAAAACAACACGGCCTATCTGCGTATTGCCTAATTTCGAAGATCCCCCTGTTGCGGCTATGGCATGGGCAGAGCAGTTTCGTGAAAAAACCAGGCTAGCCTTAGTGAACAAAGAACAGGAAGCGGAATTAAAGGAGTTGAAGAACCTGTTTAAGGAAGGAATAACGACCACTCAGTTTTGCAAAATGCTCAACGGTATTAATATACAACAGATTAATCACTGTTTGGCAGAAAGAAATTGGCTTTATAACGAAAGTAAATCCCATATCCGCTGGCGTGCAACCTCTTATGCGCGTGACCGATATTTGACGGAACATCAACATAAAATCAGCATTCATAGCGGTGATGACTTTATCAAGTACCAACCCGTTTTACTGCGCAAAGGGGCAATCCGATTGTTTGACCTCTACCGCAAAAATAAGTTGCCAATGAAAACCCATTGGAATGGGCACTTCACCCACGAAAAAGAACTTAGCATCGCATCATAAACCAACGGAGTCACATACCATGAAAACATAAACATTTACAACAAGATTATAAAACAGTAGAGTAGGTCTCTGGTTTGACATCATCTCCCCAGCGACCTCTCGTCAAACCGTGCTTGCAGTTTTCCCGCACACGGCTTTCCGACTGTCTTCTTTCCACAGCGTTACGACGGCACAGGTCGGGCATACCGACTCCCTTCATCTCCGGTTACGGACAGGCTGTACAGCTTAAACAGCCCGTGGTAATCGTAGAACCAGGACGGCGGGTGGTCCCTCCACCCCTTACCCCGTTTCTTGTGCTTCTTCCGCAACATGATGCAGAGTGTCCATATCGTGTAATTCGCTATGCTCAAGAAATGCTTCCTTGAATTACCTGTCTTGAAGTAATTCCCCCATCCGCGAAGAATCGGGTTTACCTTTTCTTTCACCAATGTGGGCCAATCCCAGTGCTGCCCTTTTCGGACAACATCACGGATTTTCTGCTTAACAGATACCGTCTTGCCCATCATGATGCAAGTGCTATTTTTGTATCGAATGGGATGCCTGATTTCAGCACACCATACGCCAGTTGGAGTAATTTGCGCATTGCCGCACAGACGCCCATTTTACCCCCTTTATGGCGTGATACGAGTCGTTGCCACTGTGCTTTCACTATCGGATTACAAGAAAGGGCAGCCAGAGCGGGCATATACAACGCTTTCCTGAGCTCGGTATGACCCCGTTTTGATAGGCGGCTCCGTCCTTTAAATAAACCTGATTCACAAAGTTTTGGGTTAAGCCCGGCATAGGCCACCACTGCCTTACTGTTAGTGAATTTTGACACATTACCCACATACGCCAGCAAACTGGCACTTAGTATTTCACCGATACCAGGAATACTCTCCAGCAACGCTTTATTTTTCTTTAAGTCAGGATCGTTATCGATATGGTTTTTTATTTTTTCTTTGGTGGCCTGGATTTGTTGTTTAAGTGCAGAAATGATTTCAAGCAGTGAGGATTGAACGACATCGTCAGCCACTGATTGCCGATTTTCTTGCATTTGCCTCATTTCCTCTAAACTCTTTAGATGGCGTACTAGCGCGGTTAATTGACGTTCGCTCAAGGGAGGAGGAGTCCAGAGGACAGGTGTATGCAGTGCGCAGTAGCGCACTATCATTTTTGCATCCCCCTGATCCGTCTTGTTCCGACTCAGTTCACTCTCACCAAAGGCATGAATACGTGATGGGTTTTCTAGGCTGACGTCAATGCCATTATCAACTAAGAACATAGCCAGTGGAACACTGTAACTCCCTGTGGCTTCGAGACAAATATGACAATCCCCGTAAGGGATAAGCCATTTCAGTAGTTGGCTAAATCCAGAGGGGGTATTCGGGAATGCTTTTGTTTTATACTTTTTTCTCTCTACCCACACTGCAACATCGAATTTTAATTTGGCAACATCAATACCCACTGCGGTCTTGTCCATGGCTGATTCTCCCATGAAAAACAGATAATTAAATGATCGCCCCGACCTTCCTTATAAATACGTGCTCTTAGCACAAGATACCGTTCGGTCTTACAGGCGACGATAAATATGTCACCGGGGTTTTATCTGACTGCACAAGCTTTAAGCCTAAGGGCGCAAACAAACTCTCCGGTGACATCCCAATGATCAGTTGGGGATCATCAACCTTTGAAAGTTAATAATCAAGATATAAGGGTGCAACCAAACCGAGCGAACACCACTGCCGGAAATCATTATCCCCTGTCGGTTAAGTTCATTCGCCACACGGTGCTGACCATAAGCAGGATAGTCGTAAGCCATATTCACCACCGCTTGTTCTATATGCGGCTCCACTCGATTTTTTTCGAGTGGTTTTTTACGGCTTATTTCCACCAAGGCTGGCTCACCTCCCTGCTCATACAGCTTTTTAAAACGCTAATAACTGTCTCTGCTGTAGCCCATGACTTTACACGCTGACTGAACATTACACAGCTGTTTTGCCAGGTCAAGTAAGCCGAGTTTCGGTTTGATTATTTTTGCTGTTTGATTCATTTCTAACACGCCTTCATTTAATATTAAATATATTGAAATGTCAGATTAAATTCAAACTTTTACATCAATGAAACAGCTCTATCTTCTTACTCCGTTTTTTTGCTAGCACAGTATCATCCGCAATCAGTAAACAAGGCGCTCCCCGCTCAATCGAGGGCGTGACAAGTTGCCACAACTCTTTGGGACGAAAACAGCGGCTCTTTAACCTGCGAATTACGCTATCATGGGATACCCTCGACGGGCTCACTTCTGACAACGCCAGACCAGAATATCTCACACTATAGCAGGCGCCATGTAACGTGATCACTTTTGTTAATAAATATTAATTAATATCAATATGTTATTTCTGATTTTCATAATCAACTTATACGGCCCCTGCCATACTCCCTTGTAAAAATGCTTTATAAAGGTCTTTCGTACATGGATAACCTGACATCTCATTACCATTCTTATCTTTTTTTCTACTCTCTTTTTACCATCATTTATTACAGTGCGAAACTCGTGACGGATTGAATGCCAGCCTATACGAAGCATGTTTTAGCCTCATCAATTGGATATAACGCCAGACCGGAATACCGCAGTAGCTGGAAAATTGCCGGTGAAAGTGATACGGCGAAAAGTTTGCCACTTCACTAAGCTTCTCCAACGAGAGCGAATCATCTAGATGGCGTTCGATGTAGTTAAATACCGGATTAAATCGTTTTGCGTAGGTATCAGTTTTATCGTCGTGCATTACATCTTCCCATTGCATCCTCCATTTCGATCACACTATGCCTGGACACAAAAGATAAAGCCTGACTGATCTTGCTGACCTTTGTGTTTCGATTGATGGAACCTGTACTACTATAGCGGTGCGGTATAGTACAGCACGGGCCAATGGAACGAAGAACAGGCTAAGCGGAGTCTATTCTATCTGACTACTTCTAATATGTTACCCAATCCCTGATGCATAAAATCAATAAGCGCCCTTGTCTTTACCGGCAAATAGCGACGATTTGAATAAAGTACGAACAATTGTAATGGGGCCGCCGGCTGTTCAAATTCAACCTCCATTAAGCGTCCATCGGTAATACTGGACTGGCAGGCTTGTCTCGACAAAATAGCAAAGCCAACGCCAGAAACCGCAGCACGTAAGGCCATCTTTCCACTGTGGACGAGAGTGCCCGTTCACCACTATTGTTTTATCGTTGTGCAGAAATCAAAACCATCATCGGCCGTTCTACTTCTTCAGTCAGCGCCGGGTTCTTCGCAATCTGCTGCTGACAGGGGAATTTATATCGCATCTGAGTCTACGTTTTATCGGGTGCTCAAAGCTAACAAATTGTTCACTCCTAGATGTCGAGAGAGAAGTTATAAGCGCCCATGCGCACAAAAAACGACAGCACCGAATCAAGTATGGTCCTGGGATATCAGTTATTTACCAACACCTATAAAAGGCCGGCATCTTTACCTCTACATGATGATGGACATTTTCAGTCGGAAAATTGTGGGGGCAGATGTTTTTGAACAAGAATCCGGCGAACAGGCTGCAGAGCTACTGCAACGATGCATCTGGAGAGAAAAATGCGCTGACAAAAAAATTATTCTTCACTCAGCTAATGGTAGTCCCATGCGCAGTTATACCCTGTTGGCGAAAATGTGCGATCTGGGGGTAATTAGTTCATATTCCCGCCCGCGAGTCAGTAATGATAACCCTTATTCTGAATCATTGTTTCGAACGGTGAAATATTGCCCCCAGTGGCCGCCCGAGGGTTTTACCTTGCTCAATGATGCCAGAACCTGGGTAACCCAGTTCGTGGACTGGTACAACCTTGAGCATAAACACAGTGGTATCAAATAGGTTACTCCAGATGAGCGTCATAGGGGAGCAGACAGAGAAATATCAGCCAAACGGAAAGCCGTCTATGGATTAGCTCGAGCTAAAAAACCCGAACGTTGGAGCAAAGGCTGTCGTAACTGGAATTTTATTCATGAAGTGATGCTGTATCCGGAAGCAAATGCTGCATAAAATTAGAAATAAGGCGACAACTAGCTTGAAAAACAGCGAAGAATCTATCTATCCTGATGTTCATAATTAAAAATAGGCAAGCCTAAACGAAATCGTAATGCAAGTAATCGGGCGCTCAACCCCACTACCAGGGTAATAAAGACAATCCAGTTGTGTGGCAAAACAGTGTACTGAAGTGCTATATAAATCCATGACGCAGCAAAAGATATCCCCGCATAAATCTCCTTCTGGAATACTAAGGGAATACAGTTGCAAAACATATCACGTAATACACCGCCAAAAACACCGGTGATCACCGCAGAGATAGCTGCGATAATGTTACTGTACCCCATATCTAGAGCAACCTGGGCACCAATAATTGAAAACACAATTAATCCGATGGCGTCAAGCACCAGAAACAGCCGCCGCAGATGTTTCATCAGGGGGGCAACCCAAGTAGTGATGATTGCGGCAACGGCAACAATAACAATGTATTTAGGATGTTCGACCCAGCTCAAAGGATAATGACCTAACAACATATCTCTAACTGATCCCCCGCCTATAGCGGTTACAGAAGCAATAATAACGACACCAAAGGTATCCATCTGACGACGACCGGCAGCTAATGCACCTGTCATCGCTTCCGCGGTGATGCCAACAATATAAAGGATACTAAGTAACATAGTGGCTCATAACGATTTTAAATAGGCTCTAAGAAAAAATAAACCTCGCATAACCCGCTATGGTGTGCATGCAAGGTTACGTGATACTAGCAATCCTCACGTACTCGTATGTACACAGCGGTTGCTGTGTGCTTTTACTTCACATAACAAACAGACAGTTTTGCAAAAAGTCTAATATAACACTGATGCTACATGGAAAAAAAACCCGACCAAGGCCGGGTTTTCATTACGCCAACAAAACTACTTAATCTTCGCTTCTTTATACATTACGTGTCGACGGACAGTTGCAGTAGGATCAAATTTCTTCAATTCTAATTTTTCCGGCTTAGTACGTTTGTTCTTTGTGGTGGTATAAAAATGCCCCGTACCAGCAGAAGAAACGAGTTTGATCTTTTCACGAGCATTTTTAGCCATGATTCAGCTCCTCAATACTTTTTTTTCCAAGATTTTTCTTTGTGGGATCGGAGATGATGCCGAGGCCGATTAAAACCGTTTCGACACCCTTTTTATCAATAACTCGCATACCTTTAGCAGACACACGCAAAGTGATAAAGCGTTTTTCCTGTTCAACCCAAAAACGGTGACGATGTAAGTTAGGTAGAAAACGGCGTTTAGTCGCATTCATCGCATGAGAACGTTTATTACCGCTCATCGGGCGTTTGCCAGTAACTTGGCAGACTTGAGACATATTTATTTCTCCAAAAATCAAATCAGATCGAGCTTCACAGCAGAATATAGCTGCCTCATCAGGTTTTAGAACAGGCCTCTTGCGAAAGCTGAAAGTTACCTAAAAGCCGAAGGCTACTTGAAACCGGCCACTTGCTGCGTAATGTGGATCCTGCATCACAAGGCATCCCCAATCTTCATGTATTCTGCTGTATACATTCCGCTTGCTGTACTTCGTATGCTTTTCTCCCTCCGCTACAGTTTCGCAAAAGGTCTAATCAAATCAGAAACAGCCAAACGGGTCAAAAACCTACCTAGAGATAGATCCTTCACACCGAACCCAGAGTTCCTAAAAGTCGCGTAGTATACGCCTTACAACGTCAGTGCTCAAGTCCCGAACGAGCAAACACCTTCGAAGGACAGCGAAAAATATCTTTACATCCAACCACGTTCAGCAAAGGAGACACATTCACCATGACCGATAACAAAATGATCTAGCACCCTAATATCTAACAGCGAACAAGCTTTAATCACTTGTGCAGTCATCAAACGATCGGCTTTACTCGGTTCCGCCCTTCCTGATGGGTGGTTATGAGCCAAAATCAATGCTGCAGCATTAAATTTTAATGCTTCCCGCACAATTTCTCGTGGATGAACTTCAACACTGCTGATGGTACCAGCAAACAATTCCTCATGGCGAATAACACGATGCTGGTTATCCAGAAACATCACTAAAAAAATTTCACGATCGCGATGAGAAAGAATACTTTGTAGAAACTCACGGGTGACTTTAGTGTTACACAACGCACTTTCTTTCGCCAAATAGGAAGCGGAGCAGCGGCGCGCCAGCTCCGATATTGCCTGAATTTGCGTATATTTAGATTTTCCCATCCCTTTTTGAGCACAGAGCGTCTGATAGTCGGCAGACATCAAACTGTACAATGAACCAAACTCTGTAACCAGATTTTCAGCCATCGCCACCACGTGCAGTCCTGACATTCCAGTACGCAAAAAAATAGCCAACAGTTCCGTATCAGTCAGTGCCACCGCCCCAAATTTTAGTAATTTTTCCCGAGGTGGCATAACACCAGACCATCTGTCCATCCATGACTCCTGTTTTTTTACGCACCGCAACTTTTCAATATTATTCGGTACTCTTCAAGACCTTTTAGCACCACATTGATTCAATATTATCGGTTGATAAGTATGACATTGAACATTTTCCAGGACGATCTTCCTAACAGGAACATGCGAAGTACCTCGCAAATTTGTTCAACGATTATGCTAACATATTGTTTCTTTCTTCTCTGATAAGGATAATTGTGATGATGGAGTTCGTCGACAATCGTACCGAACTCACTGGCAAACGTATTGTGCTCGGTATTAGTGGAGGGATTGCTGCTTACAAATGCCCAGAGCTAGTGCGCCGTTTACGTGATAAGGGTGCAGTAGTACGTGTTGTAATGACCGAAGCGGCTAAGGCTTTTATTACTCCACTCACATTACAGGCGGTTTCGGGTTATGCCGTCGCTGACAATTTGCTCGATCAGGCCGTAGAAACGGCAATGGGGCATATTGAGTTAGCTAAATGGGCTGATCTTATCGTTATAGCGCCGGCTAGCGCGGATTTACTGGCACGTGTTGCTGCCGGTATGGCGAATGATCTGTTGACAACCCTTTGTTTGGCCAGTTCTGCTCCCGTTGCCGCTATCCCCGCGATGAACCAACAGATGTACCATGCCAGCGCTACTCAGGCTAATCTACAAGTGCTAGCAAGTCGCGCGATTCTACTGTGGGGGCCAGGTAGTGGCAGTCAAGCTTGCGGTGATATTGGCCCTGGTCGGATGCTTGAACCTTGTGAAATAGTTGCTCTAGTACAGAGTCATTTTTTTAGCAAGCAAGACTTAAAGAAGCTACGCATCATGATTACTACTGGACCAACACGTGAAGCACTGGACCCGGTACGTTTTATCAGTAATCAAAGTTCAGGCAAAATGGGTTTTTCTATCGCTCAAGCAGCGGCAAAACGTGGAGCACAAGTGACCTTGATTTCTGGGGTGGTGCATTTAGCAACGCCGCCAAGCGTAAAACGTATTGATGTGATCAATGCATTGGAGATGCAGCAAATTGTGCAGCGAAACGCGGCAACACAACATATTTTTATTTCTTGTGCCGCCGTCGCTGATTATCGTGTTGAACAGGTATCAGATAAAAAAATCAAAAAACAGGGCGAAGAAATCATGCTAAAAATGGTCAGAAATCCAGATATCGTTGCTGGTGTAGCATCAATGATGGATGACCGTCCATTTGTCGTTGGATTTGCCGCCGAAACCGATAATGTGGAAGAATACGCTCGACAAAAATTGGTACGAAAAAATCTGGATCTTATTTGTGCTAACGATGTATCCCTTGAAAAAAATGGGTTTAATAGTGATACCAATGCATTGCACCTTTTTTGGTCGACAGGAGAAAAACGTTTATCGCACAGCGATAAATCTCTCCTCGGTCAACGTTTATTAGATGAGATTATTAGCCGTTATGAAGAAAAAAATCGACGTTAAGATAATGGATCCTAGAATGGGTAAAGAATTTCCCTTACCGACATACGCAACTGCCGGCTCGGCGGGGCTGGATTTGCGGGCCTGTTTAGATGAAGCGTTAGATTTAGCACCAGGAGAAACCACGTTATTGCCAACCGGATTAGCTATTCATATCGCCGACAGCAGCTTGACTGCCATGATTTTGCCGCGCTCTGGATTAGGCCATAAGAACGGCATTGTTTTAGGTAATCTGGTCGGATTAATTGACTCAGATTATCAAGGGCAATTGATGGTATCTATATGGAACCGCGGTAAAAAATTTTTCACTATCGAGCCTGGTGAGCGTGTTGCTCAAATGGTGTTGGTGCCTGTGGTACAGGCTGGATTTAATATTGTTGAAGAATTTACCAATAGTGAGCGTGGCACTGGTGGTTTTGGTCATTCAGGGCGTCAATAAACATTAGACTTCTTGTAAAACCGTAATTCGTTATGCGAAGTCGATGCACCCGAAGCACAGTAACCGCAGTGTACACACGCAAACATGAGGATTGTGAGCACCATGTAACACCGAGTTCATACCACGCAGTAGGTATGCAAAAGGTCTATTTAGTAAAACTGTAGCAAGCACCGTGACATTAATTTGAGTGATTTTGATTGAACCTGTTCGAAATCGTCGTAAGCACCGCCCACAAGCCCGCCAAAGATGGTGGGCTGAGGTGTGCTTGAACAAGGTTTCATCCTATCATGTAACATTAGTGATAAGTAATGGCTCGACGTAATGTCAATTAATGATGATGTACCTTACAGGTAGTGCTAACTAACTGGCCGATATCACAATCTGCTTTCTTGCAATGTTGATATTCTGTCTGGATAGTGGCGTGGGCAATATTATAGTGTGTTAACAGATACTGTTGAATTCGCTGCAATAAATCATCGTGATCATTGGGTGGAGCAACCTGCACGTGTAGCGTCATTAAACGCTGTTCACCCGCTTGCCACAAATGAACATGATGAACGTCACGAACTTCATCGATGTTAGTGCACAATGCCTGACGTAATTTATCGATATCTACGTCGTGCGGGGCACCTTCGAGCAATTCGTGAAAGCTTTCTTTCAGTAAACGCCAGGCACTACGTAATACTAGTACTGAAACTAAGATAGACAAGATAGGATCTATCGGTGTCCAACCCGTCATTAGGATCACAATCGCAGCGACAATCGCACCTACTGAACCCAATAAATCGCCAAGTATGTGCAAAGTTGCAGCGCGTACGTTGATATTTTTTTCTTCCGTGCCACGATGCAATATCCAGAAAGAGAAGAGATTAGCAAAAAATCCAGCGATAGCAACTATTAGCATAGGAACGCCCAGTACGTCATGTGGTTCCACAAAACGGTGCATCGCTTCCCAGACAATCAATAAAACGATCAAAAATAAAGCGCCGGCGTTAACGAACGCCGCTACGGTGGTCAAACGCAGATAACCAAAAGTATGGCGCATATTGGGTTTACGCTGTGCAAAGTGAACGGCAACCAGTGCGAGCAGTAACGCCATCGCATCAGTTACCATATGACCCGCATCCGCTAATAGTGCTAGCGAGCTAGAGAGTAAACCGCCAATGACTTCTGCAACCATAAATAAGGTGGTGATTATAAAGGCTATCAGTAAACGTCTACTATTACTGTCTTGTAGAAAAAATGAGGAATTAGCCATCGTTTATCCTAAAGTTATGTGCCAAATTTCATTATGGCGGATTTTTTATGATCTGGGATTGTACATCACTTCGCATTATCCACCCGCGGGTGGATGCTTTTTTTATCATTTAGTGGAATGGCTACAGGCTATCAATTACTTTGCCTACGCCAGTGTTTTGCCTTCGTCGCTGATGGCACCTCTAAGATTGGCCCGTGTTTGTCTCTACCAGTGTAAAAAATAAGGCTATCAGCGCACATTAAAGTGGTACTTCACAAGGTTTTAGATGCCCCTATTAGAAAAAAAATTGCCGAGGGAGCCTTTTAGATTAGAGTACCGCCTGGTTATTCACTGTACAATATGGAGGAATGATGCTTAACGTCTACTGGTACAAACTCATATCCATGGTACAAATAAAATTGCGCATAAGGAAGTATAGCCTTTCAAGTCATTTGTTCTGAACGCAACAACCATCACCGTGATGGAAGGAATCTGTACTGATAAATTAGAAACGGTGACGACTGAGGAGATTCGAGCTACCATTAATGCGAACAGTTAAAAAAACTGGACGGTTCGATGCGATAAACCGATTTGGAACGACAAATAACACCTCAACTCCTGTGGGGCAATATACGTGATTCGATCTTTCTTTATGATGATGGCTGTCTCGTGTTCGACAAGATTACTATATCGTTGATAAAAATTTCCTGCATCACATTGAGTTGGTTAGGTGGTAATATAAGGGAATTATTAAGGGAATTGGGGTGGTAATTTGTGTCTATGTTGATGCAAACACACAAGGCCACTGGATTATTGATTACCGTATTTACGATCCATAGGTTGATGGTAAGAAGAAAATCTAAACAATTAACCGGTCTTGAACACTGTCAACACCGTAAAGCATGTATTCAAATCATATCACTTGTGCTTTTTTATTTTGAATACACCTCGCTGATATAAATAGAAAAAATAAACGAACTCTCCATCAAGTTAAATTTGGAGTGCTTGGTGATTCTTTCTATCAGCAATTGAAAAATCCCTCACAGGGAACGACGCTTTTGTAAGTCCTGATATTAAGAGAAAAAAACATGCAAACTAAACCTACTAATGTGCAACCATCTCAGGATGCTCTTGCCTTAACAACCGAATGGCATATGGTACCTTACAGCGAATATAATGCTGGTACATCTTGCTCAGCGCCTGCTGAAGGCGTTATTCAGGAAGATTTGTTGCTCAGGGACAGAAAAAGCTATATCGAAAAAGTAAATAGACTGAAAGAGAATTACCCACAAATAATCCCATCAGCCGCAAAATATCTCAAAGATGCTATTAAAGAAAAATATGGTTTAGATATTAATCCCAATAAAACTTTTTTTAACAGATTTAATTATGCATCCAGTTCATCTGAAACTTTTATTGGCTGGGAGCATAATGGTATTCCCGTGGAATCAAAAACATTAACGGAACGTTTGTTAGGCAATTTTGGTGCCGAAGATCGCCTTAATTCCGACGAACTCAGTAGCAACAATTTGGCAAACACAATGAGGTTCGCCTGTTGCCCGTTGATTTTATGAAAATAGTAATCGAAAGTAACTTTAGCAAGAAATATATAGATAAACTCCGTGAATTCTGGAGAGCGAATGAAGATACTTTTCGCATCGTGAATAAAAGATTATTTATCGCCTCAGCCAGACATCAGCACGAGACTGGGAATTTATCTGCGCAAGGGCTGGCGCTGGTACTGAAGACAACTGCAGGAGACACCCTGAACGATCGGAAAATTTCCATGGTAGAATTGGAAAAAAATTTTCTGACCGCAAAAAAATAGCCTATCTACCTTTGATATTTATGGCTATCCGGCAAACGATATGCTGTTGGTTCACGGTGCCAACGGAAAAATTATTTTATACAAACCAGGTGGTGATAAAACATTTCATGAGTTTGATGATAAACAACAGCTTAATAACTGGGTTCTGGAACAGGCTGGAGACAGTCATAAGCGCGCGGAACTTGCCAGTCACTTTTCATTAGACCTCTTCGGAAACTCTGATTTATCTAATTTCCATGTTATAAATTGCTGCAATCAGATTAAATCGTAATCCAAAACGTTTTCGCCTGTTTCGATAACGATCTGATACGATTTTAAATCGTTTAATCATACCAATGACATTTTCGTTTAATACACGCTGGCTTGATAACTCACGATTGTTGCGTTTATCTTCTTTTGTTAAGGGATTTTTCTTTGTCTTTTTCTTAGGCAACGCCGAGTTTGAATGGATCTTGCCAAGCCCTTGGTAACCTGTATCTGTCACTGTTTTGATTTCAGGATGTATTCGCACGCCAGACTCTTTGAACAACCTAAAATCATGACGCCTCCCATGAGTAAAGCTTGTACAGATGACTGCTTTGCTTTTTTTATCGACGATCACTTGGGTTTTTAAGGTGGGTCGTTTCTTTTTTCCTGAGTAAAACTGCTTTTGTTTTTTTGGGGACGTTCAATCGGCGTTTCTGTGGCATCAATAAGAACGAGCTCATACTCCCTATCACTTTTTAATAAAGCTTTGCGTCCAGGGAGTGCAAAATCAGGATGCTTTATTAGCGTATTTTCTATCCATTTAATCGTTTCATAGCAGGTGCTCTCACTCACCCCATCGCTTCGGCTAACATGAAAATAAGTGCGATATTCCCGTAGATACTCAAGGGCCATTAATAAGCGATCTTCTAAACCCAGCTTGGGTTTCCGACCTCCTTTCCCTTGCTTACATTTATCTGCTTCATTCAATATCTTTATCATCTTTTCAAATGTACTGCGTTTAACTCCGGTTAAGCGCCGAAATTTTTCCTCTTCCAATACCTTTATTTGTTCATATTTCATGGGGGCTCCTTGTTCAGGAGATTTTTAACAACATTCCTACATGAATGCTATAGCAGGCGCCGTATCAGTTGATTATGAAAATTAGAAATAACATATTGATATTAATTAATATTTATTAACAAAAGTGATCACGTTACATGGCGCCTGCTATAGTTTCCGAAGAGGTCTATTATATAACCGACAGGACGGTCATTCTTATTCTGGAGTTGACACTGCTCTCAGGGAACTTGGCCAGAATCACTGGGACAGTAAATACATTAATTATGATCCAAAACCCATCAGAGAAGACGCTTTTACCTGGTTGACACAACAGGCTAAAGAGCGCACGGAAGCTGATGCCAATACACTGACTACCACCAATGGTGAGGTTTTCAAAGAACAACTATTAATGAACCTGAGAGCGGCGGCAGATATAGCAGCCGTGAGCATGCTCATTTTTCCAGGACTGGGGAGCCTGACGTTGTTGGGCATTGGCGCAACTCAGACTGGACTGGGTACAGATAAAGCCATTAACGGTGATACGCAGTTACAACGCAGCCAGGGTGTGGGTGATATAGCGTAGGCTTTATAAATTGATGTATAATTTCAAGATGACTTATCCATTAAAATTTCGCCAACATGTATTGGCTATTAAAGAGCAAGAAAAGCTTACATATGCCCAAACGGCCACACGTTTTTGTATTGGGACCGCAAGTCTGATGCGCTGGGCTAAACGAATAGAACCTTGTCTGACACGTGATAAACCCGCCAGTAAAATAGCTCGAGCGGCGTTGATTCTTGATGTGGAAACCTACCCTGACGCGTCTCAATACGAGCGAGCCCAACGTATGGGAGTGAGCGCTAGAGGTATCTGCCATGCGTTGAAACGGGCAGGGTTTAGCTATAAAAAAAACATTTTATCATCCAAAAGCCAACGCCCAATCCCGAGAAGATTTTCAGATCAAGATCCAGGCCTATGAAGCCAGCGAGACCCCTATTATTTACGTTGATGAAAGCGGTTTTGCTCATGACATGCCCCGCCTCTACGGCTATTGAGCTAAAGGTAAGCGGTGTTACGGTCAACATGATTGGCACGCTAAAGCATGTACCAATGTCATTGGCGCTCAGCTTAACGGAAAATTAACCACCGTTTGTGCCTTTGAATACAATATCAATAGCGATATTTTTCATGCGTGGGTAACCCAAGACTGACTGCCAAAAATCCCTCAAGGGGCTGTTATCGTGATGGATAATGTGAGCTTTCACAAACGCCAGGATATCCAGTCTACTAGACAAAAATCTGGTTTTATTCTGGAATATCTCCCGACGTATTCTCCTGACCTCAACCCGATTGAGCACAAATGGGCTCAGGCTAAAGCCCTTCGTAGGAAACGACAATGCGATATCGACACTCTCTTTTCTGACCCTTTGTTTTGAATCAATTTATACGGCTACAGCCATATGATTAACGGCGGGGTCAATATGCTGTTTGGCACGATGGGGACAAGAGCCCCCATTGATGAATCTAAAGTATTAGACCCTCAAATTTTTGATGCATATGAAATCCAACCAGGCCTTTCAGCCGGATCTTCTCCACCTGATATACTTCAGAGGATGTTTCAGGAACATTTGCCAATCGTATGTCTAGCCGTATCAATCGTATGTTAAGTCGGACTGTGGTGCATGAACGAGGACTAAAAGCTATTTGGCAAAACGATGTTGTTAATGGCCGAGCAATTCATGATACTGTAGATGATATGGTGGAAACCCTTCGGAAAGCTAGGACTGCGCTTGATACTGAAAAAGGGAGAAAAATAGCAGCTGCGTATTTGGGATATGACACGCCCGGTGAGTTGACTGATATAGACATTAAAAATATTAAGAAAAATATAGAATCTCTTGAAGAGACCGGAAAATGGTTGCAAAGCAATGAAAAGAGTGTAAGGAGGGTGTCGATCCACGATCAAAAAAGAGGGAACGTCGTTGCGTATTATAGTCCAAAGAAAAATAAAATAGCGTTCAATGATGCGTTTTTCACAAAGGATAGAACGGAAAGGTTACAAATTCTGTTACACGAAAGTGTGCATGCAAGTATTAAAGTGGATGGTGCACCAGTACCAGATTACTATTATTTGAGAGGCACTGGTCGACCAGAAGCAGAGGGCATCCTTCCGCACCCCACTACGAGCAGAAGAAATGAGCAATTAGGTATATCCCGTGGATCATTAAGGTTAAATTATTTCATGGGACGGGATGGGCATCTTTTATACAGTAATTTCATTAAAGGAATGGAAGCCGAAAATATAACACATGCTGCGATCATTTTTATGGAAAACCCAGAGGTTCGGCGCGGTTGATTAATAGACCTCTTCGGAAACTATAGCAGGCGCCATGTAACGTGATCACTTTTGTTAATAAATATTAATTAATATCAATATGTTATTTCTAATTTTCATAATCAACTGATACGGCGCCTGCTATAGCATTCATGTAGGAATGTTGTTAAAAATCTCCTGAACAAGGAGCCCCCATGAAATATGAACAAATAAAGGTATTGGAAGAGGAAAAATTTCGGCGCTTAACCGGAGTTAAACGCAGTACATTTGAAAAGGTGATAAAGATATTGAATGAAGCAGATAAATGTAAGCAAGGGAAAGGAGGTCGGAAACCCAAGCTGGGTTTAGAAGATCGCTTATTAATGGCCCTTGAGTATCTACGGGAATATCGCACTTATTTTCATGTTAGCCGAAGCGATGGGGTGAGTGAGAGCACCTGCTATGAAACGATTAAATGGATAGAAAATACGCTAATAAAGCATCCTGATTTTGCACTCCCTGGACGCAAAGCTTTATTAAAAAGTGATAGGGAGTATGAGCTCGTTCTTATTGATGCCACAGAAACGCCGATTGAACGTCCCCAAAAAAACAAAAGCAGTTTTACTCAGGAAAAAAGAAACGACCCACCTTAAAAACCCAAGTGATCGTCGATAAAAAAAGCAAAGCAGTCATCTGTACAAGCTTTACTCATGGGAGGCGTCATGATTTTAGGTTGTTCAAAGAGTCTGGCGTGCGAATACATCCTGAAATCAAAACAGTGACAGATACAGGTTACCAAGGGCTTGGCAAGATCCATTCAAACTCGGCGTTGCCTAAGAAAAAGACAAAGAAAAATCCCTTAACACAAGAAGATAAACGCAACAATCGTGAGTTATCAAGCCAGCGTGTATTAAACGAAAATGTCATTGGTATGATTAAACGATTTAAAATCGTATCAGATCGTTATCGAAACAGGCGAAAACGTTTTGGATTACGATTTAATCTGATTGCAGCAATTTATAACATGGAAATTAGATAAATCAGAGTTTCCGAAGAGGTCTATTTTGTTAAGTGGGCAAAATGGCAAAAAATTCTCGCCCTTTGCGGTAAAAAATAATCAAGTCTTTATACGTGAGGGCTTTATTCAAGATGCGACCATTGGCAGCGCTCAAATAAAAGAGGCCGCCATCACTAATACAAAAATTGGTGGGCCTCTCCAGTCGGCAAACTGGGCGGCAGGCCGTTCAGGATGGAAAATAGAGAAAGCCGGACACGCTGAGTTTAACGATGCCACCTTCAGAGGGACGATATATGCCACCGATGGCTGGTTTAAAGGGACAGTGTCTGCGGATAAAATAGAAGGGGATATTCTGGACATGTCTCCTAATTTTTTTAAAACAAAAAAAGGCAGCATTCCCGATAGCCAATCTGTAATATTCCCTTTGTTTTATATAAAAAAAACAGCCTCACCACGAAGAGTGTTGCTATTAGGGAGAAAAGAGAAAGGGATAGCCTTGAGCGTATCACCTGATTGGGTCAGAGCAACGATAACCCGTGATGGCATGGATGTGCAATACCTTGGGAAAGCCGGGGCGGGGCTATTAGGAGAGTATGTTAACGCTGTCAACGAAGATATTGATATCACCCTCCCGGCAGGTGAAGGGGAGGTATTAATTGGTTTAAGATTACAATCTACAAGGGGTAAGCTTAGAATGTTCAACTGGACGGCAAGCGGTGATATCTACACCATGAAAAACGCAGCCAGTATCAAAATAGCCTGATTAAGATGAATATCCTCCTATGAATTTTACCGTATGTGGGAGGACGTGTTCTGTCATCCAAAATTTTATATATACCCGTGATCAATGAAGATGCTTGATTTTGAAGTCGATAAGGATCATGCTCATAGCCATGAAAATAGAGCTGACTGCTGACCAGAAAATTACCCTCGAAGCCCAACATCGTCAAAGCCATGACCGCCGTGTCTGTGACAGGATCCGGTGTGTTTTGTTGTCCGCAGACGGCTGGACTCCCCCTATGATTGCTCACTCACAGCTCATTAATGAAACCACGGTGCGGCGCCACCTTACAGACTATCATAAACTCAACAAGCTCAAGCCTGAAAATGGCGGCTCCGATGGCTATCTCAATGCGGAACAGACCACGTCGCTGGTTGAACATCTCACCCAGCCGCTCTACCACCACAATCACCAAATTGTGGCGTATATCGCTGGACGCTGGAACATCACCTTTACCGTATCAGGTCTGTATAAAGGGTTGAAGCAGCATGGCTTTAGCTATAAAAAGCCGAAAGGTGTTCCGCATAAATTTGACGTTGAGAAACAACAGCAATTTATAAAGACCTACAGCGAATTGAAAGACGCCGCGGGTAATGACCCCATACTGTTTATTGATGCCGTTCATCCGACACAAGCCACCAAAATAAGCTACGGCTGGATACGAAAAGGCCAGGATAAAACGATAGAGACCACCGGGAGCAGAACGCGGTTGAATATCATGGGAGCCTTGAACATCCAGAATGTGGCTAACCCCATAATCCGTGATGATGAGACGATTAACAGCGAAAATGTGGTTCACTTCCTGTCTGCCATTCGCGCGCATTATCCCATCACGACAACGGCACATGTGATCCTCGAGGGTGCAGGCTATCACCGTTCACAGCTTGTGCAAGACGCCGCGCTTACGTTGAATATCCAGCTTCATTACCTTCCGCCGTATAGCCCGAATCTAAACCCGATAGAGCGATTGTGGAAGGTGATGAATGAGCAAACACGAAACAATAGATATTACCCATCTAAACAGAGTTTTAAGAACGATATCTTAAACTTCTTTGAGGTGAAGCTACCACAAATGGCAAGTTCTCTGGTATCTCGCTTAAACGATAATTGCCAGGCGCTAAATCCTGCATCTTGATTTCACTTGGGTATATATAGCATCGGCAGTATAAATTGATTTATACTGTTGAAATGAACTCTCCATTAAAGTTTCACTTTCTATAGATGACTTATCCCTTAAAATTCCGCCAACATGTGTTGACTATTAAAGAGCAAGAAAAGCTCACCTATGCCGAAACAGCCACCCGTTTTTGTGTGGGGACAGCGAGCCTAATGCGCTGGGCTGGGCTAAACGTATCGACCCTTGCCTAACTCGTGATAAACCGGCGACCAAAATAAATCACGCCGCGTTGCTCCTTGATGTGGAAACCTATCCTGACGCGTCTCAATACGAACACGCTCAACGTATGGGGGTCAGTGCTCGAGGGATAGGCGATGCGTTAAAACGGGCTGGGTTTAGCTATAAAAAAAACATTTTATCATCCCAAAATCGACGTCCAAGCACGAAAAGATTTTCAGACTAAGATACAGGCTTATGGCTGTAGCCGTATAAATTGATTCAAAACAAAGGGTCAGAAAAGAGAGTGTCGATATCGCATTGTCGTTTCCTACGAAGGGCTTTAGCCTGAGCCCATTTGTGCTCAATCGGGTTGAGGTCAGGAGAATACGTCGGGAGATATTCCAGAATAAAACCAGATTTTTGTCTAGTAGACTGGATATCCTGGCGTTTGTGAAAGCTCACATTATCCATCACGATAACAGCACCTTGAGGGATTTTTGGCAGTCAGTCTTGGGTTACCCACGCATGAAAAATATCGCTATTGATATTGTATTCAAAGGCACAAACGGTGGTTAATTTTCCGTTAAGCTGAGCGCCAATGACATTGGTACGTGCTTTAGCGTGCCAATCATGTTGACCGTAACACCGCTTACCTTTAGCTCAATAGCCGTAGAGGCGGGGCATGTCATGAGCAAAACCGCTTTCATCAACGTAAATAATAGGGGTCTCGCTGGCTTCATAGGCCTGGATCTTGATCTGAAAATCTTCTCGGGATTGGGCGTTGGCTTTTGGATGATAAAATGTTTTTTTTATAGCTAAACCCTGCCCGTTTCAACGCATGGCAGATACCTCTAGCGCTCACTCCCATACGTTGGGCTCGCTCGTATTGAGACGCGTCAGGGTAGGTTTCCACATCAAGAATCAACGCCGCTCGAGCTATTTTACTGGCGGGTTTATCACGTGTCAGACAAGGTTCTATTCGTTTAGCCCAGCGCATCAGACTTGCGGTCCCAATACAAAAACGTGTGGCCGTTTGGGCATATGTAAGCTTTTCTTGCTCTTTAATAGCCAATACATGTTGGCGAAATTTTAATGGATAAGTCATCTTGAAATTATACATCAATTTATACAGCCTACGCTATATGAAGCCTGTGGTACCCCGATAATTTACGTGGATGAAAGCGGTTTTGCCCATGATATGCCGCGTCTTTATGGTTATTGAGTGAAAGGTAAGCGCTGTTACGGCCAACACGATTGGCATGCCAAAGCGTGTACTAACGTCATTGGCGCCCAGCTTAACGGAAAATTAACCACGGTTTGTACCTTCGACTGCCATATCAACAGCGATATTTTTTATGCCTGGGTCACCCAAGATTTATTGCTAAAATCTCCTCCAGGGGCCGTACTTGTAATGGATAATGTCAGTTTCCATAAGCGCCAAGACATTCAGTCTGCTAGACAGCAAGCCGGCTTTATTCTGGAATATCTTCCCACTTATTCTCCTGATATGAACCCCATTGAGCACAAATGGGCTCAAGCTAAAGCCCTTCGTAGAAAGCGACAATGTGATATCGATACCTTGTTCTATGACCCTCTATTTTAAATCAATTTATACCGCCTATGCCATATGATGTGATGTTTCGGCGTAAAATTTATTCATCACTGGAAGACATTCAGCAAGACATCAATAAATGGCTTGCATTTTACAACAGAGAACAACCTCATTCAGGCAGGTATTGTTATGGCAAAACCCCCTTAGGAAACCTGGATGGCATCTAGGGGGTAGGTAAAAGAAAAACAACTCGATAATTTATCTAGCCCATCTGACAGTCAGACTACTTTGACAAATTCGATGGTTTAACTTGTGTCTGTCAGGTTAAGTTTGAGCTACTACAAATTAGATAAATGAGAGTTTCTAAGAGGTCTACTCATAAAATGAGCTTTCATGCTCTCGCCTTGACTTAGCCTGAAATTTAGCCTGCTCTACGACATGTTTTTGCACAACGCACCACTTCGAAATTTGTGTATAAATAAGAGATGAAGCTGAGGGACTATTAAGTAGATTAAGGTATTTAAACCAAGACTTACAAATATATGGTGTTTCTTTGTTTTTCTCTGCTCCAAAAGCCAAAATAGGCATTGGTAATAATAAGATGGGTAATATTTTTATAAACGACTTTATTTTCTTCATATTGTGTCCTTTTTCATAATATTTCATTGAATACCAGGGAAATTGCTCTATGTTTTTTTATTTTAAAAATCAAGCTATTAAAAAATAGCACGCTCGCTCCGCAATTTTAAAATTAGTTAATAATCATATAATTATAAAACATAGCGCGATGGCCCAGCATTGAATACGAACAGACTTTTGTAAGTTATTAATAGTAACCATAATGGGAGTGGTTTGCCAAAGTTACCGATGCTAATTATCCATAAAAAGCCTCTAATGTTTATTACGGACATACCAATATAACTTACGCAATTTTCATCTAAAATAGGATAAAGATTCTGTAAAGTGTCATAAATGAAACCAAGCCACTTAGACTACTGCCAGTATCTGATGGTAAGTCAGATAAATTACACCTTGACGAATTTTGCTAATCACACGCAAGACGTGAGTCACAATGCGATTACCCGCTATTTGCGAAACGACCACGTAACTGGCAATGCTTTTAGGCGTAATTAAGGCAGGGCGGGATCCCACTTTAATGTGAACTAATAATAGGCAGTAAGCTCATAATATTATGTATCCTAAAGAATATGTAATCATGAGTATTTTAAAGCAATTAGCCCTGATCCCTGACCCGCGTAAAGATATTAATATCAAACATCACCTGCTCGATGTTATTTTCCTGTTTTTTGCCGCCGTGTTAAGTGGGGCCTCGGGATGGAAATCCATCCAGGATTTTGGCGAAGCTCAGCTCGATTGGCTAAAAAAATATGGCTCTTATCATGGTGAGAGCCCACGTCGTCATTGTATTGCTAAAATCATCAATGCATTAGATACAAATTTGCTGATTCAATCCTTGTTTTTATGGATTAACGAACGACGCCAACGAGCCGGTAAGACGTTGCTCGCCATCGACGGTAAAACCTTGCGGAGAACCTGGTCTGAAGAGATTTGCACTGCGCTGCATGTGGTGAGTGCCTATGATGTTGATGCTGGTATTACGCTTTATCAAAAAGCGGCGAACAATAAGGGAAAAGAAGGAGAATTAGCCCGTCAGAGCATTGACGCGTTAGCGCTGGATAATGCTATTGTGACGCTCGATTCATTGCATTGCCAAACCTCAACTTCATCACTTATCACGCAACGTAAAGGCAATTTTGTGGTGCAGCTTAAAGCGACTCAAAAGAAGCTGTTTGAACAGGTAAAACAGCAATTTGCTTTTGCCTATGATAGCGATAAATTGCACGAATATACGCAGACTAATCAGGGGCATGGCCGGATAGAAAAACGTACGGTTATGCAAATTAATGCGGAATTACCCAATGAATTAAAAGCGAAATGGCCTACCATTCGTACTTTCATTGAGGTCGCTAGTGAACGAACAAAAAATAATGTCACCCACTGTCGGTCACGTTGGTATGTCAGCTCATTAACGCTGAATGCAGAACAAGCGGCACAGGCAATTCGGCTGCATTGGGGGATAGAAAATCAACTTCACTGGGTATTGGATGTGGTGTTTAGAGAAGATGAACTCTTGATAAAAGCTCCGGATGGAGCAGCCCATGTCGCTCTTTTCAATCGCGTCGCGTTGGGTGTGATTAAACAGCACAAAGGTAAACAAGATAGTATTGCCAGTAAACGTAGACGAGCCGCCTGGTCAGCCGATTTTCGTAGTAAACTTATTTTTGGTTAAAAAATCAGCAAAGTGGAATCCCGCCCTGGTCCGTGGGACACGTAGCATAAAATTTACTCCTGTTATCACCATATAGTCACACTAAGATAAAATAATCAATAAAAAACAAATAGACAAAATATTTTCGCTTATATAATAGGCGACAAAACACCACTTTTCAGTCACTATTTATCAATATGTTGCCTCTTTATTTCGACCTGTTATTTATCCATTGCACGTCAATATTATCCTTTGTTTTCATTTCCACCAACAGTGATCGCTGATTTTACGCATAGTGAATGCAATTTGCTCTCCTTCTGCTAGTCTTTTTATTTGATGCCAAATAAGGACTAGACTCATCTCAGTACAAAAACCAGTTTTTATGAATTTGCTACTGTCGCAGTTGGAGCGGCGGTGATCGTCGATGTAGAAAGTGATCAGGCCGATATAGCGGAAGCTACATCATAAAAGGATGTGTTATCATCATGAATAGAACTAATTTAATCAATACTATGGAAGAGCCGGATAACAAGATATCCGATGTAGGTTTAACAACGTCCACAGAGCAAAAACAGGTGATACCGCAGTCTGTGCTTGATGAAGAGCTAGCAACACAACTCATACATAAAATGATAGCAGCAAAAGTCATCGCTGGATTACAGCCAGATAAACTAGCAGATAAAGAAAAGGAACTGACCTTTCGCTATCTCACACCCCGTTATCACGATGTCATACCGCAACACACAAAACCGATATTCCGTACGGGTTTGACCACCTTTACCGTGCTACAACGAGAGATAACCCAGTTTATTCTTGATCAAATTGCAGAGAAAACCGGTCTGGAGTTCCGCCAGGTTGAGGGTGATGAACCCGCTGATATGGTCTTTGGTAATTTTCATGCTCCAGAGAGTACCCTTGGCGGTTTTGTTAATTTCGATGCTTCAACGAGTAGCCTTGTCGGTTTTGTTGATCCCATCACTGTCCCTCCTGAACGCAACGTAATCTGGATGAATACCAAGCGGAAGGCTCGCCTAGCTCCAGAGTATTTTAAATCTTTTCTTGTTCATGAAATCGGGCATGTGCTTGGGCTGGAGCACAGCGATGACCTGGAGGATCCTCGCACGATAATGTCGTATAGCTGGATTCCGAAGGAATTTCAGGTTGCTGACTTTTTGGCTTTATGGACCCTGCATGGTCGTGACAGCAATCCGCAGTCAGAGGAGCGAATAAGGGCAGGGGAACAGGCCAGGGCAAAGATGTGGGCAAGGATAAAGGAAGAGGTAACGCCAGGAAGCTATTGGAAAAAGTCACTTTTACGTGCGGGGGATACCGATATTGCTTTCGTTTCTATTGATAAAATACACAGCATGCTATGTGTTGATGTGTTCGATGAAGCAACAGAGGCAGATGATTATTTCAGAGATAAAACCTATGCTGAGATCAAAATCAGAAATCATGCAGGCAAGGTCATTTTTGAAAAAAAAATAAAAAGCACAGGTATGGTGTCTCCACGTGAAGAGATCCCATTTACTGAGGGCTATCAACTGGAAATTTATCATGCTGAGGCAGAAACCAGTTTACTGTCTGCCTCAGATATCCAGGGTGCATCAGTGCCCAATGCCAAAACAAACCGTTTTGTCATGACAAAAACCGGGCTGCAAAGGCTAATACCGGCTCATCAAATGACCCTGCTGGACAAGAATAATTATGCATTTGCTTCTCTTTCTGTGGACGCCGTCGCCGGACAGCTGGAGATTGATATCAGTAAACCCCTGGCTGATGAGCATGCTCAGGACTCCGTTTACGCAAGCATTAAAGTGATCAATAAAAAAGGCTGGGTGTTTTTTAAAAAAGAGATCAAAGGCAGTGATACCGGCATGTTACGTACCCGGGTTTTGTTTTCTAAGGGCGATAAACTGGAGATATATCATGCACAAGTAGAAGAATGCTTAAAAATTTTCTCTTCTGGTGTCAAGGTTGATTTTGCCGTGGCTCCAAAAACCACGACCTTTATCATGACATCGAGAGGTCTGGAAAAATGTTTTTTTTCACCTCAACCAACACAGGGCGATACAGCAGACAAGATGGCTCAGGCAATGTCTGGTTTTACCCCTCCCTCTTTAGGCGCCGTTTCCTGTCAGCAAGATAACAGGCTAACACCATCCGAATTTTTCAGTGCTTTGGTCAGCGCAGGGTCATACAGCGGCTTTTGGTAGCATGATAATACACTGGATAAATCATTTTCCCTGGCATAACTACTTATCGTATATACCCAAGTGAAATCAAGATGCAGGATTTAGCGCCTGGCAATTATCGTTTAAGCGAGATACCAGAGAACTTGCCATTTGTGGTAGCTTCACCTCAAAGAAGTTTAAGATATCGTTCTTAAAACTCTGTTTAGATGGGTAATATCTATTGTTTCGTGTTTGCTCATTCATCACCTTCCACAATCGCTCTATCGGGTTTAGATTCGGGCTATACGGCGGAAGGTAATGAAGCTGGATATTCAACGTAAGCGCGGCGTCTTGCACAAGCTGTGAACGGTGATAGCCTGCACCCTCGAGGATCACATGTGCCGTTGTCGTGATGGGATAATGCGCGCGAATGGCAGACAGGAAGTGAACCACATTTTCGCTGTTAATCGTCTCATCATCACGGATTATGGGGTTAGCCACATTCTGGATGTTCAAGGCTCCCATGATATTCAACCGCGTTCTGCTCCCGGTGGTCTCTATCGTTTTATTCTGGCCTTTTCGTATCCAGCCGTAGCTTATTTTGGTGGCTTGTGTCGGATGAACGGCATCAATAAACAGTATGGGGTCATTACCCGCGGCGTCTTTCAATTCGCTGTAGGTCTTTATAAATTGCTGCTGTTTCTCAACGTCAAATTTATGCGGAACACCTTTCGGCTTTTTATAGCTAAAGCCATGCTGCTTCAACCCTTTATACAGACCTGATACGGTAAAGGTGATGTTCCAGCGTCCAGCGATATACGCCACAATTTGGTGATTGTGGTGGTAGAGCGGCTGGGTGAGATGTTCAACCAGCGACGTGGTCTGTTCCGCATTGAGATAGCCATCGGAGCCGCCATTTTCAGGCTTGAGCTTGTTGAGTTTATGATAGTCTGTAAGGTGGCGCCGCACCGTGGTTTCATTAATGAGCTGTGAGTGAGCAATCATAGGGGGAGTCCAGCCGTCTGCGGACAACAAAACACACCGGATCCTGTCACAGACAC
This sequence comes from Candidatus Fukatsuia endosymbiont of Tuberolachnus salignus, assembly GCF_964030845.1. NCBI lineage: Bacteria > Pseudomonadati > Pseudomonadota > Gammaproteobacteria > Enterobacterales > Yersiniaceae > Candidatus Fukatsuia > Candidatus Fukatsuia endosymbiont of Tuberolachnus salignus. The sequence goes on from NZ_OZ034983.1 coordinate 2,142,426, forward strand.
GGCGGTCATGGCTTTGACGATGTTGGGCTTCGAGGGTAATTTTCTGGTCAGCAGTCAGCTCTATTTTCATGGCTATGAGCATGATCCTTATCGACTTCAAAATCAAGCATCTTCATTGATCACGGGTATAGAGATACTTCCCAACCCCTCTGTCTTTTTATGTGAGTCAAAGTTCAACTCTGATGTGTCCCTGAAGAGAAAAAACCAGTGAATGCCCCTCCAGACGTTTTTGTGTTTGCACACAATGTGTACGGAATATAGCAAGCGCCATGTAACGTGATCACTTTTGTTAATAAATATTAATTAATATCAATATGTTATTTCTGATTTTCATAATCAACTTATACGGCTCCTGCTATAGCGCGCTCTCGCTCACTCTCTCATTGCTAAAAAATCGATAAGCTCCTTTGGCCTGTGACCAGGAGCCATGACAGCTTGGGTAAATTGAACCTGACGCTTTTGATGATAATAAGCCCGCTGTTTCAAAAAAACGCTCTTTAAGGCGTTTATCTCCGAAATCAATTTGATGAAATTCTTCCCGGATCCACTCATTCCCATTACCCGTTACTGTTTTCATGTGCCTGTTTCCTGATTTAACTATTGACTCTACCAATAATCCAATTTCACCTGAATCATTTTTCATTCAACGTTGTGGGTAAAAGTGAGAACTGAACCCGATTGAGCACAAATGGGCTCAGGCTAAAGCCCTTCGTAGGAAATGACAATGCGATATCGACACTCTCTTTTCTGACCCTTTATTTTGAATCAATTTATACGGCTATAGCCATATGGGTCGTACAAAAAGGGGCTCAACAGCAAGATACACTTGGCCGTGGATGCGCAGGGTATGCCGGTCAGAGCGATTATTACATCAGGTACCACAGCGGATTGTACAGAAGCTAAGCGCTTGATGGAGGGAATAACAGCAGAAAATCTGCTGGCCGACAAGGGCTATGATAGTGATGAGATTGTCAGACAAGCTGAAGAAGCGAATATGCAGGTGGTGATCCCACCTAAACACGAGTTTCGCACTGTAATAAATGATGGTAAAAGGGGAGTAGAAAAAAAGATAAGAATGGTAATGAGATGTCAGGTTATCCCTGTACGAAAGACCTTTATAAAGCATTTTTACAAGCGAGTCGTGTGAGATATTCTAGTCTGGCGTTGTCAGAAGTGAGCCCGTCGAGGGTATCCCATGATAGCGTAATTTGCAGGTTAAAGAACCGCTGTTTTCGTCCCAAAGAGTTGTGGCAACTTGTCGCGCCCTCGATTGAGCGGGGAGCGCCTTGTTTAGTGATTGCGGCTGATACTGTGCTAGCAAAAAAACGGAGTAAGAAGATAGAGCTGTTTAATTATCAATATTCTGGTAATGAACAGGGTGTTATAGCCGGTATTGGTTTGGTTAATCTGCTGTGGCAGGGTCTTGAAACGGGAGAGTCAGTGCCTATTGACTACCGAATTGACGACAAAGAGACCGCCGGAAAAACAAAAAGCTCGCATTTTTGCGACATGCTCAAACTGGCAAAAGCGAGGGGCATAAGCCCTGAAGCGGTGGTGATGGATGCGTGGTATTCAAGTTTAGATAATCTCAACGCCATTCGTTCTCCTGGCTGGATTGGGGTCACCACGTTGAGAAAGCACCGGATAGTTAATCGTAACGTAACATTAGCCTCACTTGATATTCCAGAAGAAGGGCTTTCAGTACACCTGCGGGGCGATGGTTGGGTGACAGTCTTCAAGTTTGTGGCCAAACACGGTTGCATTGATTATGTTGCTACGAACCAAGAGACCCCCACCCGGAGACAAATTAGTGCTGTCACCGAAGCCCGTCGGTCTGTTGAAGTTTATCATCGGGAAATCACACAAACTTGTGGCATAGAACGCTGTCAGGCCCGCACAGGCCGGGCGTAAAGAAATCATATTTTTCTGGCCATGGCTGCCTGGTTTGAACAACATAAACGCCGTCTGTCCGAAAAAATAACTCTTTACCAACAAAATTGGGCTGTCATTAAAAACGCCATTACTGAACACATCAGATCACTCTTGGCTTCCCCAGGTTAGATCCGTGCGTAACTCGTGCTTAAAAGAATCGTAAAATTCAACGTGAATATGATAAAGCCCTTTATATACCCGTGATCAATGAAGATGCTTGATTTTGAAGTCGATAAGGATCATGCTCATAGCCATGAAAATAGAGCTGACTGCTGACCAGAAAATTACCCTCGAAGCCCAACATCGTCAAAGCCATGACCGCCGTGTCTGTGACAGGATCCGGTGTGTTTTGTTGTCCGCAGACGGCTGGACTCCCCCTATGATTGCTCACTCACAGCTCATTAATGAAACCACGGTGCGGCGCCACCTTACAGACTATCATAAACTCAACAAGCTCAAGCCTGAAAATGGCGGCTCCGATGGCTATCTCAATGCGGAACAGACCACGTCGCTGGTTGAACATCTCACCCAGCCGCTCTACCACCACAATCACCAAATTGTGGCGTATATCGCTGGACGCTGGAACATCACCTTTACCGTATCAGGTCTGTATAAAGGGTTGAAGCAGCATGGCTTTAGCTATAAAAAGCCGAAAGGTGTTCCGCATAAATTTGACGTTGAGAAACAACAGCAATTTATAAAGACCTACAGCGAATTGAAAGACGCCGCGGGTAATGACCCCATACTGTTTATTGATGCCGTTCATCCGACACAAGCCACCAAAATAAGCTACGGCTGGATACGAAAAGGCCAGGATAAAACGATAGAGACCACCGGGAGCAGAACGCGGTTGAATATCATGGGAGCCTTGAACATCCAGAATGTGGCTAACCCCATAATCCGTGATGATGAGACGATTAACAGCGAAAATGTGGTTCACTTCCTGTCTGCCATTCGCGCGCATTATCCCATCACGACAACGGCACATGTGATCCTCGAGGGTGCAGGCTATCACCGTTCACAGCTTGTGCAAGACGCCGCGCTTACGTTGAATATCCAGCTTCATTACCTTCCGCCGTATAGCCCGAATCTAAACCCGATAGAGCGATTGTGGAAGGTGATGAATGAGCAAACACGAAACAATAGATATTACCCATCTAAACAGAGTTTTAAGAACGATATCTTAAACTTCTTTGAGGTGAAGCTACCACAAATGGCAAGTTCTCTGGTATCTCGCTTAAACGATAATTTCCAGGCGCTAAATCCTGCATCTTGATTTCACTTGGGTATATGCCAGCCCTGATACGGTAAAGGTGATGTTCCAGCGTCCAGCGATATACGCCACAATTTGGTGATTGTGGTGGTAGAGCGGCTGGGTGAGATGTTCAACCAGCGACGTGGTCTGTTCCGCATTGAGATAGCCATCGGAGCCGCCATTTTCAGGCTTGAGCTTGTTGAGTTTATGATAGTCTGTAAGGTGGCGCCGCACCGTGGTTTCATTAATGAGCTGTGAGTGAGCAATCATAGGGGGAGTCCAGCCGTCTGCGGACAACAAAACACACCGGATCCTGTCACAGACACGGCGGTCATGGCTTTGACGATGTTGGGCTTCGAGGGTAATTTTCTGGTCAGCAGTCAGCTCTATTTTCATGGCTATGAGCATGATCCTTATCGACTTCAAAATCAAGCATCTTCATTGATCACGGGTATATAAAGCATTTTTACAAGCGAGTCGTGTGAGATATTCTAGTCTGGTGTTGTCAGAAGTGAGCCCGTCAAGGGTATCCCATGATAGCGTAATTCGCAGGTTAAAGAGCCGCTGTTTTCGTCCCAAAGAGTTGTGTCAACTTGTCGCGCCCTCGATTGAGCGTGGAGCGCCTTGTTTAGTGATTGCGGCTGATACTGTGCTAGCAAAAAAACGGAGTAAGAAGATAGAGCTGTTTCATTATCAATATTCTGGTAATGAACAGGGTGTTATAGCCGGTATTGGTTTGGTTAATCTGCTGTGGCAGGGTCTTGAAACGGGAGAGTCAGTGCCTATTGACTACCGAATTGACGACAAAGAGACCGCCGGAAAAACAAAAAGCTCGCATTTTTGCGACATGCTCAAACTGGCAAAAGCGAAGGGCATAAGCCCTGAAGCGGTGGTGATGGATGCGTGGTCAAGTTTAGATAATCTCAACGCCATTCGTTCTCCTGGCTGGATTGGGGTCACCACGTTGAGAAAGAACCGGATAGTTAATCGTAACGTAAAATTAGCCTCACTTGATATTCCAGAAGAAGGGCTTTCAGTCCTTCCTGCTCTCGAACACTGAGGACGTTACGCCGAAAATCAACGGAATAACTCATCTTTAGCTCATTTGGATTATTTTTTATATTATAATTAAAGTTAAAGTGCACAGCTATATCAAGCGGTATAAAGCCCTTGAATTTGTGTCAAAAATTAATTGACCAGAACAAATTTTGCCCACATTAATCAACTGTTGGCTATGTGACTGGTAAAAGTGGCAGACCTGCGTTCCCTTCGTCAATTAAGGTAACGACTGCACTTTTAGTGCTATGCAGTCAGCAGCTCTTTTGCATTGGCCAGTGTGTTTTTTGTGATCTCGCCCCCACCAAGAAGACGTGCCAATTCTTGCAATCGGCTTTTTTTATCAAGCCGATACATGTGAGTTTCTACTTCATTGCCATCAGTTTGCTTGCTAACAAAAAAATGTTGATGACCACAACCTGCAACTTGTGGAAGATGAGTCACACACATTACCTGAGTTGATTCCCCTAATTGGCGCAGTAAGCGACCAACAATGGCAGCAGTTCGGCCACTAATACCAACATCAACTTCATCAAAAATTAATGCGGGAGTATCCATTTTGCGAGCAGTGATCACTTGAATGGCTAACGCGATACGTGAAAGTTCGCCACCCGAGGTAATTTTAACTAGAGGCTGTGATGGCTGACCTGGATTCGTGGTAACGCAAAATTCAATGCGACTCGCTCCATCAGCGCTGAGGGACTCTGGTTCAAAGAATGTAGCTATAGTAAATTGACCATGAGGCATAGCAAGCTGATTCATACTTTCAGTAAGTAAAGTCGCCAGTTCTTGTGCATAATATTGGCGTTTACGATGTAGTTGATCAGCTATCTCCAAAGCGTGTTGATAATGAGTTTGCACGCTTTGGCTAAGTTGTTGATGATCATTTTCCTGTTGTGCAAGTAGTTGTTGTTCTGCCAAGAGTTGTTGATAAAATTGGGGCAATGCTTCAGGAGCAATATGATGTTTCCGCGCTAAATCAAGATGAAGCGCTAACTGCTGTTCCAGTTCATGCAAACGGCCTGGTTCGTTGTCCAATTGGGCAACATAATTTCTCAGTTCAATGCTGACTTCATCGATCTGAATTAAAGCGTCTTCGAGCATAGTAGGAAAGTTATTGAGTTTATCATCTATGTTCGCTAACTCTACGATTTGTTGTTTGACGCTATGGAGTTGGCTAAGAATATCCTGTTGTTCACCATCGGAGAGTGATTGAAGAACCTGTTGGCTAATCGACAACAATTGACCTCTATTAGCTAAACGTTTGTATTCCGCATCTATTTGCTCATATTTCCCTACTTTAGGGGCAAGGGCATCGAGCTCTTGGAGGTAGTATTGCAACAGTTGCTGACGTGAATTAAGTTCAAGTATCTGTTGCTGATATAGTGCCAGTGCCTGACGACTCTGATGCCAAGTCTGATAAGCGTTTTGCATTTTTGCTAACAATACGTGTTGATTAGCGTATGCATCAAGTAACCGTTTTTGGTGTGCAGATTTTAGTAACAACTGATGTGCGTTTTGACCGTGGATCTGAATTAATAATTGGCCTAACTCACGTAACTGAGAAAGTGGCACAGCTGTCCCATTGATAAAACCTCGTGAGCGACCATCGGCACCGATAACACGGCGTAGCAGACATTCATCACTGTCATCCAAATGGTGATCTTTCAGCCACTGGCGGGCGGAAAGAGTGTCTATCAGTGAAAAACGTGCGCAAATATTGGCACGTGATGTCCCTAAACGTGCCATATTTCCTTCTGAACGAGACCCTAAGCACAAACACAAGGCATCAATGGCTATGGATTTACCTGCGCCGGTTTCTCCAGTAATGGCGGTCATTCCAGGTTGAAAATCAATTTCCAACTCACGCACGATAGCAAAGTTATGGATAGTTAGTTGAGCTAGCACGGCAAATCTCCTGTTAATAAATACAATGCTGTATTTATTAACAGTATAACCCGTTTTTATCGACAGTAAAGTATTGCTTGCACTTTTTTAGAATAATTTTTTTGACCAACTTAATTTGGTACTTAACGTATTAAAATAACTGTAATTTTTGGGATGAATGAGATCAAGGTGACATTTACTGCGGCTGATCTCTATCTCTTCACCTTTCCGAATGGGCAGAGCAATCTGGCTGTCACAAGTGATTTCTAAGTCATTACGGGAAACTTTTAAACGGATAGTGCTGCTACTTTTGATGACCAGTGGCCTTGCCGATAAGGTATGTGGAAACATTGGCACCAATACGATAGCATCGAGGGTTGATGTTAGAATGGGGCCGCCGGCAGAAAGTGAGTAAGCCGTAGATCCCGTTGGCGTGGCGATAATCAGTCCATCAGAACGTTGCGAGAAGGCGAAATAATTGTCAATATAAACTTCGAATTCAATCATCTGTACCCTTTTGCGAGAATGTAACACGACTTCGTTGATCGCTGTGCTGGGCTTTTTGTGATGGTTGGCATGGAGAACTTTGACCTCTAATAGAAAACGCTGTTCACTTAAGTATTCACCTGCTAGTACCTCAGCAAGCTGCTGCTGAGCAGTATCTGGATCCAAATCGGTTAAAAAACCAAAGTTACCTCGGTTAACGCCGATCACTTTGATATCATGTTTGGCCAGTACTCGAGCAGAACAGAGCATATTACCGTCACCACCAACCACAACCGCCAAATCCGCATTTTTACCAATATCTGTTAAGCTACCCACAGTGGCATTGCTTAAAGCGAGATCCTTGGCAATTTGTTCTTCAACGATAACCTCGTAGCCCTCGGACTTGAGCCAATGGCATAGCATCTTGTGTGTGTCTAGCGCAGTCTGGTGGCGTGGGTGCCCAACAATACCAATACAGTTAAATTTTTTCGTCATTACCGCCGCTTTCCTCACAGGAATGTTTCCTTCTTTCAACATTGTGACCAATTCCCTTGAATCCACCGTTTTGATCCCCATAATAGACCAACTTGCGAGATTAATGCTAAAACGCGGAGATATCTATGAAGAATGACAATAAAGAACAGAAAACGTCTATCGATAAAACGTTGGCAGAAGAAAATAAACAGACAGTTGAGCAGCAAGCAAGCGAAACATTACAGACCGATGATACTGTGGACCAACGTGTTACTGAACTAGAAGCCCAAATTGCCAAGCTAGAAACGGCATTGGCGGCTGCCGAGAAGAGAGAACGTGAAAGTTTGCCCCGCAAAGAAGCTGAAATCGAAAATATCCGTCGTCGTGCCGAAAATGATGTCGAAAAAGCTAGAAAATTTGGGCTAGAAAAATTTTCAGGCGAATTATTGCCGGTGATTGACAGTTTGGAAAAAGCATTGTCACTGGTAGAGAGATCGAATACTGAACTCTTACCCATGATCGAAGGGCTCGAATTGACGCTGAAATCTTTACTGGACACTGTAGGTAAATTTGGTATTGAAATTGTTGCAGATATTCAGGTGCCGTTTAACCCGGAGTGTCATCAAGCGATGAAATTGTCTGAATCTGATGAAGTTCAGCCGAACTATGTCATCAAGATGATGCAAAAGGGTTATAAACTCAATGGCCGCTTATTACGTCCAGCGATGGTCGAGGTATCCAAGGGCAAAGCAGAAAGTTAACATTTTTTCCGTGATCATTAAGGCACTTTTTTCAACAGTGCCTTTTTTGTGGTGTCAATCTACGCTAGCAGTCCTGGCTGCCAGTCTATCGGCACCAAATTATGCTCTTGCAACAGTTGGTTCGTTTTCGAAAAATGCTGACAGCCGAAAAACCCCCGATGGGCAGATAAGGGGGATGGATGAGCCGCTTGCAGAATAAAATGACGTTTTGTATCAATCATCCGTCCTTTTTTTTGTGCATGAGATCCCCACAACAAAAAAATTATGCCTTCTCGATATGTATTCAATGCAGCGATGACCCGGTCAGTAAAAGTTTCCCAGCCAAGATTTGCATGAGAATGTGCTTTACCTGCTTCAACTGTCAATACCGTATTCAACAGTAGCACACCTTGTTGCGCCCAGCTTTGTAAATAGCCGTGATTAGGGTATATAAAACCCGGAATATCTGCCTTCAATTCTTTATACATATTCATCAGTGAGGGGGGAATAGGCACGCCAGGTAGCACGGAAAATGATAGGCCATGTGCTTGATTTGCTCCATGGTAAGGATCTTGCCCGAGGATAACCGCTTTGACTTCCATCAGGGCAGTAAAACGAAAGGCATTGAATACATCTTGCTGCTCAGGATAGACGACTTTACCCGCATCGCGTTGCTCTGCTACGTAGCTGAGCGTTTTCTGAAAGTAAGACTGTTGTTTTTCCTGGCCAATAACATCGTGCCAAGTAAGGGGAATCGACATCCGAGCGTTCCTTTTGCTTTGATTAAATGGTAGCACCGTCTCACAACAACGCTACTGGTGTGTTGGTAAGCTTACTTATTAATGATGAAAAGTGGAACTGTTAAAATTCCAATGTCAATTAAAGATCATTAATTTTTGAAAAATCACCATCGATATATAACGCATTGGGATCATATAATTTTATCGGATGTAATAATAAAGACAACACTTTAAAAAATAATCTATTAAATAATATTTTATTTATATAATAAGCAATAAAACACGATTTTTCATTTATTATGAGTAAGTTGCCTTTTCATTTTAACCCATCATTTGTGTCATTATACGTCAATATTGCTGTTGCTTACCGAGCAAAAGTTTCTTTGTTAGGTAATAAGGCTCTAAGAGCCTGTTCGAAATCTTTTGTGCTCGCCGTATTTTGGTCAAGTAATTCGTCAAAAATGCGCTTAAAATGCTCATTGATTCCCTCTTATTATACAAAAAATAAACTGCGCGTTTTCGCCCGTTTTTTCTTCGTCTGAGCGTCACTCAAGAAGATTTGGAACAGATTCTTAGTTCGGTATAACCGACTTTTGAGAGACGGCTTCGCCGTTTAGATACGCCAAATTCGCACAGTTTCGGATTAAGCCTTGTGTAGGCTATACAGCTACGCAATTTAATTTTGATTAGCACACAAATATGAGCCATTCCGTATATTTACTCCTCAATGTATCCGTTAGGCAATCAAAATTAAATTGCGCAGCTATACCACCTATTTGCTGTTACCAAGGTTAGCATCTGGGCCTAGATGTGCTTTTACGAATGATTAATTCGTAATCTAGCAGATAAGAACCCGTTTTCATCCGCTGGCCGCTAAGCTGTTCAA